>JAIETA010000295.1 GCA_019745575.1 Reyranella sp. | reverse complement strand
CCGCGTCTCGTCCCGGCCGGCCGCCGACGGCGCCTGGCGGCGTCTGGCCGCTCTCAAGGGCGCGCGGCCGACGCGGCTGCTGCGGCGGCCCGAGCCGGTCGATGTCACCGCCTTCGTGCCCGACGATCCGCCGTCGGTCTTCCACTGGCGCCGGCATGCCCATCGCATCGTGCGCGCCGAGGGGCCGGAGCGGATCGCCGACGAATGGTGGCGGCCCAGGCCCGACGGCAGCCGGCCGCCGGCAAACGCCGTGCCGCCGGTGCGCGACTATTACCGCGTCGAAGACGACGACGGCGGCCGCTTCTGGCTGTTCCGCGACGGCCCCTACAAGCTCTCGGCCAACGGCCAGCCGACGGCCCGCTGGTTCCTCCACGGATTCTGCGCCTGAAAGGAAGCGCCATGGGCACGATCGCCATCCGCAATCTCGACGACACCGTCATCACCCGCCTCAAGGCCCGCGCCCGCACCCGCGGCTGCTCGCTCGAGGCCGAGGTGCGCGAACTGCTGACCCGGGCCTCGCGCCAGCCCCTGATCGTCGATGCCGTGGCCGAGGCCGACCGCATCGCCGCCATGACGCCCGACGGCCGATGATCGTGGTGGTCGATCCGGGCGTCGCCATCAAGTGGTTCGTCGAGGAACCGCTGCGGCCGCAGGCGCGCTCGCTGCTGGTCAACCGCCGCGAACTGATCGCGCCCGACATCCTGATCGCCGGCGTGGCCGACCTTGCCTGGAAGAAGGCCGCGCGCCGCGAGATCGCGGCCGAGCAGGCCGCCCCCATCGTGCGCAACATCGCCCTGCCGCCCTTCATCTCGGCCTTCGTCGAATCGTCGCGGCTGCGCAACCGCGCGCTGGCCCTGGCGCTGCAGTGCGGCCGGCCCGTGCACGACTGCTTCTACGCCGCCTGCGCCGAGGCGGTCTCGGCGGTGCTGGTCAGCAGCGACGAGGTCTTCCTGCAGGTGCTGCGGATCGAGGGTGTCGCCATCCGCGGCGTGCCGCTTGCGCGCGTGCACGAACTCGACGCCGCGTGACGCCGTGCGCTACGCCGAGCTGCAGGTCACGACCAACTACAGCTTCCTGCGCGGCGGCTCGCATCCCGGCGAGCTGGTGCGGCAGGCGATCGAGCTCGGCCACAGCGCCATCGGCATCGCCGACCGCAACACCCTGGCCGGCGTGGTGCGGGCCTATGCCGCGATCAAGGAGTACTACGAGGAGCACCCGGCGCCGGAGGAGGACCGGATCAAGCTGCTGGTCGGCGCCCGGCTCGAGACGCGCGACGGCTATTCCCTGCTCGCCTATCCGACCGACCTCGCCGCCTACAAGCGGCTCTCCCGCCTCCTGACGCTGGGCAACCGCCGCGCCGAGAAAGGCCGGTGCGACCTCGCCTTCGACGACCTCGCCGCCCACGCCGACGGCCTGCTTGCGATCGTCCTGCCGCCGCGCCGGCCCGACGATCCGGCCTTCCGCGAGCGCCTGCGGGCGCTGGCCCGCCTGTTCGGCGACCGCTGCTACCTCGCCGGCACCATGCTGTTCCGCGGCGACGACGCGCGCCGCCTGGCCCAGCTCGACAATCTCGCGGCCGACATGAAGGTCGGATTCGTCGCCACCAACGACGTGCACTATCACGTCCCCGAGCGGCGGGCGTTGCAGGACGTGGTCACGGCCATCCGGCTCGGCTGCACGGTCGACGCGCTCGGCCTGCGCCGCTTCGCCAGCGCCGAGCGGCACCTCAAGGAGCCGCAGGAGATGGCGCGGCTGTTCCGCCGTCATCCGTCCGCCATCGCACGCACCCAGGAGATCGTCGCGCGCTGCGGCTTCTCGCTCAGCCAGCTCACCTACCAGTATCCGGTCGAGTACGAAGGCGGCGAGACCCCCCAGGACAAGCTCGTCGGGCTCACCTGGGAGGGCGCGGCGCGGCGCTATCCCGGGGGCATTCCGCGCGAGGTCGCCAAAACGATCCGGCACGAGTTCGCGCTGATCGAAAAGAAGAGGATCGCGCCCTACTTCCTGACCGTGCACGAGATCGTCGCCAAGGCGCGCGACCTCGGCATCCTCTGCCAGGGCCGCGGCTCGGCCGCCAACTCCGCGGTCTGCTACAGCCTCGGCATCACCGAGGTCAATCCCAACGAAGTCAAAGTCCTGTTCGAGCGCTTCCTGTCCAACGCGCGCGACGAGCCGCCCGACATCGACGTCGATTTCGAGCACGAGCGGCGCGAGGAAGTGATCCAGTGGATCTACGGCAAGTGGAGCCGCAGCCGGGCGGCGCTCGCCGCCACGGTGATCGCCTACCGGAGCCGCAGCGCCATCCGCGACGTCGGCAAGGCGCTCGGCCTGTCACCCGACACGGTGGGAGTCATGGCCGATACGGTGTGGGGCATGGGATCGGGCGGCATCGACCGCAGGCATGTCGTCGAGGCCGGCCTCGATCCCGGCGATCCCCGTCTGGCGCTGGCTCTCGAACTGTCGGCCACCCTGTGCGGCTTTCCCCGCCATCTCTCGCAGCATGTCGGCGGCTTCGTGCTCACCGCCGATCGCCTCGACGAGCTGATGCCGATCCAGAACGCGGCCATGGAGGACCGCACCGTCGTCGAATGGGACAAGGACGACCTCGACGTGCTCGGCATCTACAAGGTCGACGTGCTGGCGCTCGGCATGCTGACCTGCCTGCACAAGAGCTTCGATCTGATCGCAAGGCACTATGACGAGCACCCCCGGCTCGACATGAGGCCCAACGACCCGGCGGTCTACGACATGCTGTGCAAGGCCGACTCGGTCGGCGTGTTCCAGGTCGAGAGCCGGGCGCAGATGTCGATGCTGCCGCGGCTCAGGCCGCGCGACTACTACGATCTCGTCGTCGAGGTGGCGATCGTGCGGCCCGGCCCCATCCAGGGCGGCATGGTCCATCCCTATCTGAAGAACCGGGCCAGGAAGGCCGAGGAAATCGAGTATCCGGGGAAACTCAGGGATGTCCTGGCAAGAACGCGCGGCGTGCCGCTGTTCCAGGAACAGGCGATGCAGATCGCCATCGTCGCGGCCGGCTTCAGCCCGGCCAAGGCCGACAAGCTGCGCCGCGCCATGGCGACGTTCCGCCGGGCCGGCACGATCCACAAGCTGAAGGACGATTTCATCGAGGGCATGGTGGGCAACGGCTACGCGCGTGACTTTGCCGAGCGCTGTTTTAAGCAGATCGAGGGCTTCGGCGAGTACGGCTTCCCAGAAAGCCATGCCGCCAGCTTCGCGATCCTGGTCTACGTCTCGTCCTGGGTAAAACACTACTACCCCGAGGTCTTCGCCGCCGCCCTGCTCAATTCGCAGCCGATGGGGTTTTATGCGCCGGCCCAGCTCGTGCGCGACGCCCGCGAGCACGGCGTCGAGGTGCGGCCGCCCGACATCAACGCCAGCGACTGGGATTGCACGCTGGAGCCGAGCCAAAGCAACCGCTGCGCGCTCCGCCTCGGCTTGCGCCAGGTCGCGGGCCTCGCCGAGGCCGACATGAAGCGCCTGGTCGAGCGCCGCACCGAGCCCTATCGCGACCCGGCCGACCTGTGGCGGCGGAGCGGCCTCACCAAGCGCCAGATCGCAGCACTCGCCCGCGCCGACGCCTTCGCCTCGCTGGGGCTCAGCCGCCGCGACGTTCTGTGGGCGGTGCGCGGCTTCTCCGACGCGCGCCTGCCGTTGCTCGACGAACGGCCGCCGGATCGGCCGAAGGTGCGCGACCTCGAACCCGCCGTCTCCCTGCCGGCATTGACGCTGGGCGAGCAGGTGGTGGACGACTACGGCAGCTTTTCCATGTCGCTGCGCTCCCATCCCCTGGCGCTGCTGCGGCCGGCGCTGATGCAGAAGGGCGTGTCCGGCACCACGGTGCTGGCCACTTCCAGGAATGGAGACATCTTCACCCTCGCCGGTCTGGTGCTGGTGCGGCAGCGTCCGGGCACCGCCTCGGGCGTGGTGTTCGTCACCATCGAGGACGAAAGCGGCATCGCCAATCTCGTGGTCTGGCCAAGAGTCTTCGCGGCCCACCGCCGCACCGTCATGGGCGCCCGCCTGCTGGGCGTGCGGGGGCGCATCCAGCGCGAGGGGCTGGTGATCCATCTGGTCGCCGAACAGCTCTGGGACTGGTCGGCCGACCTCGACCGCATCGCCGAGATCGACGAGACCTTCCGCCTGACCACTGGCCGCGGCGACGAAGTCCGCAGCGACCCGGGCGACCGCCGCGTGGCGGTGCCCGAGGCCAATGCCACGCGCCACCGCTCCAGCCGGGCCGTTCCGGCCGTGCCCGACCGGCCGAAAATCCGTATCCCCTCGCGGGATTTTCACTGAAATTGACCTAAGTCAACGCGACCGGGCGACGGCCGGGCATCCTTGCCTTGTTTTGCGATGGAGCCCCGGATGACGACGAACGAATTCTATTTCCTTATGCTGGTCTGCGCCGCCTTCGCCGGCTTCGGCCTGGCGCTCGCCGGCAACTACCTGAGCTACCGGCGCTGGATGAAGTCGTCCGCCAGCCGTCGCTAGAGCCGCGTCGCCTCGTCGATCAACTCCTGGGCGGCGATGTCGAGGAGTTCGTCCTCTGCCGTGCCGCCCAGCACCTGCTCGCGTCCGATCTCCAGCAGCACCGGCACGGCGAGCGGCGAGATGCGGTCGAGCCGGCGGTAGTCGATGCGGCCCTTGGCCCGTCGCAGCAGATCGCCCAGGCGCTTGAGGTCGGCCAGTTGCCACGCCGCATCCTGGCGGGTGGCCCGCAGCAGGATGTGGTCGGGCTCGTGCTGGCGCAGCGTGTCGTAGATCAGGTCGGAACTGAACGTCACCTGCCGGCGTGACTTCTCCTCGCCGGGAAAGCGCCGCTCGATCAGGCCGGCGATCACCGCGACGTTGCGGAACGAGCGGCGCAGCATGGTCGATTCATCCATCCACGCCTCGAGATCGTCGCCCAGCATGTCCTCGTCGAAGAGCTGGTCGAGTTGCGCCGCCGTGGGCGGCCGCAGGCCCCACAGACCCAGCACATAGTCGGTGGCGACGAAACCCAGCGGCCTCAGCCCCAGACGCTCCATGCGCCGCGTCAGCAGCATGCCCAGCGTCTGGTGGGCGTTCCGTCCCTCGAAGCAATAGGCCACGATGAACTGCTTGCCGCCGCGCGGGAATCCCTCGACCAGCAGCCGGTCGCTGCGCGGCAGGGTCGAACGGACGCGCTGGATGCGCAGCCATTCGCGCACCTCGTCCGGCAGCTTGGGGTGCCGCGACGGATCTTCCAGGATGCCGCGTACCCGGTCGGCCAGGAAGGTCGAAAGCGGCAGGCGACCGCCGCCATAGGCCGGCACCTTGGGATCGCCGCCGCCGGTCGCCAAGGAACATTGCGCCATCAGCTCCTTCACGCCCTCGAAGCGCAGCAGCCGCCCCGCAAAGGTGAAGGTGTCGCCCGGCACCAGCCCCTGGATAAAAGACTCCTCGACCTCCCCCAGGACCGGCCCGCGCCGCAGCTTCACCTTCAGCAAAGGCAGCTCGACGATGGTGCCGACATTCAGGCGGAATTGCCGCGCCACCAGCGGCGAGGCCAGCATCCAGCGTCCGCCGGGCAGTTCCTTCAGCCGGTGCCAGCGGTCGTAGGCGGCCAGCGCATAGCCGCCCGTGGCCACGAAATCGAACGTGTCGTCGTAGTCCTGGCGCGGCAGTTCGCGATAGGGCTGGGCACGCCGCACTTCGGCGAAGAACGCCTCGCGGTCGATCGGATGGGCGCAGGCGGTGCCCACGATGTGCTGGGCCAGCACGTCGAGGCAGGGCGGCCGCGGCGGATCGCCGTCGAGTTCGCGCGCCTCGACGGCTTCGAGTGCGGCCAGCGATTCCAGCACCTCGAAGCGGTTGGCCGGCGCGATCATGGCGCGGCTGGGCTCGTCCAGCCGGTGGTTGGCCCGGCCGATCCGCTGCATCAGGCGGCTCACGCCCTTGGGTGCCCCCATCTGGATCACCAGGTCGACGTCGCCCCAGTCGATGCCGAGGTCGAGCGACGAGGTCGCCACCACGGCGCGCAGCTTGCCCGCCGCCATCGCCGCCTCGACCTTGCGCCGCTGATCGACGGCCAGCGAGCCGTGATGCAGGCCGATCGGCAGGTTGTCCTCGTTGATCCGCCACAGGCCGTCGAAGGCGAGCTCGGCCTGGGCACGGGTGTTGACGAACACGATCGAGGTCTTGTGCTGGCGGATGATGTTGTAGATCTCCGGCACCGCATGGCGCCCCATGTGCCCGCCCCAGGGAATGCGCTCCTGGGCATCGATGATGGTCACCACGGGCTGAGCGCCCGGCTCGCCACGCACGATCTCGACCGGCTGGTCGCCAAGCTTCAGATAGTCGGCGAGCGCCGCCGGGTCGGCCACGGTGGCCGACAGGCCGACGAACCGGACCTGGGGCGCCAGCGCCGCCACTCGTGCCAGGCAAAGCGCCAGATGATGGCCACGTTTGGTGGTGGCGAAGGCGTGCAGCTCATCGACGATGACGCACTTCAGGTGGGCGAAGAATTTCTCCGCATCGAGGTAGCTCAGCAGCAGGGCCAGCGACTCGGGCGTCGTCATGAGGAGGTCCGGCGGCCGCTCGCGCTGGCGGAGTCGCCGGCTCTGCGGCGTGTCGCCGGTCCGGCTCTCGGCCCGCACCGGCAGCTTCATTTCGGCGATCGGCAGTTCGAGGTTCCGCCGGATGTCGGTCGCCAACGCTTTGAGCGGCGAGATGTAGAGCGTGTGCAGTTCGCCCTTGCCCTTGGCGTGCGCGAGGTCCCGGCCCTCGCGGCGGCGTTCCGTGAGTTCGATCAGGGACGGCAGGAATCCCGCCAGGGTCTTGCCGCCGCCGGTCGGAGCGATCAGCAGCGCGCTCCTGCCCCTGGCCGCCAGGTCGACCAGCGCGAGCTGGTGCGGCCGGGGTGTCCAGCCGCGGCTTTCGAACCAGCGTGCAAACAGATCGGGAAGAACCATATCCCTTGGGTATGATGCACCCGGCCCCATGGCAACCGAGACCCTAAGCCCCCGCTCCTGGCTCTATCCGACACCGCGCGGCCTCTACTGCGAGCCTGGCGACTTCTACGTCGATCCCGCCGTGGCGGTCGCGCGGGCCGTGATCACGCACGGCCACGGCGACCACGCCCGGCCGGGCCACAAAGCGGCACTCGCCACACCCGAGACACTCGCCATCATGCGCGCCCGCTTCGACGACATGCCGGCTACGGCACAGCAGCCGCTGCCGTACGGCGAGAGCGTCCGCCTGGGCGAGGTCGACGTTCGTCTTGCCCCGGCCGGCCACATCCTGGGATCGGCACAGGCGGTGCTCACCTGGCGCGGCCAGCGCATCGTGGTGTCGGGCGATTTCAAGCGCCGGCCCGATCCGACCTGCCCGCCCTTCGAGCCGGTGCCCTGCGATGTCTTCATCACCGAGGCGACCTTCGCCCTGCCGGTCTTCCACCATCCCTCCGATTCCGGCGAGATCGGCAAGCTGCTGCGCTCCGTTGCCACCTTCCCGGAGCGCACGCACCTGGTCGGCGTCTACGCCCTCGGCAAGTGTCAGCGGGTGATCATGCTGCTGCGCGCGGCCGGCTACGACCAGCGGATCTGGCTGCACGGCAGCCTGCTGGCGCTGTGCAAGCTCTACCAGGATCACGGCATCGATCTCGGCGACGTGGCGGCGGTCTCCGACGCCGTCCTCGAAACCTTCAGGGGCGCCATCGTGCTTTGCCCGCCCTCGGCACTGGCCGACCGCTGGTCGCGCCGCTTCGCCGATCCGGTCGCGGCCGTCTGCTCGGGCTGGATGGGCGTGCGCGCCCGCGCCCGCCAGCGCGGCGCCGAGCTGCCGCTGGTGATCTCCGATCACGCGGACTGGCCCGAACTGACGCAGACCCTGAAGGATGTCGGCGCGCCCAAGGTCTGGGTGACGCACGGCCGCGAGGAGGCGCTGGTCCACTATGCGCGCTCGATCGGCATCGACGCCGAAGCGCTGCATCTCGCCGGCCGCGAGGAAGAAGGCACCTGAACCGTGCAGGCCTTTGCCCAGCTGCTCGATTCGCTGTCGTTCGAGGCCGCGCGCAACGCCAAGCTCCGGCTGATCGAAGCCTATCTGCGCCAAGCGCCCGACCCCGACCGCGGCTGGGCATTGGCGGCGCTGACCGGCGGACTGGACTTCCCCGCCGCCAAGCCCGCGCTGCTGCGCAGCTTCGGCCAGGACAGGATCGGGCCCGAGCTGTTTGCCCTGTCCTACGACTATGTCGGCGACCTCGCCGAGACCCTGGCGCTGATCTGGGACACCGATCCCGCCGCCGGACCGCCACCCAGCCTCGGCGAGGTCGTCGAGACCCTGCAGCGCGCAACCAAGACCCAGACGCCGGCGATCCTGAAGCGCTGGCTGGATGCGCTCGATTCGACGGGCCGATGGGCACTCTTGAAGCTGCTGACCGGGGCCCTGCGGGTCGGCGTCTCGGCCCGGCTGGCCAAGCAGGCCGCGGCCAACATCGGCAGCCAACCCGTCGACGCCGTAGAGGAAATCTGGCACGGACTCTCGCCGCCCTACCGGCCGCTGTTCGACTGGCTTCTGCAGGATGGGCCGCGGCCGCAGTCCAATGCCGGCGGCGCCTTCCTGCCGCCGATGCTGGCCAACCCGATCGACCGGGCGGAACTCGCGCCACTCGATCCGACGCACTTCCGCGCCGAATGGAAGTGGGACGGAATCCGGGTCCAGGTCGCAGCCTCGGGCGGCGTGAAGCGGCTCTACAGCCGTGCCGGCGAGGACATCTCCGGGTCGTTCCCCGACATCGTCGAGGCGATCGATTTCGAGGGCACCTTCGACGGCGAGCTTCTGGTCCGCCGTGAGGAGGCCGTGGCGCCGTTCAACGATCTGCAGCAGCGGCTCAACCGCAAGAGCGTGACGGCGAGAATGCTGAAAGAGCATCCGGCCCACGTCAGGCTCTACGACGTGCTGTCGCTCGAGGGAGAGGACTTGCGGCCGCTCCCCTTCGACACGCGGCGCAGCCGGCTGGAGGCCTGGATGGCGCAGCGGCCGCGGGCACGCTTCGACCTCTCGCCGCTGGTGTCGTTCGGCGACTGGGCGAGCCTCGCCCGACTGCGCGAGGACGCGCGTCACGATGGCGTCGAGGGCCTGATGCTGAAACGTGGCGACAGCCCCTACCTCGCCGGCCGGCCCCGGGGGCCATGGTTCAAATGGAAGCGCGACCCGATGCTGGCCGACTGCGTGCTGATGTATGCCCAGCGCGGCCACGGCAAGCGAAGTTCGTTCTACTCCGACTTTACCTTCGGCTGCTGGCGCGCGGCGGAGGCCGGGCGCGAGCTGGCGCCCGTCGGCAAGGCCTATTTCGGCTTCACCGACGAGGAGCTGCGCTGGCTCGACAAATGGGTGCGCGACCACACCACCAACCGCTTCGGGCCGGTGCGCGAGGTCGCGCAGGAACTGGTGCTGGAAGTGGCCTTCGATGGCATCGCCCGATCGAGCCGCCACAAGTCGGGGCTGGCGCTGCGTTTTCCCCGTATCCATCGCATCCGTAGGGACAAGCCGGCGGCCGAGGCCGACACGGTCGACAACCTCCTGCGGCTCTTGCCGTAACGGCGCCGCGACACCATTATCGGGGCGACATGATCGACCCGTTTGGCCGCCATATCTCATACCTCCGCGTGTCCGTGACGGACCGCTGCGACTTCCGCTGCGTCTACTGCATGGCCGAGGACATGACCTTCCTGCCCAAGGCGGAAGTCCTGTCGCTCGAGGAGCTGGAGCGGCTGTGCAGCGCCTTCGTGCGCCGCGGCGTCCGGAAGCTCAGGCTGACCGGCGGCGAGCCGCTGGTGCGCAAGAACGTGATGTCACTGTTCCGCGGCCTTGGCCGCCATCTCGACAGCGGTGCGCTGGAGGAGCTGACGCTCACCACCAACGGCAGCCAGCTGGCGAAATATGCGAAGGAACTGGCCGCCATCGGCGTGCGCCGCGTGAACGTGTCGATGGACACGCTCGACCCGGAGAAATTCCGCGAGCTCACGCGATGGGGCGATCTCGACCAGGTGATGCGCGGCCTCGATGCCGCGCAACAGGCCGACCTCGCGATCAAGATCAACGCCGTGGCGCTGCGCGGCGTCAACGACCTGGAATTCGACGACCTCATCCGCTTCAGCCATGGCCGCGGCATGGACCTGGTGCTGATCGAGGTGATGCCGATGGGCGAGATCGGCGACCAGGCACGGCTCGACCAATACCTGCCGCTGTCGCTTGCCCGCACCGAGATCGCCAAGCACTTCACGCTCACCGAGACCGACTACCGCACGGGCGGACCGGCCCGCTATTTCAGGGTCGAGGAAACCGGCGGGCGACTGGGCTTCATCACGCCGCTCACCCACAATTTCTGCGAAAGCTGCAACCGCGTGCGGCTCACCTGCACCGGCACGCTCTACATGTGCCTGGGCCAGGAAGACGCCGCCGACCTGCGCACACCGCTGCGCGCCTCGGAAAGCGACGACCTGCTGGACAAGGCGATCACCGAGGCGATCGCGCGCAAACCCAAGGGCCACGACTTCATCATCGACCGCCGCCACAGCGGCCCCGCCGTCCCCCGCCACATGAGCGTGACCGGCGGCTAGGGCGCGGCGCGATCAAGGTGCGGGCGGCGGCGACGGCGCGCTCTTGATCTTGGCGCGGCGCACCGCCTCGCGATGGGAGATGTAGAGCGCGCTGGCGAAGATCACCGCCGCGCCGACAAAGGTCCAGACATCGGGTTGCTGGAAGAACAGGAAGTAGCCCAGCAGGGTGTTCCAGATCAGCGACAGGAAGCCGATGGGCTGCAGCAGCGTGATGTCGGCGAGCTGATAGCCGCGCTGCTGGCAGAGATGCCCGAGCGTGCCGGCGAGGCCCGCGGCGACGAACCACAGCAGGTCGACCCAACTTGGCGTCTGCCAGAACCAGACGGCGAACGGGGCGGCGCAGATCACGATCACGATGTTCTGCCAGATCACGATGGTGCTGGCCGAATCGGTCCGGGCCAGCGCCTTGGCCATCAGGTTCGAGGCCGAGAAGATCGGCGTCGAGACCAGGATGCAGATGACGCCGAGGTGAATCTCGCTAAAGCCCGGCCGGATGATGATCATGGCGCCGGCGAAGCCGACGAACACCGCGATCCAGCGCCTGAGCCGCACGTCCTCGGCCAGGAACAGAGCAGCGCCGATGGTGACGAAGATCGGGCCGGTGAAGCCCAGCGCCGTGATCTCGGCCAGGGTGGTGAGCGGCAGGGCCACGAACCACAGCATCATGCCGGCGGTGTGGATGGCGCCGCGCGAGACGTGCAGGCCGAGCCGGTTGGTATGGAGCGATCGGTAGAGGCCGAGGCGGAACACCACGGGCAGCAGGATCAGCGCGCCGAAGAAGTAGCGCAGGAACGCCATCACGTAGGGGTTGAGATGCTGCGCCGGGATGAGCGTGAAGACGTTCAGCAGCGCAAACAGCAGGCCCGACAGGGCGACCCAGAGGATGCCGCGCAGGTTGGGCGGCAGGGCGAGCCAGCGGGCGACGAGCAGCGACACGCCGCCACTATGTCACAGCATGTGCAATCCGGCATCCGCCGCCGACAGGGCGGATTCCGGTGCGCGGTCTAGGCTTCGCCGACCGCCTCGGCGTCGGGCGGCACCGAAGGAACGATGTCCTCGCCGCGCAGAACCGCCACGCGCTTCACCAGTTCCTCGATGTAGGAATCGTGGATGCCCAGCGCACGCGAGTGCGCGGCGGTGTTGGCGAGATAGTCCCGGCAGGCGCCGCGGCGGCCCTCGGCGAAGGCGATGTGATGGGCGGCGCGCTCGATTGGCAGGTCACCGCAATACTGGCAGTGACCGGTGTCGACAACGAAGGTCACGGCCGTCACCGTGCGTCCGTCGCGCAGTTTGGTCGGCACCCAGCGCGCCTGGTAGACACCGGACAGCATCTCGCGGTTCCACAGGATCGCCAGTTCGCTGCGCACCTGATGCGGCGCCAGCCGATAGGCGATGCCCTCGCAGGTCCCGCCGCCCTCGAGCGCCAGCATCAGCCCGGGCAGTTCGGGCGTGCCGCGGCCGAGCGGTGTCCAGAAGCAGAAGGAGCGACGCCAGCCCTCGACCTTGCAGGGTTGTGCCTCGGCGAACTCCAATGCCGGGTTCCACATCAGCGAACCGTAGGCGAAGACCCACGCCTCCTCGCCGGGCTGGTAGCGGACGAGGGCCTGCTTGAGGCTCGCTTCGCGCTCTTCCGACGTCAGGAAAAAGTCGTAGCCCGCCTTGCGGGCGTCTGCGACGATCTGGTCGATGCGCTCGGAGGAAAGTTCCTCGCGTGTCAGCAAGTCCGCTCCTCCTGCGCCCCGCTCCCCACAGCAAGCACGCTCAGGTGCCGTACACGATGGACATGGTCTCGGCGATACAGGCCGGGCGCTCCTGGCCCTCGATCTCGATGGTGACCTGATTGGTGAGGCGCACTCCACCCTTGTCCATCGGATCGGCCGCGACCAGCTTGGCGCGAGCGCGCACCCGCGAACCGGCCGGCACCGGACTGGTGAAGCGCACCTTGTTGCAGCCGTAGTTGATGCCGTTCCGGACGTTGTTGATGTGCGAGATCTGGTGATTGAGCATCGGGATCAGCGACAGCGTCAGGAAGCCGTGGGCGATGGTCTTGCCGCCCGGCATGTCCTTCTTGGCGCGCTCGACGTCGACATGGATCCATTGATGGTCGCCGGTCGCGTCGGCAAACCGGTTGATGCGATCCTGAGATATCTCGACCCAATCGCTCACCCCGATTTCCTGGCCGACGTATTTGTGCATCTCGTTGGGGTGGGCAAACTCTCGCTTGGCCATTTCCTACCTCAGCATTGCTTTCTTCTCGACGAGTGCAAGGATATCACGAGATCGCGCGCGTAGGATCAAACTTCCGCGATGGCATGGCCGGCGGATCGCAGGGCGATCTTAATCAGGGAGCGGAAAACCGGACTGTTCAATCGGGTGCCATTTGTAGAGCTTTGTCGCATTTGTATCGTCACCGGCTTTTGCCCATCATGCGAGCAACAAAAATGCACAGGAGGATGCCCCGCATGGGCTACGAAGCCGTTCTCTACGATGTCGCCGACCGCATCTGCACCGTGACGCTGAACCGGCCGGACAAGCTCAACGCCTGGACGCGCCAGATGCATCTCGACCTCAAGGATGCCATGCACACCGCCGGCGCCGACCCCGAGGTCCGCGCCATCATCCTGACCGGCGCCGGCCGCGGCTTCTGCGCCGGCGCCGACATGGGCGGCCTGCAGGCCATCGGCGCGGGGGCGGCTGCCGACCGTTCGAGCAAGGCCCAGCCCGGCCTCCCCGGCGGCAGCACGCTCGCCGAGTTCAAGATGAACTACTCGTACTTCCCGGCGATCCCGAAGTTCATCATCGCCGCCATCAATGGACCCTGCGCCGGCCTCGGCCTCGTCATCCCGCTCTATGCCGACCTGCGCTTCGCCGCCGAATCGGCCGTGTTCACGACCGCCTTCGCCCAGCGTGGCCTGATCGCCGAGCATGGCGTGAGCTGGCTGCTGCCCCGCCTGGTCGGCTTGCCGGCGGCCCTCGACCTGCTGTGCTCGGCCCGCAAGTTCCGCGCCCCCGAGGCACTGGCGCTCGGCCTGGTGAGCCGGGTCGTGGCCGACGACAAGCTGCTGGCCGAGGCGCGGGCCTACGCCACGCTGCTCGCCAACACGGTCTCGCCGAGATCGGTCGCGGTGATGAAGCGCCAGCTCTGGGAGGCCGAGTTCCAGACCCTGGCCGAAGCCACGGTGCAGGCCAACCACGAGATGGACCTATCCTTCCAGACCGCCGACTTCAAGGAGGGCGTCGCCCACTACCTGGAGAAGCGGGCGGCAAGGTTCACGGGCAAGTAGCCGCTAGACCTTCTCCGTCTCGCCCGCCCTCGGCTGCCAGGTCATCAGGCGGCGCTCGACGGCACCGACCGCGGAATCGAGCGCCAGCGCAAAGGCCGTCAGCACGAGGATGCCGGCGAACACGGTGTTGATGTCGAAGGTACCCTCGGCCTGCAGGATGAGATAGCCGACGCCGCGCGCCGAGCCGAGATACTCGCCGACCACGGCGCCGACAAAGGCGAGGCCGACGGCATTGTGCAGGCTGGCGAACACCCAGCTCATGGCCGCCGGCAGGTAAATCGAGCGCAGCAACTGGCGGCGCGACGCGCCCAGCATGCGGGCGCTGGCGATCAGGTTGGGACTGACCTCGCGCACGCCCTGATAGACGTTGAAGAACACCACGAAAAAGACCAGCGTGACGCCCAGCGCCACCTTCGACCAGATGCCGAGCCCGAACCACACCGCGAAGATCGGCGCCAGCACGACACGCGGCATCGAATTCAAGCCCTTGATATAGGGATCCATCACCGCCGATGCGGTCGGCGACAGCGCCAGCCACAGTCCGATACCAAGCCCGAAGATCGCCCCGATCGAGAAGCCGAGCGCCGTCTCCAGCAGCGTGACGGCGAGGTGGATGAAGATTTCACCCGAGACGAACCACTCGACGATGACCCAGAACACCTTCTGCGGCTCGCCGAAGAAGAAGGCGGCGCGGTTGGCCTGCTCGAAATAGAACGGCGGGATCAAGCCGGGCGCCGTCAACAGGTACCAGGCGGCAATCAGCAGGACGAGCACCAGGATCTGCAGGATACGCAGCCGCATGTCAGAGGACCTTCTGCGCTTCATAGGCCTTCAACACTTCTTCCCGCATGGCGCCCCAGATCTCGCGATGGAGCTTGGCGAAGGCGGGTGTCATGCGGATCTCCGAAACGTCGCGGGGCCGCGGCAGGTCGACCCTGAAATCGCCGATCGGCCGCGTCGCCGGTCCCGCCGACAGCACCACGACGCGGTCGGACAGCGCGATCGCCTCCTCGAGATCGTGGGTAATGAACAGCACCGATTTGCGGTCCTCGGCCCACAACGCCAGCAGTTCGTTCTCCATGAGCTGCCGGGTCTGCACGTCGAGCGCCGAGAACGGCTCGTCCATCAGCAGGATGTCGGGGCTGAGGATCAGGGTCTGGGCAAGCGCCAGCCGCTTCCTCATGCCACCGGACATCTGGTGCGGATAGCGATCGCCGAAGCCCGCGAGCCCGACCCGGCGCAGCCACGCCTCGCCCTGCACCAGCGCCTCGGCGCGCGCCATGCCACGAAACTCCAGACCGGCGATGACGTTGTCGATGCCCGATCGCCAGGGCATCAGCGCATCGGCCTGGAACATGTAGCCGGCGCGACGATTGACCCCCTCGGTCGACAGCAGGCGCTCGCCAAAGACCTCGACCGTCCCCGACGAGGGTTCAAGCAGGCCCGCCGCCACGTTGAGCAGGGTCGACTTGCCACAGCCGGTCGGGCCGACCACGGACACGAACTCACCCTTGGCGACTTCAAGCGTGGCATTGGCGACCGCTGTATAGGCATCGCTTCGCCCATCGCGGGCGGCAAAGCGGCAAGTGATGTCAGCCAGCGCGAGTGCCGGCACGCCGTTCATGGACACGTCGGGCTAGCTGCGCTTGCCGGCGCGCTGCGCGAACTCGTTGGTCCAGGTGTCCGCGAGCTTGATCTTGCCGGCGTCGGCCGCGATCTTGGGATCGCCGTCGATGAGGAACTTCAGGGCATTCTCCATGGCGCCTGCCGGCATCAGGCCGTCCGGCGAGATCGTCTCGCGAACGCCGACGAACGACTTCTCGTAGACCGCGCGATCGCCCAGCAAATAGCCCTCGGGCACCGAACTCGCGACTTCGGCCGGCGTCGCCTTCTGCAGCCATTCGTTGGCGCGCACGATCCCCGTCGCCAGCGCCTGCGCCGTGTTGGGGGTCTTCTTGAGAAGATCGGGTTGCGCATAAAGACAGGCAGCCGGAAAGGCACCGCCGAACAGCTCCTGGTTGCCTTTCATGGTGCGCGTGTCGAGCATGATCTTGATGAGCTTCTTTTCCTCGAGAATGGTGAGCGCCGGATCGGCCTGCGAGATGCCGTCGACCTCGCCCTTCTCGACGGCCGCCACCACCGATGCGCCTGCGCCGACGCCGATCGCCACGATATCGGTGGCCTTCAGGCCGCCCTTGGCGGCCCAGTAATTCACCAGCATGTTGGTCTGCGAGCCCGGCGCGGTGACGCCGAACTTCATGCCCTTGACGTCAGCCGGCCCCTTGACCTTGGCCGCGACGTCCGTGCGCAGGCCGATGGCGAGCTGCATGCCACGGCCGATAAGGGCGAAGCCGATGATCGGCTGCCCGCGCTGCTGCATGCGAATCGTGTGCTCGTAGGCGCCGGCCACCACGTCGGCACTGCCGCCCATCAGGGCCTGCAGCGATTTGGCGCCGCCCTGGAAGTCGTTGATCTCGACATCGAGTCCCGCTTCCTTGAAGAAGCCCTTCCGCTCCGCGATCGTGAGCGACAGGTAATAGAGGGCGGACTTGCCGCCCACTGCGAGCACGACCTTGGACTTCTCGGGCTTGCCCCCTGCACTTCCTTGCGCGCGCGCCACGTAGGGCGCAGCCACCAGCATCGGGGCCGCTGCCAGGATCGCCCGGCGCCGCATTTGCAGCTTCGTCATGATTTCCTCCGCCATGAGTTCTTTTGACGGCAGCTTGCCGCAAGCAAGCGGAGGCAGCAACCTTACCGGAAAGTCCGTTCCTGCCACCACGGGAAGTAGGACGGCATGCCGTCGCTCACCTTCATGGGAAACCGGGCCGGCCGCTTCTCAAGGAAGGCCACGACGCCTTCCTTGACGTCGGCCGACTTGCCGCGGGCGTAAATGCCCTTGGAATCGACCTTGTGCGCCTCCATGGGGTGGTCGGCGCCCAGCATCTTCCAGATCATGTGCCGATTGAGCGCCACGGAAACCGGCGCGGTGTTGTCGGCGATCTCGCGGGCCAGCGCGTAGGCCGCCGGCAGCAGGGCCTCGGGCTTGTGGATCGAGCGCACGAGGCGGCCGGCCAGCGCCTCCTCGGCGGAAAACACGCGGCCGGTCATTACCCATTCCAGCGCCTGCTGCGGTCCGACCAGCCGTGGCAGGAACCAGCTCGAGCAGGCCTCCATGACGATGGCGCGCCGGGTGAACACGAAGCCGTAGCGTGCCGCCTCGGAGGCGAGGCGGATGTCCATGGCGAGCTGCATGGTGATGCCGACGCCGACCGCCGGGCCGTTGCAGGCGGCGATGGTCGGCTTCAGCGATTCGTAGGCACGCAGCGTGAAGAGCCCGCCGCCGTCGCGATGGCCGTCGAGACCGGGATCGACCGGCCCGCGGCTCTCGGCATTGAAGGTGTTGGCGCCGCCCGACAGGTCCGCACCGGCGCAGAAGCCGCGGCCGGCGCCGGTGAAGACCACCGCCCGCACGTCGTCGTCTCGGTCGGACCGGTCCAGCGCATCGAGCAGCTCCGACAGCATCCGGCCGGTGAAGGCGTTGAGCTTGTCCGGTCGGTTCAGCGTGATGGTCAGGATGTTCGCGTTCTTCTCGTACTTGATCTGCTCGTAATCCACGGCCGGGCCCTCAGCTCTGGTTGATGAGAACGACGCCGCCCATGATGAGGGCAATGCCGCCGATCTGCTTGATGCCGAACGGCTCGCCGAAAAGGAAGTGGCCGAGTACCGCCACCAGCGCATAGGAGACCGACACGCTGGGAAAGGCGACGGACACCGGGATTTTCCGCAGCGCCACGATGTAGAGGAAAGCCGCCGAGCCGTAGAGCGCAAGGCCGCCGATCGTCGAGGGTCGCATGAGCTGGCTCAGATAATCGGGCGCGTCGGCGCCGGCCTTGAGCAGCATCTGGCCGCCGATCCCGGCCACGATGCCGATGCCCAGGGCAACATAGTAGATCGTCATCTTTCGGGACTCCGTTGCGAAGGTTCTCGGTGTGGCTGGCCGGCAGCCCGCGTGTCGGCCCTTGGCCGCTCGACCTCCAGGCCGCCGGTCCGACGGTGGAAGACCTCGCGTACCAGATACTGCGGCTTTCGGTTCACCGCCAGGAACATGCGGCCGAGATACTCGCCGATCACGCCGATCACCACGAGCTGCACGCCGGCCAGCACCAGCACGGCGACCATCAGCGACGCCCAGCCCTGCGGCGGCTTGTCGGAGACGATCGCCTCGACGATGGTGATGACCGCGGCGAGCGCTCCCAGGGCGCCGAACCCCAGGCCGAACAGGGTGGCGAGTCTGAGCGGCATCACCGAGAAATTGAGGAACATCGCCAGCCACAGCCGAACCAGCCGGCGCAGCGTATAGTTCGACCGGCCCTCGGCGCGCGGCAGGTGCTCTACCTGCACACGACCGACATTCTGCGTCACCTGAAAAACAAGACCGTCAACGTAGGGATAGGGCCCCTCGTAGCTCGACACGATGCGCTCGCGCACGAAGGCCGAGATGCACCGGAAGCTCGAAAGGTAGAGGCCGGGCGGCTTGTCGATCAGCCGGTCGGCGCACCAGTTGGTGAAACGGCTGCCGAGGTTGCGCCAAGGGGCGTGCTTCTTCTCGGCATAGAAAGTGTAAACGGCGTCGTAGCCGCCGTCGCGGGCGTGCTCGAACAGGCGTTTCACCTCGCCCGGCGGGTTCTGCAGGTCGTCGTCCATGGTGATGGCATAGGCGCCGCGCGCGCGGGCGAGTCCCGCCATCACCGCATTATGCTCGCCGAAATTGCGGCTGAGGCTCAGCAAGGTGATCGGTGCGCCGGGCGAGTCCGCCAGCTGCTTGCAGACTTCTAGGCTGTTGTCCGGGCTGCCGTCGACCACCAGCACGATCTCGAGGCCACCATCGATCTCCAGGGCGCGCAACGCCTCCACCAGCTCGCCGATCGTCGACGCGCCGAGATAGACCGGAATCACGACCGACAGGGCGGGTGCCTGGACCGGAAGGGCAGCGTCAGCCATTGCGCGCCGCCACGACAATCAGGGAGCCGCCGAACGGCAGCCGGAGTCCTGCGGCAATGGCTGCCCGCTCGACCGCGAGGGCGGCGTAGAATGCCGCATCGAGCCAGCGCGGATAGTCGCGCACGTCGCTTTCGGCGTCGTCTCGTTCGACCAGGCGATGGAGCAACATCAGGGGAAACAACAGCGTATTCCAGTAGCTCGAGGTCAGCACGCGAAACCCGTGACCGGCCAGCAAAGCATGAACCTGGCCGCGCGTGAAACGGCGGGCATTGTGCACGCGCCTGTCGTGCGCCGACAACAGCCAGCGGTAGGCCGGCACGTTGAAAACCGCGATCGCGCCGGGGCCGAGGCAGCGATATGCCTCTTTCAGGGCACTCTCCGGCTCGACCGCGCTGTGGCCCAGCACGTCGAGCGACAGATAGGCCGCCAGCGAGCCGGCGGCGAACGGCATCGCGTTGACCGAGCCGCCCGTTACCGGCCGGCCCGATTTGGCCGCGGCGAGGGCGGCGGCGGCGGTGTCGTACTCCAGGCCCAGCGTTCGGCGGCCGGCGACCTCGGAGCCGAGAACCCGAAGCATGCCGCCGGTGCCGCAGCCGGCATCGAGCACCTGCCCGGCCGCGGACGAGCGGCCGAGTGCACGGGCAAGCAGCCGGGCGGCCAGGGCGCGCAGGCCGCGATACCACCACATGCGATCCTCGACCGCATGCATGCGCTCGTATTCCCTTCGTTCCACGTCGCGCTCACCACCTGAAGTCTCGTCTTCCCGTCCGCTTATGATATCTTCGACCGGTCTTGCCAACCGCGCCGACCAAACCCCCGACGATCTCGCCGCGCGCCGAACGGCTGCTGCTGGTGCCGCTGTTCGCGCTCCCGGTGCTGTGGCTCGCCGGCTACTTCTTCCCACCGATCAATCACGACGTCGCGGCCATCCTCGATGTGTCGACGCGATGGCTGGGCGGCGAGAAGCTTTACGTCGACGTGATCGACGAGAACCTGCCGTTCACCTTCGTGTTGCATGCCCTGCCCGTCCTGACGGCCAAGCTGCTGCCCGGCAGCGTGGCGTTCTGGTTCACCGCCTGGGTCGTGGCCGGCATCTTCGCCTCGTTCTACGCCTGTCGTCGCCTGGTCCGCCTCGTACCATCGGCCGACCATGCCCTGACCGAGGCGCTGCTGCCGCCGGTCCTGCTCTTCCTGTTCTCGGTGCTGCCCAACGAACATTTCGGCCAGCGCGAGCACATCATGTTCGTCGCCTGCGCGCCCTACCTGATCGCCTCGATGGCCCGCGCCGAGGGCATTGCGCTGGGCCGCGGCAGCGCCGTCGCGATCGGCCTCGTGGCCGGCCTGGCGCTGACGTTGAAACCGCACTACCTCGCCATTCCAGCAGCGCTGGAGCTCTATCTGCTCGTCCGCCGCGGCTGGCGGTCGACGCTGGCCGATCCCATCCCCTGGGCGATCGGCCTGCTGTCCGCTGCCCACCTCGCGGCGATGTACACGGTCTTCGCCGACTTCGGCCTGGTCGTGCTGCCGCTGGCCATCGAATCCTACGCACCGATCGGCGATTCGGGCTGGCGCCAGGTGCTGACCAGCAACGTCCTCGGCCCGACGCTCGTGGCGCTGGCGATCTTCGGCGTCATCGCCGTCGTCTTCACCAAGACGATCTCGGCCCGCGTCCTCGTGGTGTTCGGAATCGGCGCGGCGCTCTCGGCGATCGGCCAGGCCAAAGGCTGGCCCTACCACGTGCTGCCGGCGCTTTCGGCGGCGATCCTGCTGGCGGCGCTCACAGTGTCGCAGACCGTCGACCGCTACCTGCCGATCAGCCGCACCGGCCACCACCTGCCGGTGGCGGTGATCTCGGCCACGATGATGGTGCTGCTCTACTTCCAGGCCGCCCTCTATACGCCGCCCTTCTACAAGCAGCGCCAGTTCGAGGATTCGATCGGCGGCCGGCTGCAGCACATCATCGAGCAGAACGCACCACACCGCACGTTTCTCGCCCTGTCGCCCGGCATCTATCCGCTGTGGCCGATGATCAACTATCTCAACGGCCGCATGACCATGCGGTTCCTCACCATGTGGGTGCTGCAGGGCGTCTATGCGACCTGCGACGATTTCCCGGCGCTATACAATCCGCCCGACACGATGGGCGAGACGGAGAAGTACTTCTTCGATGCCGTAAGCGACGATTTCGCCCGCGAGCATCCCGACCTCTTGATCATCGACCGCATCGCCGGCGTTCCGCGCTGCCAGGGCAGGGAGTTCGACTATCTGGAGTACTTCCTGCAGAACCGCGTCTTCGCCGACGCGTTCGAGGGCTACGAGCATCTCATGGACTTCGACCGCTACCGTATCTACCGGCGGAAGAAGGCCTAGCCGTCGCCCCACTTGCCGAGTGCCTGGGTCCGGAACGGCTCGGGGATCTTGTCGACATCCGGCACCTTGAAGACACCGGTCGAGACCAGGACGATCTCGCCGCCGCAGACGAGATCGCAGCTGGCGAAGCAGAAATTGACCGTCCGGCGGGCGATGCGCGCCTTGCCTTCGAGCCACTGGCCGAGCCGTGCGCCGCGCACGAACTCGCTGGTGAGCGAGATCGTCGGGTGCGGCCAGCGGATGCCGGTGGCGAAGCCCGAGCCCATGCCCATCACCATGTCGGCCACGGTGACCAGAAGCCCGCCATGCGCCCATCCCATCGGATTGCCATGACGCCGCTCCAGCGGCAGGCCGATACGCAGACCGTCGGCTTCGGCCTTCATCCAGAGCGGTCCGGCCAGCGCCACGAAATCGTCGGGCACGTCGAGCCGGGTGAAACCCTGCGGTACGGCGACGGTCATGCGGACAGCCCATCTTTCGACGCCGCCATCTTCTCGAGAGCATCGCGCACGGCAGGATCGAACGGGCTGCTGCGGTGCGTCTCCTCGTTCAACGACACCATGACGACCCGCTGGACGGCCGTGCAGTTGCCGTCTCCGTCGAACAGGCCCTGGCCGATCACGCACTTGCGCTCGTGCACCTCGATCAACCGGGCGCAGGCCGTGGCGGTGCCGGGGTAGAACATCTGGCGCTTGAAGTCGGCTTCTATGCGGCCGATGACCAGGCGAAAGCGCGGCAGGCCGGCGCGCACGATCCGGCGCAGGTAGGAAACGCGGGCACTCTCCAGAAGTTCGATGAAAGCGCCGTTGTTGACGTGGCCGTTGGCATCGAGGTCGGCGAACCGGAGATTTTCGCTGGTCGAGAAGCCGTAAATGCCGCGATCGGCAAGATCGAACGCCATGAAGTCTAACGCTCCGCGAATTCCAGGGTGAGGTGGGCGGCCTCGGCGGGCGGCACGATCAGCCGGTCGCGGTCGGGCTTCAAGACCCTGACGCCGTTGCCGGTCAGCAAAGCCTCGCAGGCGGCAAGACTGTCGACGCGCACGGTGAGCAGGGCAGGATGGTCGCCGGGACGCACCGGTGTCACGCCGGGATAGCGCGCCGCGTAGTCTTTGCGGGTCAGATAGCGGATCGGTTGCGTGCCGGTATCCACGATCAGGCCTTCGCCGTCGCGCCTGGCCGAGCCGGCGCCGAAATACTTCTCGAGTTCCGGGATCCATTGCGCCGGCCGCTCGGCGATCACCGTGACGCCCAGGATGCCGCGGGCGCCGTTGGGATGCTTGGCCCATTCAGGGCGATAGACGAACTCGGGTGTCTGATGTTCGCAAACGAAGAAGCCGACCACCGGCATGTGGGTTTTGGGAATGCGCACGGTGCGGAACCTGGCGTGCTCCGTCCTGCCTGCGACGTCGACGGCGCGGTCGAAGAACAGCGGCGCGTCGGGCTGCAGCCCGGCCTGCATGAAGGCATCGAAGGCGAGGTCGGCGCCGTCGGTCGCCAGCGCCACGTTGGCGAGGCCGCCGCCGTCCTTGAGCCACTCGCGGCGCTCGGCGTTGAACTCGGTGTCCTCGACGATGCCCAGGATTTCGAAATAATCCTTGTCGAAGATCATCAGGTGATTGGCGGTCCCCAGCTTTCTGTGGAAGCCGCGCGGCTGGACCTGGAAGCCAAGGCGCCGATAGGCCGTCTCCGCCGCGTCGATCCCGTCGACCATGACCACGACGTGGTCGAGCCCCTTCACCGCGCGCTTCATGCCGGCCTCCTCCGCACCATGTTGATGCCCTTCACCGTCACCACCAACTCGCCCTTCTGGTTGGTGGCGCCCCAATGCTCGTGAATGACGCCGAGGTCGGCCCGGCTCTTCGACGGCACTTTCGACGCGCATTCGACCCAGGCGTTGAGCGTGTCGCCCGGGCGTACCGGCTTTAGCCAGCGGATCTCGTCGAGGCCCGGCGAGCCCAGGGCGGTGCGGGTGTCGATGTAGTTGTCGACGAACAGGCGCATCAGCTTGGACGTGACATGCCAGCCCGAGGCAATCAGCCCGCCGAACATCGAGGTCCGGGCCGCTTCGGCATCGACGTGGAAACTCTGCGGGTCGTAGAGCCGGGCGAACTCGACGATCTCCTGTTCGGTGAAGAGCGTCGATCCCAGCGGATACTTCTTGCCCGGTTCGTAGTCTTCCCAATAGCGCGGAGCGTCGGATTTCATGGGATCGGTCTTCGCAGAGGGAGGCCGGGCCCGTCAATCCGCGATGGCCTGGCCGAAGCGCTTGGCGATTTCCTCCAGCATGACCTCCGATGCGCCGCCGCCGATCGCCTGCACACGGGCGTCGCGCGCCATGCGCTCGACCGCCGTCTCGCGCACGAAGCCCATGCCGCCGTGGAACTGCACGCAGTCGTAAAGAACGGCGTTCACCAGGTCGCCGGCCAGCGCCTTGACCATCGACACCTGGGCCACGCAATCCGTGCCCTGGGCGTCGAGCCAGGCGGTGTGGTGGATGAGCTGGCGGGCAGCCTCGACCTCGGCCAGCCGCCTGGACAGGCGTTGGCGGATCGCCTGCTTGTCCCACAGCGGTGCGCCAAAGGCGGTCCGCTGGTTCACATACTCGAAGGTGAGGCGCAGCGCCTCGCGCGCCTCGGCCATCGCCATGGCGCCGATCACCAGCCGCTCGGTCTGGAAGTTGGCCATGATCGAGTAGAAGCCGCGGTTCTCCTCGCCCAGCACGTTCTCGGCCGGCACGTGGCAATCCTCGAAGACGAGCTCGGCGGTGTCCGACGACCGCCAGCCCGTCTTGTCGAGGGCGCGGCCGACGCGAAAACCCGGCGTGCCCTTCTCGACGATGAACATGGTGATGGCGCGGCTGCCCTTGGCCGCGGGGTCGGTCCGGGCGGCGATGAAGAAGAGGTCGCCATGGACGCCGTTGGTGATGAACATCTTGGCGCCGTTCAGGACATAGCTGTTGCCGTCGCGCACGGCGCGGGTGCGGATGCCGGCGACATCGGAGCCGGCACCGGGCTCGGTAACGCCGACCGCCGTGACGAGGCGGCCAGCCATGACATCGGGCAGGTACTTCTCGAGCTGGCGCCGACTGCCGAAGCGCACGAGATGCGGGCTCGCCATGTCGGTATGGACCAGCACGGTGATGGCGAAACCGCCATGGGTGGAGCGGCCCACCTCCTCGGCCAGCACGACCGAGGCGCGGGCATCGAGGCCGGCGCCGCCCAGCGCCTCGGGCACGCGCAACGAAAGAAAGCCGAGGCCGCCCATCTCGCGCAGCACTTCGCGCGGCACGAAGCCCGCCTCCTCCCATTTGGGGCCGTGCGGACGCACCCGTTCGTCGACGAAGCGGCGGAGCTGGGCGCGGATGAGGTCGTGGTCTTCGCTGAAGATGGGGTGTGTCATGGCAGCGCCATGCTACACTCGCGCTCCATGTCGCGCGACAAACGCCTACAAGATCGTTCGATCTTTCCGCACTGGTGCACCGACACCGTGCGCTTCTCCGACCAGGACGCCGCCGGCCACGTCAACAACGTGGCGCTCTGCGCCTATCTCGAGACCGCCCGTCTCACCTTCATCCGCGATGTCGGCATGATGGCCCGAGGCGAGGACGGCGTGCGTGGCATTTCGGCCGGCATGACCGTGAGCTTCCTGGCCGAGTCGCACTGGCCGGGCCAGGTCGAACTCGGCACCGGCGTCATCAGGATCGGCACCAGTTCGGTCACCGTGGGGTCGGCCGCCTTCAAGGACGCAGTCTGCATCGTCGCGGCCGAGATGACGGTGGTCCGGCTCAAGGGCGAAACGCCTCACCCGATCGATCAAGTGTTGCGGACCGCCCTGGAGAAATATCGATTGAAGGGCTTTTGATGCGCTGAGCGGGGTCGCACTCTGTCCACTGCAACTTATATTTCACCCATGCGTTCCATATTCCGGGTGAACGCAGTTTAGGAGTACCGATCATGCCGTTGGACAAGACGAAGGCCCCCTTCACCCTCCCCAAGCTGCCCTATGCCGAGGACGCTCTGGCGCCGGTGATATCGGCCAGAACCATTTCCGTCCACTACGGCAAGCACCACGCGGCCTACGTCAAGACATTGAACGAGCTGGTTGCCGGCACGCCGTATGAGGCCCTGTCGTTGGACGATATCGTCGTGCGCGCGGCTGGCGACAAGGATGCTGCAGCCAAGAAGATCTTCAACAACGCGGCCCAGGCGTGGAATCACGAATTCTATTGGCACAGCATGACGCCGAAAGTCGGTGCGCCGACCGGCAAGGTCAAGGAGGCGCTGGAGAAGAGCTTCGGCGATCTCGCCGGTTTCAAGAAGGCTTTTGCCCAGGCCGCCGGCGGCCATTTCGGCAGCGGCTGGGCGTGGCTGGTCAAGGGCAAGGACGGCGCGCTCAGGATCGAGACGACGGCGAACGCCGACACGCCGATCGCCCGCGGTGGCACGCCGCTGCTGGTCGCCGACGTATGGGAGCACGCCTACTACCTCGACTACCAGAACCGCCGGGCCGATCACCTCGCGGCCTGGCTGGACAAGCTCGTGAACTGGCGGTTCGCCGAGAAGAACCTCGCCTAAGCAAAGTCCATGCTGGGCATCATTCTGCTGATCGTCCCGACTATGGTCCTGATCGGCGCCCTGTCACGCCAGGCCTGCAGCAGCGGCCCGGGGCTACGTCGCCAGCGACGGCGCGGGCTTCGTGCCGACCCTGCTGATGGGACGACCATAGCCCTCGACAGCCGAACTCAGTATCGGAAGGTGACGTTCACTGAGCCGAACTGGGTGAAGCGGTCCTGCTGATAGAACTCGGGCGTGCGCAGCACCTGCGTATAGGTGAAGCGCGCGCCGCCGTAGAGCAGGGCGATGCCGACCTGGGCTTCCCCCACGAAAGGACGGTGGCCGACGCTCAGGCTGTTGCCGTCGGTGTTGCCGTCGAGAAAAATGTTGCGCGCAACCGCCTGGACGTCGATGCCGGCGAACAGATACCAGCCGAAGCTGCCGTCGCCGATGAACGCTTCCGAGCCGGGCAATGCCGGGCGGGCGCGCGACGGTCCAAAATCGTCACGCAGTTCCTTGCCGATGCGCGCCGTGCCGCCGACGCTGGCGTAGGTCGCGACGTTGCCGATGGCCGCACCGACACGGGGAATGAAGTCGAATTCCAGTTTCGGATCCTCGATGAACAGCGACCGGCCGGTCCGCCAGCGCCTTTCGAAGGTCAGTCCGACGGTCGGCTCATTGTGCAACTGGTTGGCCCAGCCGTTGGCGCGAGCAACGCCGATCAGGGTATGGAAGTTGTTCTGCACGAACTCGCCGCCGGCGGCTGGGCCGACCACGCCGACATCGATTTGCAGCGTGTCGAGCCGCACCGGCTCGTCCTTGCCGGTCTTGTCGGGGCGCTTGTAGGTGTATTGCAGCGCGAAGCCGGCATAGAGCCAGGCCGCGTAGGGCCTGTCGTTGTAGATCGGCTGGCTCGTGAACGTATCCGCCGGGGTGTAGAGATTTTGGCCCAGCGACACGCCGATTCGACGGATCACCGAGGTCGCGGGCGCTTCGCCGAAGAAGGTCGGCAGCGTCGTTGCCGCAATCACGCCCGCCGGCAGTTCCGTGAGCGCCGGGGACAGCCAGCCCAGGCGAAGGCCGCTGGTGTAGTCGCTGTCCGACCGGCCGAGGCGGTTGAAGACGTCGTTTTCGACCTGAAAGGTGTAGATGCTGCGCTGTTCGTCTTCGGTCGCGGACGTCCGCGGCGGCGCCGGCTGTGCACTGAGGTCGGAAACGGTCGCCAGTAGTGCCGCCATCGCGAGCGCAATGGTCTTGGCGACTTGTTCCTGCATGGCAAGGTAACGCCGCAGCCGCGAAAGGGTTGCTCGTCATCTCGCGTTGGCGGCGGCGAGCGCATTCCAGAGCTGCGCCCGCCAGCGCACGGCGATCAGCAGCGTGAAGCCGAGGCCAATCAGGCTGTAGAGCGAGCCCGTCGCAGCGAACCCCGCATGCTCGACCAGCGGCCCCGACAGCAGCAGGCCGACGGGCAGCCCATAGACGGCCAGCATGCGCACGCCCATCACCCGGCCGCGGAAGGCCGGCGCCGCGACGCGCAGCAGGATGACCGCCATCGGCACCATGCAGAGACTTTGCACGAAGCCCGCGGCAAACAGCACGCCCTCGCCCCACTGCGGCGAACGGATCCAGGAAAAGACCAGGTTGAGCGCGAACCAGGCCAGCGCGCAGACGATCATGGTGCGCGCCGGCCGGATCCGCGCGCCGTGCGTCGACACCGCGATCGAGCCCACCAGCGCGCCGCCCGCGAAACTTGCGATCAGCCAGCCGAGGCCGGTCTGGTCGAGGCCGTAGATGTTCTTGGCCACATAGGCGAGCAGCGAGCCGACCAGCGGGTAGGCCGCGAAATTGACCAGGAAGGCCAGCAACATGACCGCGCGCAGAACCGGCGTCGACCAGACGTAGGCGAACCCTTCGCGCAGGCCGCGCAGCGGCGAGGTCTGCGATCCGTCCTCGGCGAGCAGGCGCAGACGCCGGGTCGCGACGCCGAAGGTGAAGGCGAGGCTCGCGGCGTAGACCGCGCAGACTCCGACATAGGCCAGGCCCGAGCCCGCCGCCGCCACCAGCGCGGCACCGGACAGCGCGCCGACCACGCGCGCCGAGTCGGCCGTGGTGCGCGATATGCCCATGGCCGGCATCAGACGGTCGGCCGGCATGGTCTCGCCGACCAGGAGGTTGCGCATGGTGATGTCCGAGGGCCGGATCAGGCCCATCACGGTGGCGAGCACGAAGACCGGCCCCGGCGCCGCGCTGTCGGTCAGGAACAGCAGCATCAGCATCAGCGCGATCGCCACGTAGGCCGCGCGCATCAGGCAGAGCAGATTGCGGTTGCCGAAACGGTCGCCGGCCATGCCGAACAGCGGCGAGATCAAGGTGCCCAGGAACTGCAGCGAACCGAACACGGCCAGCGCCAGCACCGACCCGGTCGACACCAGCACGAACCAGCCCAGGATCACCCCTTCCATCTCGAAGGCCCAGGAAGCCAGGAGATCGGCCGGCCACTGGAAGCGGAAGCTCCTGACCTGGAACGGCGCCAAGGCCGGCACGCGCGTGAAAAAGCCCACTTCCTGTCGTTTCCCCTTCCCGCGGGCGTCTTGTGCGCCTCCGACGGACCCGCAAAGTGCGCGCTCGGGAGGCGCCCTGCAATGGACTGGAGTCTGGATCAGCTTGGTCTGCGCACGACATACACCGCAAATGCCCCTACATAATGTGGCCTTTTGGGGCCTTTTTGCCTGCATATATGCCGCCGCCGCGCTTGCGTTGTCGGGCATCACAGAGCAGTGTGGCTGAGGAAATGCCGTTCGGCGGTGGAACGCTCGCTTTGGGGCCGCGCGCGGGTTTTTTTTGTCTTGGAGAAATCCGCGATGGGCGGTGCAGTAAAACGGACTATCTTTCACCTGGTGCTGGTCAAGCCGACGCACTACGACGACGACGGCTATCCGATCACCTGGTTCCGGTCTCACATTCCGTCGAACACCCTGGCTGCCCTCTACGGCCTGGGCGAGGACTGCCGCGAGCGCCAGGTCCTCGGTCCCGACGTCGAGTTCCGCATCAAGCCGTTCGACGAAACCAACACCCGCGTGCGGGCCGACCGCATCATCGCCGACATCCGCCGCAGCGGCGGCAAGGCGCTGATCTGCCTGGTCGGCGTCCAGTCCAACCAGTTCCCGCGCGCCGTCGATCTCGGCCGCCAGTTCCTGGAGGCAGGCCTGCCGGTCGCCATGGGCGGCTTCCATGCCGCGGGCTGCCTGTCGATGCTGCCGGTGGTGCCGCCCGAGATCCAGGCGGCGATGGACATGGGCATCTCGATCTATGCCGGTGAAGCCGAGGAGGGCCGCCTCGACGAGGTGCTGCGCGATGCCTGGAACGGCACGCTGAAGCCGCTCTACAACTACATGGACGACCTGCCGGGCATCGAGGGCGCGCCGACGCCCCGGCTGCCGCCGGCGGCACTCGCCCGCAACGAGGGCCGCAAGTCGAGCTTCGACCTCGGCCGCGGTTGCCCGTTCCAGTGCTCGTTCTGCACCATCATCAACGTCCAGGGCCGCAAGAGCCGTTTCCGCACCGCCGACGACCTCGAGGCGATCGTGCGGGAGAACTATAAGCAGGGCATCACGTCGTTCTTCATCACCGACGACAACATGGCCCGCAACAAGCACTGGGAAGACTTCTTCGACCGGCTGATCGAACTGCGCGAGAACGAGGGCATCGGCGTGTCGCTGATCATCCAGGTCGACACCCAGTGCCACCGCATCCCCAACTTCATCAACAAGGCGCGCTGGGCCGGCGTCTACCGCGTCTTCATCGGGCTCGAGAACGTCAATCCCGACAACCTGCTGGCCGCCAAGAAGCGCCAGAACAAGATCACCGAATACCGCAAGATGCTGCAGGCCTGGCACAACAGCGGCGCGTCGACCTGGGCGGGCTACATCCTGGGCTTCCCCGGCGACACGCGCGAATCGATCCTGCGCGACATGGAGATCATCAAGAAGGAGCTGCCGCTCGACATCCTCGAGCTGTTCATGCTGACGCCGCTGCCGGGCTCGGAGGATCACCAGAAGCTCTGGAAGCAGGGCGTTTGGATGGATCCCGACCTCAACAAGTACGACCTGCATCACCGCGTCGTCCACCATCCGAAAATGAGCGACGCCGAGTACGAGCAGACCTACCGCGACGCCTGGCGCACCTACTACACGCCCGAGCACATCGAGACGGTGGCCCGCCGGCACGGCTCGATCCCCGGCCGCAATCCGGCCGAGCCGGCGCAGTTCATGACCATGTTCAAGATCATGTTCGAGGCCGAGGGCATCCATCCGCTGGAAGGCGGCGTCGTGCGGCTGAAGTACAGGCGCGATCGCCGCTACGGCATGCCGATCGAAACGGTCGGCGTCTTCCACTGGAACCTGGCGCGCGAGACCTGGCGCAAGCTCAAGATCTACGGCCGCCTTGCCTGGCAGGGCTGGCGTATCGGCCAGAAGGTCAGGTTCGACCCCAGGCGCCATGAGTACACCGACCTGGCGCTGCAGCCCGTGGTCGACGACGACATGGACAAGCTGTCGCTGTTTGCCGACACCGCCGGCGGCGGCGCCGCGGTCGTCAAGAAGCGCGGAGAGGACGTCGCCCGCGCCAAGATCGCGGCCGCCCAGAACCAGCAGAGGCTCGCGGCGGCGGAATAGCCGCCGCGGCGCCGCCGGCGCTATGATGGCGGCATGGACGATGACACCATCCATCGCGTCTATGCCGATCCGCTGGCGCGCTGGTTCGTCACCGAAGCCTACCGGATCGCGGACACGACTGCGCTGATCGCCGCTGTCGGCGAGCAAATCGCCGCCGCCGGCGTCCCGCTCTATCGCCTGGCCTACTTCCAGCGCACGCTGCACCCGGAGTTCTCCGGCAAGGGCTACTTCTGGCGACGCGGTGGACGCGTCGAGGCCGGCGCGGTGCCACATGGCTTCCAGCAGGGCCCCGAGTACCTCGACAACCCGCTGCCGGCGGTCTACGAGCACCGCTGCACCTTCCGCTTCCGGCTGGAGCGCCTCGAGCCACAGGCACCCATCCTGCGGCAACTCAAGAGCGAGGGCGCCACCGACTACGTGGCAATGCCGCTCTTCTTCTCGAACGGCCACATGGATGCGCTCAGCGTGGTGTCCGACAAGCCCGGAGGATTCAGCCCCGCCGACCTCGACCGTCTGTATCTGCTGCATTTCGCCTTCACGCGCATCGTCGAGATCCACGCCCTGCGCGACACCGCGACCAACTTGCTCGACGCCTATGTCGGGCACGCCGCCGGCCAGCGCATTCTGGCCGGCGAGGTGAAGCGCGGCGACGGCCAGACTATCGAGGCAGTGATTTGGTACTGCGACCTGCGCGGCTTCACCCGGATGTCGGACCGCCTGCCGCGCGATGCCATCGTGGCCATGCTCAACGACTATTTCGGCGCAATGGGCTCTGCCATCACCTCGGCGGGCGGCGAAATCCTGAAGTTCATGGGCGACGCAATGCTGGCGGTCCTACCTATCGACAGGCCAGCGCAGCGCGCGGAGACGGCCGCGCGCGCCGTTCACGCGGCTTCGGCAGCGGCGGCCTCCATCGGCGAGCTCAACCGGACACGCGAGGCGGCCGGCGGACCGCCCCTGCGATTTGGTCTCGCGCTGCATATCGGCGAGGTCATGTTCGGCAACATCGGCGCCAGCATGCGGCTCGACTTCACGATCATCGGCCCCGCCGTCAACTACGCCGCCCGGCTGGAGAAGCTCTGCAGCAGCATCGGCCGATCGGTGATCATGTCGGCGGCATTGGCCGCGCTGCTGCCCGAGGCCGACCTCGTCCCGCTCGGCCACCACGGCTTGAAGGACGTCGATGCGGCACAGGAAGTCTACGGACTGCGCGCCGTCGACACCTAGTGCACGACCGGCGGCCTCACCTCGGCGAGGCCATCGGCCTCGGTCGCCGAGATCGTGGTCCGCACCATCGATCGCTCCTTCGTGTAATCCCACGGCCGGCCGCGATGCAGCATGGCGCGGTTGTCCCACATGACGGCGTCGCCCTGGCGCCATCTGTGGCTGTAGACGAACTCGCGGCGCGTCGCTTCGTCGAGAAGCTGCGCCAGCAGCTGGCCGGCATCGCGGTCGTCCATGCCGTCGATCGCATAGGCGTGGCTTGCGACATAGAGCGCCCGCCGGTCGTTCGTCGGGTTGCGCCAGTTCAGGCGCCAGCGCACCGGCGGCAGCGCCTTGCGCTCCTCGGCGTTGGCCAGGTCGGGATGGATCTGGTCGCGGCTGTTGGCGTAGGAATGGGTGGCCACGGCATCCTTCAGGCGGTCCTGCAGGTCGGCCGGCAGGCGCTCCCAGGCCAGCCGCGTGGACGTGTACTCGGTCTCGCCACCCTCGGCCGGCAGCACCCGCGCAGTCAGCACCGAGGCCAGCGCCGGCGTCTTCTTGAAGGAGGAATCGGTGTGCCAGAGCGCATTGGCCCTGGCGACCAGGACCTGACGATGGTCGGGCGGCACGATCTCGCCCTTCTCGCCGACATTGGTCAGCTTGGAGTAGAAGCTGTTGGCGCCCAGCGACGCCACCTTGGTGAGTTCCAGCGGCCCGAAGGCCCGGCTGAAGGCCACCTGCACGTCGTCGGCGATCGGCTGGTCGCGGAACACCAGCAGGGAGTGGGCCTCGAAGGCGCCGCGCACCGCCTGGTAGGCATCCGCGTCGGTGGCGACGTCGAGCAGGCCGACGCCCCTGACCTCGACGCCAAATCCGGGTCCCAGCGGAACCAGCTCCATCGCGTTCCTCCTCGCGGTTCTTTTGTGGCAGGGATTTTATCGCACGGCGGCATCCTGCGGCTATAGTGGGATTCTTGCACCGAGAGCATTGCAGCATCCCGATGGCCGTCTCCCCCGCCCCGCTCGTCGCCTTCGTCGCCGCCGCCACACCGACCGCGCGCGCCGCCCGCGCGCGCCTGGAAAAGCGCTATGGCGCCGTGCCGCCAGCCCGGGCCGACGTCATCGTGGCACTGGGCGGCGACGGGCTGATGCTGCAGGCGCTGCACCGCAACATGCGGCACAAGACGCCGATCTACGGCATGAACCTCGGGACCGTCGGGTTTCTGCTCAACACCTACAAGGAGACCGGCCTGCTCGCCCGCCTGAAGAAGGCGCGCGAGGTCCGGCTGACGCCGCTGCGCATGCACGCCATCAACACCCGCGGGCAGCACTTCGACGTGACGGCGATCAACGAGGTCTCGCTCCTGCGGTCCAGCCGGCAGACCGCGCGCCTCGCCGTGGCGGTCGACGGCATGAAGCGGCTGCCCGAGCTCTATTGCGACGGCGCGATGGTCGCCACGCCCGCCGGCTCCACGGCCTACAACCTCTCCGCCCACGGCCCGATCCTGCCGCTGGGCGCCGGCCTGCTGGCGCTGACGCCGATCAACGCCTTCCGGCCGCGGCGCTGGCGCGGCGCCCTGCTGCCGCGTGACTCCAAGGTCGAGTTCACGATCCTCGATCCGCACAAGCGGCCCGTGGCGGCGGCGGCCGACTCGGTCGAGATCCCGAACGTCGCGAAAGTCACCGTGACCGAAGCCACCGACATCGAACTGACGCTGCTGTTCGATCCCGAGCACGACCTCGAGGAGCGCATCCTCAAGGAGCAGTTCGCGCCTTGAGCGGCGAAGCCGGCGCCTTCAGGCCCGAGAAGAAGCGCATCATCGGCCACGACGGCCCGGGGCCGCTGGCGCTGGCGCTGCTGATCGGCACCGCAGGCGGCTTCGTCTTCGACTGGCTCCGCATGCCGCTCGCCTGGATGCTGGGGGCCTGCGTCTTCTCGACGGTCGCGGCCTTCCTGGGCCTGCGCATCGGCATGAAGATACGTCTCCGCCAGGGCATGATCATCATCCTGGGCGTGCTGCTGGGGTCGGGCTTCACGCCGGACCTGGTGCAGCGGCTCGGCGAATGGGCCGTGAGCCTCTGCGTGCTCACCGGCATGACCATGACCGGCGCCAGCCTCTGCTACGTCTGGCTGCGCGTGTTCACCGGCTGGGATCGCGTCACCTGCTATTTCGCCGCCATGCCGGGCGGGTTGAACGACATGACCATCATGGGCGGCGCGCTGGGCGGCGACGAACGCTCGATCGCGCTCGCCCACGCGCTGCGCATCCTCACCGTCGTGCTGACGATTCCCATCTGGTACCGGCTGGTGAACGGCGCCCAGACCAGCGTCCTCACCATGGTGCACGGGCCCACGGGCAACGACTGGAAGGACTACGCCATCCTGATCGCCTGCGGCATCGGCGGTGCCGCCGTCGGCCGCCTGCTCCGCCTGCCGGCGGCCTTCATGATGGGGCCGATGATTGCCAGCGCCATCGTCCATCTCGGCGGCCTCACCGACTCCCAGCCGCCCGGCGTGCTGGTCGCCGCCGCCCAGGTCGTGGTCGGCACCGGCATCGGTTGCCGCTTCGTCGGCACGAACGTCGAGCGGCTGCACAAGGAGATGGCGGCCTCGATCGGGGCTGCCATGCTGCTGATCGGCTGCGCCGTGGGCTTTGCCATGATCACGGTGGCGCTGACCGGCCTCAACCTCGACGCCACCGTGCTGAGCTATGCCCCCGGCGGCTTCGCCGAGATGAGCCTGATCGGCCTGGCGCTCGGCATCGAGATCGCGATGGTGGCCACCCACCATCTCTTCCGGCTGTTCCTGATCGTCCTCACCGGCCCGCTGATCTTCCGCGCCTTCCTCAGGCGCGCGCCCTAGAGTCCGGCTATACTCCGCATGATAGATATTGGTTGCGATTCAGCATCAGCTTCCTGAACAACAGTCGATACTCTTCGAGAGCGAGCTCGGAAAGCTCGATGGCGGCCGCCAACGCAAACCACTCCAATGCCGTGTGTTCGTCGTCCACGATCGCAGGCTCGCCTCCCTCCCAGGAGGTGACAGCGTACATGTGGTAGGTCGCGGGCGACGCCGGGGGCGTAGCAGGGTCGGCGATAGTGCCCAAAGTCGTATAGGCGGTCGGAAGAATACCGATTTCCTCCTGAGACTCTCGAACGAGAGCTTCCTCGAACGTCTCGCCGACCTCGACATGTCCACCCGGGAAGCTCCAGAGGCCTCCATAAGCCTTCCGCTGGGGGCTGCGTCTTGCCAGGAGGATCTCGTTCCCCCGCAGCAAGACCGCATTGACGATGTTGCGCACGGATCGAAGCCGCCAGGCGTCCGCTGTCTCAAGCCCTGACCGTGATGCCACCGTCGACCACCAGCAGGTGGCCGTTGACGTAGGCCGCCTCGTCGGAGGCCAGGAACAGGGCCGCATTGGCGGTATCCCAACCGGTGCCCATCTTGCCGGTGGGCGAGGCGCGGTCGCGCAGCGCGATCATCTTGTCGTAGGCCTGGTTGTGATCCTTCTCGCCCTTGGCATATTGCTCGGCCAGGAAGTCGATCATCGGCGTGTGCATCAGGCCGGGCAGGATGGCGTTGCAGCGGATGCCCTTCTCGGCGTACTGCGAGGCGATGGCCAGCGTCAGTGAATTCACCGCCCCCTTGCTCGCGTTGTAGGCGAGATAGGAGATGCCCTTGGGGCTGCGGATGGAGGCGATCGAACTCACGTTCACGATCGAACCCCTGCCCTGCTTCTCCATGATCGGAATGACGTGCTTGGCGGTCAGGAAGAAGCTCTTCACGTTGACGTCGAACACCCGGTGCCACTCGTCCTCGCTGAGCTCGACCGGGCCGCCGGTGGAGCCGATGCCGACGTTGTTGTCCAGAATGTCGACCCGGCCCCACTTGGCCAGACAGGCGTCGACCATCGCCTTCACGTCAGCATTCTTCGAGGCGTCGGCCTCGAAGGCGACCGCGGCGCCGGCCTCCTTCTCGATCAGGCCGACCGTTTCCTCCGCGGCGGCGCGCTTGCGGTCGACGCAGAAAACCTTGGCACCCTCGCGCGCGAAGGTCACGGCCGTGCACTTGCCGTTGCCCCAGCCCGGGCCGCTGGAGCCCGCGCCGACCACGATCGCCACCTTGTCCTTCAGCCTGCCGCTCATGTCGTTTGCTCCCTTTGCAGCGAGCCTAGCACGGGCCTGAGGCCCAGCATCACCAGCCGCGAGCCGCCCGTATCGCCCCACGGACCGCCATCGGCGATCTCCAGCCGCCGCCCCACGACATGGAGGATCGAGCGGCGGTCCGGCGCGTCGGCGAAGCGCACGATGCCCTTGGCGCGCAGGATCTCGCCGGGGGCCTCGCGCAGCATCGCCAACACGGCATCGCGCTGGACCGGCTCGGCCCACTCGTAGGACCAGCTCGCGAAGCGGTCGGAGGGCGGCGACGCGGCCGTCGCGCCGTGGCGATCGAGCCCGAACAGCAGATCGAGCGGTACGTCGGCCTCGCGGCACTCCAGGATCGGCGCGGCGGCCTGCATCGAAAGCCAGCACCGCACCGCCGCGAGATCGGTCGCGAGGTCCGTCTTGTTCAGCAGCAGGAGGTCGGCTGCCTGGATCTGCCGCATCACCGTGTCGCCGAGCCGCCGGTCGCCCGCCCGTGCCCGTACCTCCGAGGCATCGACGACCACGATCACGCCGTCGCGCACGAGTCGCGGCTCGAGCACGGCGAGGTCGGCGATCCGGCCGGGGTCGGCGACGCCCGAGGCTTCGACGACGATGTGATCGAACCGCTCCGGCCGTTCCAGCAGGCCCAGCAACGTGGTCACCAGGGAATCGCCGATGGTGCAGCAGAGGCAGCCATTGGCCAGCGCGATGGTGTCGCCGCCGTGTGCCGCCAACAGACGGCCGTCGATGTCGAGGGCGCCGAAGTCGTTCACCAGCACCGCGAACCGGCGGCCGCCCGCATCGGCCAGCAGGCGGTTCAGCAGCGTCGTCTTGCCCGCCCCCAGGAACCCACCGATGACGGTGAAGGGGATGGGACCGCTCACGCCTTCGGTGCCTCGAACACCTTGCCGCCCAGCACCGTGCCCCAGACGCCGATGTCCTTCAGTTTTTCCGGAGGAACGGCCAGCGGGTCGTCGTCGAGGATGGCGAAATCGGCGCGCTTGCCGACATCGATGCTGCCCAGCTCCTCGTCGAGCTTGAGCGTGTAGGCGGCCCCCAGCGTGATGGCGCGCAGCGCATCGGCCACCGGGATCTTCTCGGCCTCGCCCAGCGTACGCCCCGAGGCCGTGAGGCGATTGACCGCGCACCAGGCGGTGAACAGCGGCCCGATCGGCGTCACCGGCGCGTCGCAGTGGATGGCGAAGGGCACGCCCGTGGCCAGCGCGGTGGCACAGGCGTCCATGCGCTCGGCGCGTTCCGGCCCCAGCGTCCTGGCGTAGTGGATGTCGCCCCAGTAGTAGAGATGATTGGCGAACAGGTTGGCGCACATGCCGAGCGCCTTCATGCGACGGAACTGGCCGGCATCGGCCATCTGCGCGTGCTGCAGCGTATGGCGGTGATCCCAGCGCGGCGCCGCGGCCAGCGCCCGCTCGACCGCCTCGATGCCGACTTCGGAGGCCTCGTCGCCGTTGGTGTGGATGTGTACCTGGAAGCCGGCGCGATGATAGGCGAGCAGGATGCGGTCGATGTCGTCGGGTCCGACGTTCCACACCCCGTTGGGCGTGCCGTCGTAGTAGCCCGGCCAGCGCATGCGCGCCGACAGGCCCTGGATCGAGCCGTCGGTCACGA
>JAIETA010000143.1 GCA_019745575.1 Reyranella sp. | reverse complement strand
CCATGGGCGCCGCCGAGTTCTGCTGGAAGCAGGCGCGCAACTACACGCTCGACCGCAAGCAGTTCGGCCGGCCGCTGGCTGCCAATCAGCTCATCCAGAAGAAGCTGGCCGACATGCAGACGGAGATTGCGCTGGGTCTCCAGGCCTGCGTGCGCGTCGGGCGCCTGAAGGACGCGGGCCATGCCCAGCCGGAGATGATCTCGCTGATCAAGCGCAACAACTGCGGCAAGGCGCTCGACATCGCCCGCGTTGCCCGCGACATGCACGGCGGCAACGGCGTGTCGGACGAGTATCACGTGATCCGCCACGTCATGAACCTCGAGGCCGTGAACACCTACGAAGGCACGCACGACGTGCACGCGCTGATCCTCGGCCGCGCCATGACCGGCATCCAGGCCTTCTCGTCCGGAGCGTAACCGGCGTGGACCTGCCGCCCACAGGCGACATCGCGATCGTCGTCGCCGGGGCGCTGGCCGCGGGCTTCGTCAACGGGCTGAGCGGCACCGGCTATGCGCTGATGGCGCTGGGCTTCTGGCTGCAAGTCATGTCGCCACTGAACGCTGCCCCCCTCACCGCGCTCTGCGGCGTCGCCGGTCATGTGCAATCCCTGCCGACCATCTGGAAGGGCGTTCGCTGGTCGCGGCTGTGGCCGATGCTGGCGGCCGGCATCGTCGGCGTGCCGGTCGGCACGATGCTGCTCGAGCACGTCCGGCCGGCCCCGCTGAAGATCGGCGTCGGGGTTCTGCTGATCCTTTACAGCAGCTGGATGGCGTTCGTGCGCCGCCCGCCCGTCGTCACCGGCGGCGGCCGCCTTGCCGACGCGGCGGTCGGCCTCACCGGCGGCGTGATGGGCGGCATGGCAAGCCTCAGCGGCCCGGCGCCGGCGATCTGGGCGCAGCTGCGCGGCTTCGGCAAGGACGAGCAGCGTGGGGTCAACCAGCCTTTCAACATGAGCGTCCTGCTGCTTGCCCTGGTGTCGGCCGGTATCGCGGGCTTCCTCGACCGCACCTTCTTCGTCTGGGCAGTGATCGCCGTGCCCACCACCCTGGTCGGCGCGCGAATCGGCCTGCTGCTGTACGGCCGGGTCGGCGATGCCGGCTTCCGCCGCATCATCCTCGGCCTGCTCGTGGTCTCGGGAGCGACGTTGATCGGATCGTCGATCGCATGACGCGCAACGGCTTCGCCCTCTTGTTCATTGCCGGCTGCGCGGCGATCGCGGCGGTGGCGCTCTCGCTGCGCCAGCCCGGAACGGCGCCTCCGTCGCCGGCCGTCTCGGCCCCGCCGACATCGTGGCCCGACTACAGCGCCGACGGTCCGGGCTTCCAGACTCCGGCGATGGCCGACGGCGAGCTGATCGCCTATGGTTACAAGCTGATTACCCAGACCTTTGCCGTCATCGGCCCCGAGGCGCCCGACCCTTCCCTGCGCCTGGCCGGCAACAACCTGTCCTGCCAGAATTGCCACCTCGACGGCGGCACCAACCGCGGCGGCCTCCCTCTGGTCGGCGTGTTCGGGACCTATCCAAAGTACCGGGAGCGCGACCGCCGGGTCGATTCGCTGGTCGACCGGCTGAACGACTGCATGATGCGCTCGATGAACGGCCAGCCGATGCCCGAAGGGTCGCGCGAGATGGCGGCCCTGCTCGCCTTCCTGAACTTCATCGGCAAGCCGCAGCCGGTGGCCGCGCGGCCCGCGCCGCCACCGCCCCAACCGGCCGATGCCGCCCGCGGCGCCATCGTGTTCGCCGCGGTCTGCGCCGCCTGTCACCAGTCCGACGGGCTGGGCGTGCGGCTGGGCTCGGCGAATGTTGCCTTGGGCTATCGGTTTCCACCGCTCTGGGGGCCGGACAGTTTCAACGACGGCGCCGGCATGGACAGGTTCGAGAACGCCGTCGGCTTCATCCGGCACAACATGCCGCGCGGCGTCGATCCGCAGAACCCTCAGCTGTCGCTCCAGCAGGCGTGGGACGTCGTGGCCTACCTCAAGACGATGCCGCGGCCGAAGGAACAGCGGCCGCGCTGAGGCTCACGGCGCCAGCCATTTTAGGCAGCCGCTGTCCCGCAGGATCGCCTCGAGGCCGGGCGCCGCCTTGGCCGCCGCGTATTTGCGCCGGATCTCGGCCAGCGACCGCGCGTGGTACTTCTGCGGCTCCTGCGACCAGGTCGCCCCGCCGAGCGGAGTCTCGAACGTCTTGTCGTTGGCCGCCACGGCGGTGGCATTGGCCGCCGACCAGGGCAGGAAGAGAGCGCCCACTTCCTCCTTGAGCAGGGGCATGAGCGTCGGCGCCAGGGCAGCCCAGACCTCGAAACCACCCTCGGCCCTGGGCGAGACCATGCGCTGCACCCAGGCCATCACATGGAACGCCTCGCGCCGCAGGATGGCGCCCGGTGTCGGATCGGTCGCCGCCTCGTAGAGCTGGCCCCACAGGCCGAAGTCGGCGAACGCCGGACGACCGCCCAGGAGAAACGGCCGCGTCGCGAGGTGCGCGTCAAGCAACGCGATCGTCCGCCTGAAGGACGCCTCGATCAGTGGCTGCGTCTTCTCGTTCGAGCCGACGAAGCCCAGGCGGCCGGTCATGCGCTCCGCCACCGCCGTGCGTGCCTGCGCCACGGCCAGAGGGCCCTGCGCGCCCATCATCTGCAGCGCGATGCGCTCGGCGGTCGACCAGACGTCGGGCTGGTAGCGCCAGCGGTAATGGAACATCCACTTGTTGCCCCACTCGTCGCCATACTCCTCCAGTAGAGCCGACAGGAAGGCGAGCGCGGGATCGTCGGGCACGATCGACGGCGACGGCACCGCCGCCTCGATCCGCTCGATGATCGGCGTGGAGTCCTGCACCCCTTCGCCGTCCGGCGTCACGACCAGGGGCACCAGCGGCAGCTTGGCGTACTTCTGGAACTCGGCCTGCACCGCCGGCGAGCGCGGAATCCACTCGTGCGGCAGGTCCTTGTAACGGAAATACGAGCGTACCTTCACCGAGTAGGGCGAGAGTTCGGAACCGAATAGCCGGTAGGCGCCCGTCACGTCGCGTCCCTCATATCCAGCGCTTGCGCTTCAGCCAGATGAACAGGCCGCTCACAATCACCACGACCAGGCCCCAGAACCAGAGGTAGCCGTACTTCCAGCCGAGTTCCGGCATGTTGCCGGCTTCACGCTCGAAATTCATGCCGTAAATGCCGGCAAGAAAGGACAGCGGCATGAAGAACACGGTGATGATGGCCATGGTCTTCATGACCTCGGCCATCCGGTTGGACGAGTGCATGAGGTAGACTTCCATCAGGCCGTTGGTCATTTCGCGGTAGCTCTCGACCAGTTCGAGCACCGCCACGGCATGATCGAAGCAGTCGCGCAGGTAGGTCCGCGTCTCCGGCATGATGAACGGCACTTCCGGCCGCATGACCGCCAGCACCGTCTCGCGCTCCGCCCATTCGATCCGGTGGAACATCACCAGGGCGCGACGCGCCTGATGTATGTGGTTCAGGGTCTCGTGCGTCGGATGGCCCAGCGCCTCATCCTCGAGCTCCTCGAGATGGCTGGACAAGGCCTCGATCAGCGGAAACTTGCGGTCCACGACGAGATCGATCAGCGCATAGACCAGGTAGTCGACGCCGAAGGTGCGCAGCCGCGACCCCGCCGTCTGCAAGCGATCACGCACCGGCTTGAAGATGTCGGTCTTGTGATCGTGAAAAGAGATCACGTAGTTCTCGCCGAAGAAGATGCTGACCTGGCGCGACCGCAGTTGGCAGTCCTCGTAGGCAGGGTCGTTCAGCACGATGAAGCCCTGGCCCTCGTAGAGGTCGAGCTTGCTGCGCTGGTTGGCATGGAACACGTCCTCCAGCGCCAGCGGATGCAGATTGAAGGCCATGCCGAGGTCGCGCAGCATGTCCGAACTCGGCCGCCCGGCGACGTCGATCCAGGTATGGCCGGGCGTGCCGAGGTGAAAACGGCACTCGTCGACTTCCACGCCGTGGACGACCTGGACGTCTTCCGGCGTGTACTCGACCAGGGTGAAGTCGAGCGCCTCGTCGGGCACCGGCGCGCGGCCGGCCAGCGTGCCGGGCGCCGTGCCGGGTTGTGTGTGGCGGTGAACGATGCCGTCCATGGTGCCTCTTGCGCGCCCCGGCGGGACGTCAGACTTCCTGCATCACTTGTACGTCGGGCCGGCCGGCGAGATAGTCGCCAAGTTTGCGCCCGAGTTCCTTGAAATGCGGCGCCGCCCGATGGGCCTCCAGCGCCGCCTGGTCGTCGTAGCGTTCCAGCATGACGTAGACGTTAACGTCCGCCGTCTTGTGCAAGGCATAGAGCTTGTTGCCCGGCTCATCGGCACGGACCTTGGCCTGCAGCGCCTTCATCGTCGCCTCGAAGTCGGCGTTGGTGCCGGGCTTGATGGTCAGTTTCGCAATGACGCCGATCATGATCGCTCTCCCCTTCTACTGCGGCCGCCTCTTGATAAGGTACTTGTGCTCGCCGTCGCTCACCAGTTCGCCCTTCTGGTTGTGGATGGTGAGCTTCAGGATGGCAACGCCGGTGGTCCGGCCCGGCCTCAGCTCGGACACCTCCAGCATCGGATAGAGCGTGTCGCCGCAATAGACCGGCTTCAGGAACCGCGACGATTGCTCAAGGAATCCGACCAGCGAATCGCCGATGAAGTGCGGAAAGACGCCGCCGCCCGCCGCACCCTGGATCGCCACCTGCAGGCCATGCGCCAGCAGGTCGCGATGCCCCCGTGCCCTGCAATACTCGCGGTCGTAGTGGATCGGATGATTGTCGCCGCTGGCCGACTGGAAGGCCGCGAACATCGCCTCGGTCTGCGTGCGCGAGTTGATGTAGAATTTCTGCCCAACCGCGAGATCCTCGAACCAGTGGGTCGGCCCGAAGCGATGCTCGGCGGGGTCGAAGGTCTTGGCGTCGGGCACGACATCCCTCTCCTGATTCGCAGACTTCTACGCCGCTTTTGCCTTGCGGCCCATCCCGTCATAAAGGTCGAGCATGCGTTCGCGCCAGGCATGGACCGGGTCCTCTGCTTCGAGCAGCGACAGGGGGCTCACGATCCGGGCCCACATGAAGGCTCCCATGAGCGCGTAGTCGGGATAAGCCGGGTGGTCGCCTGCCAGGAAGTTCTGCACTTTGAGGACGCGCCGCGCCGGCTCGACAACGGCGCGGAAGGCCGTTACCCCCTTCTCGCGCGCTCTGGCCTGGAAGGCAGCGAAGTCCGTGGTGCCGATCCGCTTGCCGCGCGATTCGACGATATAGGCCTTGTCCTCGGGTCTCACGCGGTCGACGAGATCGGCAACGACCAGCGGAAACAACACGGCATGAACCTGCGTGTCGACCCAGCCTGCGACGAACAGGGCGTAGGACCGCGCCATCTCGCTCTTGAACAACGGGCGGTCGGCGTGCGCCTTGTCGAGATGATCGGCAATGACCCAACTGTCCTTCACCGCGGCCTCGCCGTCCTTGATGACCGGAAAGGTCTGCGAGCCGGCAAACGCGATCTTGTCCTTCTCGGTGAACCCGCAGGGCACCGCCGTCCACGGCAGCCCCTTGTGGGCCAACGCGAACTTGGCGCGCCAGACGAAAGGACTGGGCCGGCGGTCTTCCTGGAAGGCGAGGTCGTAGAGCGTGATCATAGGGGCCTCACTTGCCGTCGAGCATCCGAATGATGCCCGAGAAGTCCTTGCCGGCACTGCCGCCGTTGACGAACAGGCTGAACAGCTGGGCCGCTTCCGCTCCCAACGGCGTGCTGGCGCCGCCGGCGTTCGCGGCCTGCTGGGCCAGCATGAGGTCCTTCAGCATCATGGCGGCCGTGAAACCCGCTTGGTAGTCGCGATTGGCCGGCGAGGCCGGCACCGGGCCCGGCACCGGGCAATAGCTGGTGAGCGCCCAGCACGAGCCGGACGAGGTCGACACGACGTCGAACATTTTCTGCGCGTCGAGGCCCAGCCGCTTGGCCAGCATGAACGCCTCGCCGACGGCGATCATGGAGACGCCCAGGATCATGTTGTTGCAGATCTTGGCCACCTGGCCGTTGCCGCTGGCGCCGGCGTGCACGATGTTCTTGCCCATCTTCTCGAGGATCGGCCTGGCCTTGGCGAACGCGCCGGCGCCGCCGCCGACCATGAAGGTGAGCGTGCCGGCCGTGGCGCCGCCGACACCGCCCGACACCGGCGCATCGATCATCTCCATGCCGGCCTTTGCGGCCAGTGCCGCGACGTGGCGGGCGCTGTCGACGTCGATGGTCGAGCAGTCGATCAGCAGCGTGCCCTTGGCGACATTGGGCAGCACGTCCTTCTCGTAGACCTCGCGGACGTGCTTGCCGGCCGGCAGCATGGTGACGACGATCTCCGCGCCCTTCACCGCCTCGGCCGCCGATGCCGCCTTGTGCGCGCCTTTCTCGACCGCGGCCTTCACCGCCGAGTCAGCCAGGTCGAACGCCACCACATGATGCTGCGCCTTGGCGAGGTTGGCGGCCATCGGGCCGCCCATGTTGCCAAGACCGATAAAGGCGACTTTCGCCATGACGTCCTCCCTGCTCTGCCGGTTCAATCGAAGAAAAGGTCGTTCGACACCGGCCTGAAATGCTCCTCGACCATCGCCGCCGTCACGCCGTCGATCGTCGGCGGATTCCACTGCGGCTTCTGGTCCTTGTCGATCAGCAGCGCGCGCACGCCCTCGAAGAAATCGTGGCCCTTCTGCATGCAGCGCTGCGACATGCGGTATTCGATGGTCATCGTATCCTCGAACGAGCGGTTGGCGCAGCGCTTGAGCTGCTCCAGCGTGATCGCCATCGACAGCGGCGACAGCTTCATCAGGGCGGCCAGCTGCTTCTGCGCCCACTCGCCGGGATGCTTGCCGAGCCTGTCCACGATCCCGGCCAGCGATTCGGCGGAAAAGCAGCGGTCGATGTCCGGCATCATGGCAGGCAGCGAGGGCATGCCGGCATCGCCTGCAAAGCGGGCAATCACCGCGTCGACCTTGCGATCGGCGTCGGGGCCCGAGAGGTCGGCCGCGCCCAGGGCGGCCTGCAGGTCGCCGAAGGCGGCACTCGGGACGTAGGCGTGGACAATGCCGGCCCACAGCGCGTCCGCCGCCTTCAGGCGGTGGCTGGTCAGAGCCAGGAACGTGCCCAGGGCGCCCGGCAGGCGCGTCAGGAAATAGCCGCCGCCGACATCGGGGAAGAGCCCGATGGTGGTCTCGGGCATGGCGAACAGGAACTTCTCGCTCGCCACGGAATGCGAACCGTGCGCCGACAGCCCGACGCCGCCGCCCATGTTGATACCGTCGATCAGCGAGATCCACGGCTTGGCGAAGCGGTAGATGCGGCGGTTGACGATGTACTCGTCGCGAAAGAAGTCGCGCCGCACCGTGCCCGAGGGATTGTCGCGCATCTCGCGGTAGAGGCCGGCCACGTCGCCGCCGGCGCAGAAGGCGCGGTCGCCGGCGCCGCGCAGCACGACCGCCTTGACCGCGGGGTCCCGCTCCCACTGCGGCATGACCCGTTCCATTTCGAGGATCATGCCGTGCGACAGCGCGTTCAGCGCCTTGGGCCGGTTCAGGGTCATCAGACCCAGGCCGTCCCTGATTTCGAACAGGATTTCAGCTTCGGACATTCTTGCGATTTACCCCATCAGCAGGCGGCGCGAGATGATCACGCGCATGATCTCGTTGGTGCCCTCGAGGATCTGGTGCACCCGCAGGTCGCGCAGATAGCGCTCGATGGGAAAATCCTTCAAGTAGCCGTAGCCGCCATGCAATTGCAGCGCGTCGTTGACGACGCGGAAGCCGACGTCGGTGGCGAACCGCTTGCCCATGGCGGCGGCCTGCGTGGCCTCCGGGGATCCGGCGTCGAGCAACGAAGCCGCCCGCCAGATCAGCAGCCGCGCGGCGTCGAGTTCGGTCGCCATGTCGGCCAGCTTGAACTGGGTCGCCTGAAAGTCGGCGATCGGCTGGCCGAACTGCTTGCGCTCGACCACGTAGCGCGAGGCCGTCTCCAGGCAGGCGCGCGCGCCGCCCAGCGAGCAGGCGCCGATGTTGATGCGCCCGCCGTCGAGCCCGGCCATGGCGATCTTGAAGCCGTGGCCCTCGGGGCCGAGACGATTGGCGACCGGCACCCGGCAGTTCTCGAAGATCACCGCCGCCGTCGGCTGGCTGTTCCAGCCGAGCTTGTTCTCCTGCTTGCCGAACGACAGACCCGGTGTCCCCGCCTCGACAACGAGCGTCGAGATGCCACCGGCCCCCTTGCCGCCGGTGCGCAGCATGACGACATAGATGTCGCTGCGGCCGCCGCCGGAGATGAAGGCCTTGGTGCCGTTCAGGACATAGTGGTCGCCATCGAGTTCGGCGCGCGTGGCGAGCGCCGCCGCGTCCGACCCGGCGCCGGGCTCGGTGAGACAATAGCTCGCGAAATGCGCCATCGAGCAGAGCTTCGGCAGGAAGCGTCGGCGCTGATCGTCGTCGCCGAAGCCGTCGATCATCCAGGCGGCCATGTTGTGAATGGAGACGTAGGCCGCCGTGCTGGGGCAGGCCGCCGCCAGCTCCTCCATGATCAGGGCGGCATCGACGCGGCTGAGCCCGCTGCCGCCGACGTCGTCGCGGACATAGATGCCACCGAAGCCGAGTGCGGCCGCCTCGCGCAGCGCCTCGACCGGGAAGATCTTCTCGGCATCCCAGCGCGCGGCATGGGGCAGCATGCGCTCGGTCGCGAACTGCCGCGCCGTGTCGCGGAACGCCTGCTGGTCTTCGGTGAGGGTGAAATCCATGCGCGGCGGATCATATCGGGGGCCCCATCGCAGTCAAACAAAGCGGGCAAACAAGCCGCATTGCGGGCTCCGGCGGTTCGCGCGATAAGGCGGCCCATGTCCAAGCGCTTCTCGACCCTCGGCCGCTATCCCGCGACACGGCTCCGCCGCAACCGCCGCGAGGACTGGTCGCGCCGGCTCGTCGCCGAGCACCGACTTTCGGTCGACGACCTCATCTGGCCGGTGTTCGTCCAGGAAGGCCGCAACGCCCGCACGCCGGTCGAGTCGATGCCGGGCGTCGACAGGCTGTCGGTCGATCTGCTGGTCGAGGCGGTCAAGGAAGCGCGCGATCTCGGCATTCCGGCCGTGGCGTTGTTTCCCGAAACCGACCCCAAGTCCAAGACGCCGGACGGCCGCGAGGCCTACAACCCCGGCAATCTCGTCTGCCGCGCGACGGCCGCCGTGAAGAAGGCGGTGCCGGACATCGGCATCATGACCGACGTGGCCCTCGATCCCTTCAACAGCGACGGCCATGACGGCATCGTGCGCGACGGCCGGATTCTGAACGACGAATCGGTCGAGGCACTGGTCAAGCAGGCGATCGTGCAGACCGAAGCCGGTGCCGACATCCAGGCGCCATCCGACATGATGGACGGCCGCATCGGCGCCATCCGCCAGGCGCTCGACGCCAAGGGTTATCAGCACGAGCAGATCATGTCGTACGCCGCCAAGTACGCCTCGGCCTTCTACAACCCGTTCCGCGAGGCCATCGGCAGTTCGGGCGCGCTCAAGGGCGACAAGAAGACCTACCAGATGGACTACGCCAACTCCGACGAGGCGCTGCGCGAAGTGGGCTTCGACATCGAGGAAGGCGCCGACATGGTCATGGTGAAGCCGGGCCTGCCCTATCTCGACATTGTGCAACGCGTGAAGGCGAACTTCGGGGTGCCGACCTACGCCTACCAGGTGAGCGGCGAGTACGCGATGCTGCGCGGCGCCGCCCAGCGCGGCTGGCTCGACTGGGACAAGGTGCTGATCGAGACGCTGACGAGCTTCAAGCGTGCGGGCTGCGACGGCATCCTGACCTATGGCGCCGTGGATGCGGCGCGCCTGCTCAAGGCCACATGATCGAACGTCCGTCGGCGCGCCTGATCCTGCTCGACCCGCAGGACCGCCTGTTCCTGTTCAACGTCCACGATCCGGCGGTATTCGATCCGGCCAACCCCCACTTCGATCCGTTCTGGGTGATGATCGGCGGCTTCGTCGATCCCGGCGAAGAGTTCGCGGCGGCCGCCGTGCGCGAGGCCGGCGAGGAGACCAAGCTGCCGGTGATCGGCGAGCCGCGCTGGGTGTGGAAGCGCGAGCGCCGCATGAGCTGGCGCGGCAAGGACGTGCTGCACAAGGAGCGCTTCTTTCTTGCCCGCACCGACCGGACCGAGGTCGACACGTCCGGACTCGACGAAAAGGAGCGGAGCTGGACGCGCGGCCATCGCTGGTGGACGGCCGAGGCCATCGCCGCATCGGACGAGCGCTTCGAGCCGATCGACCTTGGCGTTCGCCTGGGCGCCCTGCTGCGCGATGGGCCGCCCGCCGAGCCGCTGACCCTCGGCTAGCGGTCGTCGCGCTTTTCCTTCTCGCGCTTGCGTTCCCGCTCGTCTTCCACCGCCCCGCGGTAGGCGCGCCATGCCAGCACGAGCGCCACCAGCGAACAGGCGACACCCACGATCAGCGCCATCGGTTCGGTCTCACCCATCGAAGAACCTCGCTATCGCCAGATCGCTCCATGGCTGCTCCCCGCCCGTGCCGTGAAAGCCGACATGGCCGCCCGAACCGGGCAGCAACGGCTGCAACGCCGGGTTGGCCGCCCAATCATAGCCGGCGTAGAGGGCGGACGGTATCCAAGGATCGTCGCCTGCCGCCAGGACCAGGGTGGGCACGCGGATGGCCGGCATGAAGCGGATAGGCTTGCAGCGCTCGTAGTAGTCGGCGGCATCGGCGTAGCCGTAGCGCGGCGCAATGAAGACGTCGTCGTACTCCCACACCGTGCGCGAGCCCATGATCCCCGCCCGTTCGGCGGCCGACAGCACGGCACCCTCGCCCGTGGCCTCGCGCTTCATCATGCCGATGATGTAGCGGTGATAGAGCAGGTTGCGCGGCCGCATCATGTGCCGGCAGGTGACGGCGAGATCGATCGGCGCGCAGACCGTTGCCGCCGCCACAAGCGGCGCCGCCGCGCCCTCCTCGCCGAGATATTTCAGCAGCATGGCGCCGCCCAGCGAGAAGCCCACGGCGGCAAGTCCGTCGGTCTTGAGGTCGTCCGGCAAGATGCCGAGCAGCATCCGGAAGTCCTGGCTGCGCCCGGCGTAGTAGTGGCCGCCGCACAGGGCGCGCGACGGCCCGGCGCCGCGCAGGTTGATCCGCAGCACGCGGTGGCCGCGGTCGAGCATCAGCCGCGACAGGCTCAGGATGTACTGACTGTCCTCGCAGCCGGTCAGGCCGTGGATCAGCAGCACGAGCGGCGTGCCCGGGCGCGGCGTCGCCGGCCGGTGCAGCGTGGCCAGCAGCGTGTCGCCGGTGCCGTCGGTCATCGAAAAACGCAGCCGCTCGCCGGCAGGCGGCGCCAGGCCGGCGGCGCCGCGGCGCAGCCGGCTGGCCACGGTCTGCAGGTCGCCGCCCCACCAGGGAAAGCGCGGGCGGAACGGCGGGAGGTCGAGGGAAGCGATGGACGTCTGCACGACCAGTCCTTATTCACGGACCGCACCCAGATGGCAACGCCCTCTCCCTCCCCGCGCTCGGCCGCCCTCGGCGTCGCCTATGCCGTCATGGCCGCGGCGATCTTCAGCACCGCCGGCGTCATTGTGCGCCGCATCGACCTGCCGGCGTGGGACATCTCCTTCTGGCGCTCGGCGTTTCTGGTCGCCGCCCTGTTGCCGCTGCTGCTGTGGCAGCGGCGCGGCGTGTGGATCGATATGCGCAACGCCGGCGCCGCTCTGCTGCTGAGCGCCCTGCTGCTGGCCGGCAGCTTCGTGGCCTTCATCCTGGCGCTGGGCCTGGCACCGGTCGCCAACGTGCTGATCATGTTCGGGGCAACACCTTTCATCACCGCGCTGGCGGCCCGGATCTTCCTGGGGGAGCGGCTGCACCGCCACACGATCCTGGCGATGGCCGCCGCGGTGGCCGGCCTTGCGCTCTCGGTTGCGGGTTCGCTGCAGGCCGGCGCGCTGGCCGGCATGGCGGTGGCGGGCATCGTCGTGCTCTGCATGAGCGGCAACTACGTCGTGGTGCGCCACCGCCGCGACGTCGGAATGGCGCCGGCGATCTGGCTGGCCGGCCTGATCTCGGGCCTCGTGGCGCTGCCCTTTGCCCGCCCCGAGACGGTCATGTGGTCGCAGGTCCCGTGGCTGCTGGCGCTGAGCCCCGGCCAGCTCGCTGGCGGCCTGCTGCTCTACATGGCCAGCCTGAAACGCATCCCCGCCGGCCGTGCCGCCCTTCTCGGCCTGCTCGAACTGGTGCTCGGACCGGTCTGGGTGTGGCTGTTCGATGGCGAAAAGCCGGACGATCTCACCTTGATCGGCGGCGCGATCGTCATCGCAGCGGCCGGCGTCAACGTGTGGCTGGATTCGCGACGACCGGCTGGCTAAGAAATGCACATGAACCAGAATGCCGCCAAGGGCCCGCTGTCGGGCATCGTCGTCGTCGATCTCTCCCGCATCCTCGCCGGCCCCTACTGCACCCTGCTGATGGCCGAGATGGGCGCCCGGGTGATCAAGGTCGAACCGCCCAAGGGCGGCGACGACGCCCGCGCCTACGGTCCGTTCGTGAACGGCAAGTCGACCTATTTCGCCTCGGTCAACCGCGGCAAGGAGAGCATCGCCCTCGACCTCAAGAGCGACGCCGACCGCAGCATCTTCGAGAAGCTGCTCGCCAAGGCCGACGTCGTGGTCGAGAATTTCCGCCCCGGCACGATGGAGAAGCTGGGCTACGGTTGGGACGAACTGCACAAGAAATTTCCCAGGCTGATCTATGCTTCCGCCTCGGGCTTCGGGCACAGCGGCCCCAATTCCAAGGACCCGGCCTACGACATGGTCATGCAGGGCATGGGCGGCATCATGAGCATCACCGGCAACGAGGGCCAGCCGCCGAGTCGCGTCGGCATGTCGATCGGCGACATCGGCGCGGGCCTCTACACCGCCGTCGCCGTCAACGCCGCCCTGGTCCATCGCCTCAAGACCGGCGAGGCGACCAAGGTCGACATCGCCATGTTCGACTGCCAGCTCGCGCTGCTCGAGAATGCCATCATGCGCTACACCGTCGAGGGCGAGATCCCCGGTCCGCTCGGCGCACGCCATCCGACCATCACGCCCTTCCAGGCTTTCAAGACGTCGGACGGGGCGATCATCATCGCCGCCGGCAACGACGGCCTGTTCGTCAAGACCTGCGAGGCGCTCGGCCGGCCCGACATGGCGGCGAGCCCCGACTACAAGACCAACGCGCTGCGCCAGAAGCACCACAAGAAGCTCGAGCGCGAGATCGAGTCGGTGCTGAAGACCGGAACCACGGAGCACTGGATCGCCGTCGTCTCCAAGGCGGGCGTGCCCTGCGGGCCGATCAACAACGTCAAGCAGGCGCTCGCCCATCCCCAGGTCGCCGCCCGCAACATGGTCGTGGAAGTCCCCGACGGCAGCGGCGGGACGCTGAAACTCGCCGGCAATCCGCTGAAGATGTCGGCCTTCGCCGATCCTCCGACGCGGCGGGCGGCGCCCGATCTCGACAGCGACCGCGAGGCCATCCTGTCCTACCTCGGCGGTTAGGCCGTGCGGACGCTCGCCCGGGTCGCCATCGGGTTCGGCAAACTGCTGGCCGCGGCGGCACTTGCGATCCTGGTCTTCCTGACCGGTGCCTACTTCCAGGTGCGCGGCGCGCTTCCGGCCTACAGCGGCCACATCGAGGCACCGGGCCTCAAGGCCTCGGTGGAAATCCTGCGCGACCGCAACGCCGTGCCGCACATCATCGCGGGCTCGATCGACGATGCCGCATTCGGCCTCGGCTACGTCCACGCCCAGGATCGCTTCTGGCAGATGGAGCTGATGCGGCGCCTGGGCCAGGGCCGATTGTCCGAGATCGTGCCGGCGGCGCTGGTCGGCCGCGGCCTGATCGACACCGACCGCACGATGCGCGGCCTCGGCGTCTACCGGCAGGCGAGCGAAAGCGTGAATGCGCTCTCGCCCGGCATGCGCACGACGCTCGACTCCTATGCCGCGGGCGTCAACGCCTGGCTGCGCGACGACGAGCAGCAGTTCGGCCTCGAACTCACCGTCATCAAGCTGTTGTCCGGCGGGCGCTACCGGCCCGAGCCCTGGCGGCCGGCCGACTCGCTGCTGTGGGGCAAGCTCATGGCGCTCGGCCTCGACGGCAACTGGCGCGCCGAGCTGCTGCGGCTGAGACTGGCGCGCCGGATCGGCGACGACGGCGTGAAATTCCTGATCGAGCCTTCGGGCGACAGCCGCGACGCCACGCTGGCGCTCGCCCGCGAGGTCACCCAGGGCCTCGACCTCGACCGGCTCTACCGCGCCACCGACAATATCGCGACCGCCAAGCGCGAGGCGTCGAACGAATGGGTGGTGTCGGGCGCCCATGCGGTGTCGGGCAAGCCGCTGCTGGCCAACGACCCGCATCTCGCCCTCACCTTCCCCGGCACCTGGTATCTGGCGCGCCTCGTCGGGCCGGGCTTCGACATCCGCGGCGCCACCTCGCCCGGTTCACCCGCCATCGTGCTCGGCCACAACGGCACCATCGGCTGGGGCTTCACCACGACCAACCTCGACAGCCAGGACCTGTTCATCGAGCGCGTCGATCCGACCGACCCCAACCGCTACATCACGCCCGACGGGGCGCGGCCCTTCGCCGTGCGCGAGGAGACGATCAATGTGCTGTGGGGCGATCCGGTGTCGATGCGCGTGCGGCAGACCCGGCACGGCGTGGTGATCGACGACTTCATCAGCCAGCCCGAGAACCTCACGCCGGCCGGCCATGTGCTGGCGCTGCAGGCAACCGCGCTCGATGGCGCCGACACCTCGGGCGAGGGCTTCGCCCGTCTCGGCCTGGCGCAGAACTGGGACGAGTTCCTGGCCGCGGCGCGCCGCATCGTCTCGCCGATGCAGAACATCGTCTATGCCGACACCTCGGGAAACACCGGGCTGATCTCGCCCGCCCGCGTGCCGATCCGGCGCAAGGGCGACGGCTCGATGCCGGTGCCGGGCTGGACCGGCGAATTCGACTGGGCGGGTTTCGTGCCGTTCGACGCCCTGCCGCGCCTCTACAATCCGGCCAGCGGCATCATCGTCAACGCCAACGCCCGGGTGGTGCCCGACGATTACCGCCACTTCATCAGCCGCGACTGGGCCGAGCCCTACCGCCAGCGCCGCGCCAACCAGCTGCTGCGCGAGGTCGAGCGGCATCCGGTCTACGGCATGATCGTGATCCAGGCCGACAATCTCTCGCTCGACACGCTCGACATGCTGCCCGTCCTGCTCAAATCGGCGCCGCGCAACCCGCGCGCGGCCAAGGTGCACGACCTGCTGGGCCGCTGGAACCGTTTCATGCTGGCCAGCCGGCCGGAACCGCTGATCTATACCGCCTGGATCGCCGAGCTGCAGCGCGGCCTGCTGGCCGACGAGCTGGGCGACGTGCTCTTCCGCGACATGGCCGCGCCCAACGTTCCGCTGATGCTGCGCATCCTGCGCGAGCAGCCCGGCTGGTGCGACGACGGCGGCACCAAGGCCACCGAGACCTGCGACGATGCGATCGCGCTGGCGCTCGACCGCGCGCTCGACTGGATCGCCCGCCGCCAGGGTCCCGACCCCGACAAGTGGCAGTGGGGCGTCGAGCACCTCGCCGTCCACCGTCATCCGCTGTTTGACGGCGTGCCGCTGCTGCGCGATCTCGCCTCGGTGCGCTTCCCCTCCGACGGCGGCGGCCAGACGCTCAACCGCGCGACGCCCTCGTACCGCGGCCCGCGCCCCTACGACGCCGTGCAAGGCGCGGGCTACCGTGCGGTCTACGATTTCAACGACCTCGACAACAGCCGCTTCGGCATTCCGCTCGGGCAGTCCGGCAACATGCTGTCGCCCTGGGCGCGCAACTTCGTCGACCGCTGGCAGACGCTGCGCTACATCGAGATCTCCGGAACCCGCGCCGAAGCCGCCCGCACCGCCATCGGCACGCTCACGCTGGCGCCGCCGGCGCGCTGACGCGTGCCGGCCCCTACCGCGGCTTGTCGCCGGCCAGGGTGATGCGGTGCATGACGCGGCGGTGGCCGTGGTAGTCGTTGATCGGATTGTGCATGGCGCAGCGGTTGTCCCAGAAGGCCAGCGAGCCGACCTGCCAGCGGAAGCGGCAGGTGAACTCCGGCCGCGTCTGGTGCTCCCACAGGAACCTCAGCAGCGGCAGGCTCTCCTTCTCGGTCCAGCCCTGGATGTGCGCGGTGTGGGCATCCGAGGTGTAGAGCGCCTTGCGTCCGGTCTCCGGGTGAGTGCGCACGATCGGGTGCTCGGCGGTCAGCACCTTCAGTTCCGCACCTGCCGCCTTCATGCGGTCCTCGCGGGTCTTCGTGACATCCGCCTTGGCCGACGAGCTCACGCCCACCAGCCCATCCAGCGTCTTCTTCAGACCGTCCGAGAGCGCCTCGTAGGCGAGGTACTGGTTGGCGAACATCGTGTCGCCCCCGTAGGGCGGAACCTCGCGGGCGAGCAGCATGCTGCCCATGGGCGGCTCGGCCAGGTAGGTCGTGTCGGAATGCCAGATGCCGCCGAAATTGTTGCGCTCGTGCTCGAGCTTCACCACCGGCGTGATCAGCGGCGACTCCGGCAACCCTTTCAGCTGCGGATATTCCACTGGCTGGCCGAAGCGGCGCGCGAAGGCGAGCTGCTGCGGCGGCGTCACGATCTGGTCGCGCAGGAAGATCACGAGATGGTCGAGCAGGGCCTGGCGGACCTCGGCCACGACGTCGTCGGCCAGCGGATGCGCCATGTCGACGCCGTGGATTTCCGCGCCCAGCGCGCCGGCGACCGGCCGGACCTCGATGTGACGGTAGTTGCGCATCGACGTTTCCTCCTTCAGCCCCTGGCCCAGCCGGGCGGCGCCTTGGCCTTGAAGGCCCTGATGCCCTCCGCCGCCTCGGGCCGGCGCAGCAGGCCGACCAGACTCGCCGCAGCCGCGTCGAGCACCGCGCGATCATCTCCCGCGGCCGAGGCCAGCACCAGACGCTTCACGGCCGCCAGCGCCCGCGGCTCCATCTTCAGCAGATCGTCGAGCAGTTCGCGCAGCGTGGCGTCGACCTCCGCGTCGCTGCGGCAGAGATGGCGCCCGACACCCAGGCGATGGGCTTCCGCCGCGTCGATCACCCGGCCACTCACCGCCAGGTCGCGGGCCGGCCCCTCGCCCAGCCGGCGCACCACGAAGGGTACGACCTGCGAGGGAATGAACCCGACCCGGGGTTCCGGCAGGCCGAACCGGGCGCTGTCGTGCAGGATCACCACGTCCGAGCAGCAGGCCATGCCGAAGCCGCCGCCCACCGCCGAGCCCTCGACGACCGAGATCGTGGCCTGGGGCAAGGCATTGAGCGCCAGCAACGCGTCGCCGAACTGGCGATAGGCCGGCAGCAACGGATCGGTCGCGCCGTCCTGCGGCGCGGGCGGCATGTCGGCCATGGCGTCGAGATCGCCGCCGGCGCAGAAATGCCCGCCGGCGCCGCGCAGCACCAGCACGCGGCAGGCCGGATCGTCGCGCACCCGCGCGAAGGCGTCCTCCAGCTCGAGCATCATGGCGTGGGTGAGCGCGTTGCGCCGGTCCGGGCGGTTGAGCGTCAGGCGCGCCACCGCGCCGTCCCGCGCGAGCTCGATGTTGGCGTAGGATCGTCCGGCCATGGGCAAAGTCTTAGCGGGCGGGTATCCTGCCAACAAGATGATGCGTCTCTTGGTTCCGCTGCTCGCAGCGATGCTGTCGGCCTCCGTCGCCTCGGCCCAGGAATGGGGCCAGGTGAGCGGGCCGTCGCCGGGGCCGACCCAGGTCATCGGCTTCTATTCGGCGGGCTGCATCCAGGGCGCCCAGGCGCTGCCCACCGAGGGGCCGGGCTACGAGGCCATCCGCCTCAGCCGCAACCGCAACTGGGGCCATCCGGTCACGCTCGACTTCATTAGGCGCTTCTCCGAGCAGGTGCGGGCCGCCGGACAGAGCCACCTCTATATCGGCGACATCGGCCAGCCGCGCGGCGGACCGATGAGCTTCGGCCATGCCAGCCACCAGGTCGGGCTCGACGTCGACATCTGGTTCGAGCGCCAGCCCGGCGCCCGTCGCGCGCCGGCCGAGCGCGAACAGCCGCGGCTGCGCTCGCTGGTGCGCGCCGACGACGGCGGCATCGACGAGGCGGTGTTCAGCGACCAGCACGTGGCGCTGCTGCGGCTGGCGGCCAACTCGCCCGGCGTCGACCGCATCTTCGTCAACAAGTGGATCAAGGAGCGGATCTGCAACACCGCCACGGGCAACCGCGGCTGGCTGCACAAGCTGGTGCCCTGGATCGGCCACGACGAGCACTTCCATGTCCGGATGCGCTGCCCGCCGGGCAATCCGCTGTGCCAGGCGCAGGCGACCTATCCCGACGACGACGGTTGCGGCGAAGCGCTCAACCTCTGGTTCACGCGGCCGCCGGTCCAGATGCCGCCGCCCGGCGCGGCGCAGCGACCCTACCGACCCAAGCTGCCCGGTGCCTGTCAGCAGGTGCTCACCGCCCGCTGAGACTCATTCGCCCTGGCCGAGCAGCGAGCCGGCGCGGCGCGACGAGCGGAAAAACCAGAGGAACACCTGGAAGCCCGCGACCAGATAGACGACCGCCAGCCCGAACGCCACGGCGAGCATATCCCAGTGCACGGTCTGGTGGGTCAGGATGGCGCGCATGCCTTCGAACACGTAGGCCGTCGGCACGCCCCAGGCCACGACCTGCAGCCACTGCGGCAGCACGGCGATGGGATAGAAGACACCGCTCACCGGCATCAGGATGAAGACGGCGGCCCAGGCGAAGGTCTCGGCGCTCTGGCCGACCCGCATCACCAGGCCCGACATGGCGAGCCCGATCGACCACGAGAACATCTGCAGGATGACGAAGAAGGCGAGCAGCGGCAGGCCGAGCGTGTAGATCGAATAGCCGAAGAAGGCCCAGGCCATCAGCGACACCGGGATCAAGCCGAGCAGCGTGCGCAGCAGCGCCACGATCACGATGCCGGTCGCCATCTCCCACGACCGGATCGGGCTCACGAACAGGTGGCCGAGATTGCGCGACCACATCTCCTCGAGGAAGGCGATGCTGAGCGAAAGGTTGCCGCGCACCACGACTTCCCACAGCAGCAGGCCGCCCAGCAGCACGCCGAAGGCCTGGCCGACGAACGAGGTCTGGCCGGCCAGGAACTGCGTCAGGAACCCCCACATCACCATCTGCACGGCGGGCCAGTAGATCGAGTCGATGATGCGCATCACCGAGCCGCTCCACAGATGGATGTGGCGCATGACCAGCGCGCGGATCCGCCCGATCGATCCGCTCACGACGGGACCTCCCGCTTGTTCAGCGCATCGAGCCCGCGACCGCGGCCCCGCGCCATGTCGAGGAACACCTCCTCCATGTCCTCGCGGCCGAAGCGATCGATCAGCTCGCGCGGCGAGCCGCGCTCGAAGACGCGGCCGGCCTGCAACAGGATGACGTCGTCGCACAGCCGCTCGACCTCGCTCATGTTGTGCGAGGCGAGCAGAATGGTGGCGCCGGTCCGCCCCTGGTAGTCCTTGAGGTAGCCGCGCACCCAGTCGGCGGTGTCGGGATCGAGCGAGGCCGTCGGCTCGTCGAGCAACAGCACCTCGGGCCGGTTGATCAGCGCCTTGGCCAGCGCCACCCGCGTCTTCTGGCCGGCCGACAACTTGCCGGCCTGCCGGTCGAGGAACTCGGCCACCTGCATTTCGCTCGCGATCTCCCCGATGCGGCGATGCAGGTCGGGAACGCCGTACAGCCCGCCATAGAATGCCAGGTTCTGCCGCACCGTGAGCCGATGCGGCAGGTCGACGTAGGGCGAGGAGAAATTCATGCGCGGCAGGGCGGCGTAGCGCCGCTTCAGCATGTCGACGCCCAGGACCTCGATGGCGCCGGCCGACGGCTCCAGCAGGCCCAGCAGCATGGCGATGGTCGTGGTCTTGCCCGCACCGTTGCCGCCCAGCAGCCCGAGCACGGCGCCGCGCGACACCGTGAACGTCAGATCGTCGACCGCGACGATCTCGCCGTACACCTTGCGCAGGTGCCGGACACTGATGGCGGGGCTGTCGGACATGGTTGCGTCATAGCGCCTTGATGGCCGCTTCGATGCGGTCGAGCCCCTTGCTCAGCCGCTCGGCGCCGGAGGCGAAGCAGAGGCGGATGTTGCCCGTGCCGCCCGGCCCGAAGGCCTCGCCCGGCGCCAGCCCCACCTTGTAGTCCTTCGCGAGCTTCTTGCAGAACGCCATCGTGTCGTCGACACCATCGACCGAGAAGAAGGCGTAAAACGCCGCTTCCGGCCGCGCGATGGTGATCTTCGCCTGGCCCGACAGGCGCTGGAACACCAGTTCGCCGCCGGCCCGGCAGCGCTCGACCATCTGCTGCAGGAAGTCGTCGCCCTTCTCGAGCGCCGCCACCGCGCCGCGCTGCAGGAAGGCCGGCGCGCCCGAGGTGTTGATCTGCACCAGCTTGGCGATCTGGTCGCCGAGCTGTGCCGGGTGCGTGAGCCAGCCCAGTCGCCAGCCGGTCATCGCCCACGGCTTGGAGAAGCTGTTGAGCACGAGCAGGGCATCGTCGGGCCCCGCATGCTCGAGGAACGACGGCGCGACCTGCCGCCCGTCCGGCCGTTTGCTGTAGATCAGGCGCGCATAGACCTCGTCGGCCATGATCCAGATGCCGCGCTGGCGCGCGAAGGCCAGCAGCGCCCGCTGTTCGTCGGACGACATCACCCAGCCGGTGGGATTGCCGGGCGAGTTGACGAAGATCGCCCGCGTGCGCTCGTCGACCGCGTCGAACACGCGCTGCAGGTCGAGCGTCCAGCCGCCGCGCGCGGTGCGCTCCAGCGCCACGTACTTCGGCACGCCGCGCATCAGCTTGGTGGCCGAGGTGATGTTCGGCCAGATCGGCGACACGATGACCACGTTGTCGCCAGGGTCGAGCAGCATCTGGACGGACAGCAGGATGGCCTGCATGCCGCCCGTGGTGACGCTGATGCGGTCGACCGGGCAATCGATGCCGTAGAGCCGCTCGGTATAGGCGCTGAGTGCCGCCCGCAGGTCGGGGATGCCGCGCTGCCAGGTATAAAAGGTTTCGCCGGCCTGCAGACCCTTGGCCGCCGCCTCGCGCACGAAGTCAGGGGTCACGAGGTCGCCTTCGCCGAACCACAGCGGCACGACGTCGGGGTCGCTGAACACGCTCATGGCGACGTCGGAGATCGGCGATTCGGGCAAAGTCCCGATGGGGCCGCTCAGCGAGGCGCCGAGGCCGGCGGGCAGAAAACGAGTGTCGGGGTGCATGGCACCGGACCTAGCGCATCGCTCCGTCTTTCGCCAGCCGCCCGCCTGCCCGACAATTTTTAGCGGCCAGAGCAAGCCTGCCTCATCGCGTGCGGCCGTTTCGCCCCCGGCCGCCATGATCTAGGATCGGGCACCATGAAACGGACCGCCCTTGCCCTGTCGATGACCGGCCTGCTCGCTGCGTGCGGCGTGCACGGCGGCAATCTCGAGCGCGTGCAGGCCGGCATGAACCGCGAGCAGGTGCAATCGATCCTGGGGCCGCCCGAGGTGGTCGCCTACACGCCGGGCAAGGATTGCGCCTACTACACCGTGCTGAAGGACTTCTGGAGCCGCACGCCGTGGTCGCTGTCCGACCGGTACTACGTCTGCTACGCCGACGGAAAGGTCCAAACCTTCGGCCGGGCCGACCCGCCTGCCCCGGGTTGAGCAGCGCCACCCTCGTCACTTCGCTCCCGGGCCTTCGAGCCAGTCGTGCTCGAGCATCCGCAGCCGGCTGGTGACCGAGAACAGGAACGCCGTCGACCAGCCGAACAGGATCAGGCCGTTGGCCGCTTCGATGGCGCCGAACATCCGCCACTGCCTGTCGAGGACGACGTCGCCGTAGCCGATCGTGGTGAAGGTCACCGTCGAGAAGTAGAGCGCCGTCTCGAAGTCCGGGATGGCGCCGATCGCCCAGAAGGTCGCGGCGTAGAGCCAGATCTCGACCGAGTGGCAGGCCAGCAGCCCGAGGACGACGACGACCAGGAGAGAGACCTGGCCGAGATGGCTGTCATGGGCGCGGACCCGGTGGGCCCGGTTGCGCAGAAGCCATAGCAGGCCGAGCAGGCCGGCGAGATGGACGGCCACGGTCAGGGTGACCATCGCGGTCGCGAGTGCGAGATTGACTAGCATGGCGCCATGATCGGCCGCCGCGCCCGGCCGGGCAACATGTAGCGTGGATGACATAATGTGGATGGCGCGATACCTTGGCCGCGGGGAGTGCTCATGGCCAACGACAAGACAAACGGCAAGAACGGCGGCAAGCCGCCGGCGCAGATTTCCACTTGGCTAGGCGAGCGCAGCGTGGGCACCTATGCCGACGGCCGACGCTTCGACGAAGTCGCCTACCTGCAGTGCAAGCTGATCCTGAAGCCGGACCGCTTCACCTCGGCGCGCGTCTTCAAGGAATTCGCCACCCTGGTGCGCCGCGCCGCCGAGGCGACCGGCATCGGCTACCAGCATACGCCGAAGTCGCAGCAGCGGCCGGAGGTGCGCGAGGTCCTGTTCCTCGATACCGGCGGCTATCACCTTTACAACAACCAGTTCATCGTCCGCCGCCGCATCGCCTACGAGGACGGCTTTCCGATCGGCGATCCCGAGATCGTCTTCAAGTACCGCAGCGAGGACATGGCCAAGGCGCAGTCGCTCGACGTGCGGCCGCGCATCGACGGCAAGTACAAGATGAAGTTCAAGCTCGAGGTCATGCCGCTGAAGGAGCGGATCGGCGGCCTGCGCCGGCTTCTGTCGCACAATGTCGAGTTCGCGCTCAGCCAGGCGCCGCAGGCGGCCCGGGTGTTGATGTCGTCGCTCGGCCACATGTCGTTGCCCGAGCTGGCGCAGGTCTTTCCGCCGCTGGCCACGATCTCGTGCGACGGGCCGGACGACGTGGCGCTGGTCAATCAGACCATCGTCGAGGAGCTGCTGCAGGACATCTGCCTGCTCGACTTCGGCCACCATTCGGCGGCCACCGCCAATCTCGGCCTGTGGCGGTCGCGCGGCGACCACCACGCCTTCGTCGGCGAGTTCGCCTACCAGCTGCGCTTCGACGGCCCCGATGCCATCAGCCACAAGGCGGTGGCCGCCTGCGAGCGCTTCTTCCTCGAACTGCAGCAGGTCGCCGCCGACTGGTTGGCGCTTTCCACCACCAAGACCGGCGCCGTCTACCGACTGCGGGGCAACCCGCCGCAAGCCCACGAATGACCGCGCCTGCCGCCGAGCCCGCCCCGCTGGCCGCAACGCCCTCGCTGTGGCGCCTGTTCAGGGGCTTCTTCGTGATGGGCGCCACCAGCCTCGGCGGCGGCGTCCTCGCCTATCTCCACACCGGCCTGGTCGCCCGCTACCGCTGGCTCGACGACCATACCTTCGTCGAGCTGATGGCGATCAGCCAGAGCCTGCCCGGGCTCAATGCCACCAACATGTCGATCCTGGTCGGCGACCGGCTGCGCGGCTGGCCGGGCGCCGTGATAGCCGCCCTCGGCATGTGCCTGCCCGGCGCCTCGCTGATGACCGCCGCCGCCTTCGTCTACGGCGTCGGCGGCGACAACCCGGTGTCGACGGCGTTCCTGCACGCCATTGCCGCCGGCGCGGTCGGGCTGATCATGGTCGTCACCGTGCAGCTCGGCAGCAAGGTGCTGACCGAGATCGCCGACTACGTCTTCGTGGCGCTGACCGCGGTCCTGGTGGCCCTCTTCCATGTGCCGGTGCCCTACGCGCTGCTTGGCGTCGGCGCGCTCGCCATCTGGTGGCACAGGCCGCGGCGCAAGGACGGCGCGCCATGAAGCAGCTCGCCGATCTGGCCGGCGTTTTCGCCTACATCTCGCTGCTGACGGTCGGCGGCGGCATGGCGGCGTTTCCCGAGCTGAAGCAGCTCACGGTCGACGTCCACCACTGGGTGACCTTCACCCAGCTGATGCACTACTACAGCCTCGGCCAGCTGGCGCCCGGCCCCAACATGATGATGGTGGCCTCGATCGGCGCGCAGGTCGCGGGCCTGCCCGGCGCGGCGGTCGTTCTGGTGGCCTTCATCCTGCCGACCGGCCTCCTCACCTTCGCGATCGGCCGGCTGTGGAACCGCCTGGCGGCGTGGCCGTGGCGGCCGTCCATCCAGCGCGGGCTCGGCGCGGTGTCGGTCGGCCTGGTCCTGGCCGGCGCCATCGTGCTGGGCCGCGGCGCGCTCGCCGAGCCGCTCTCCTGGGTGCTCGCCATCGGGGTGTTCGCCCTGCTGATGCGCACGCACATCAATCCCGCGCTGCCCATCGTGGCGAGCGGGCTGATCGGGCTGGGAGTGTACTTCATTTAGACATCGTCCAAATGCTGAGACGACGGCGCATGTCTTTTGTGGCGGCGGCGAGGTCCAGTCATTCGCACGTCGTTGGGACGCTCCAACACGCCGGCATCGGGCTCTGACGGTCGCGGGGACCGGCTTTACTGTTGCGCACGCCTCAAGGGGCGCTCTTCGCCTGCCATGCATGATATACGCGGCACACCGATGGCTACGATCTGCCCACCCACGGTCAGGCAGCCGTTATGCCAGTTTCCCGCCAGCGTCTGGCCAGCGAGCTTCAAAGAGCCGTAGCCGTCCGGCACGTCGTCGGCATAATGGCCCTCGAAGCGATGGGTGGCATTCCAGGTGTAGCGGCCGAAGCCCTCACGCCGGCCAACACGGTAGGTGCCCTCAAAACGATCGATTTCCTGACCGTGCTCACTCCATTGCACAATGCCCGCGCCGTCCTTGAGGCCGTCGCGACAGGCACCGCTCCATGCCACCTTGTCTTCGGGCCCAGGATGCCAATCCCACATCCGGCATCCCGCTTCGGTATCGAACAGCCAGCCCTCGCCGTCGCAGGGCGCAGTCCAGCTGATCTGCACGGAATCAGGTTCGTCCGGCGCGCAGGGCAGTGCCACCGCGCTCAGCGCGACCTGTTGGGCCAACGCCGGAGCGCCGGCAAGCAGCAGAGTGGCAAGGAAAACAACGCTTAGCGGTCGCATGGGTACCCCGGTCTGCCACTACGAGTGGCAAGGAGGTAACGCCAGCCTCGCAGGAATGGTTGCCCTGTTTCGTATCCAGAACCGTGATCATCGGAGACCACTCCCGCGACGCCCATCGTGGCGGGTGGGCCGATTGCGCGGCTTCCACTTCGTCTGACAATTCGCCGCGACCACTTCGGGCTATCGCTCCACACCGCCGGCGGTCCATGATCCCCAGCCCCGCCGACGGGGCCGGAGGAGAAGGCGACTTCATGCGTGGTGGACCGGTCTGCACATCGCTGCTGCTGGGGCTGGCGTTCGCCGCGCCGGCGGCCGCGCAGAGCCCCGAGCAGCTGGTGATCGCCTGCCTGGGCAACGGCGGCGCCAGCCTGGAACAGGCCGTCGAGGCCTGCACCGCCCTCCTCAAGCCGGGCGTGGCGGCGCCAATGCCTGCCGCCCAGCTCCACTATTCCCGGGCGCTCGCGCTGCTCAACCAGCGGAAGCTCGAGCCGGCCCTGGCCGATCTCGACCGCTCGATCGAACTCGATCCGGGCGACGCGGCCGTCGTCTACGAACGCGCGCTGGTGCTGGGCTGGCTCGGCCAATACGTGCGCGCCGTCACCGACTACGGCGAGGTCATCCGCCTGCGCCCCGGCGACGCCACCGCGCGGAACGGCCGCGGCTTCGCCAACCTCAAGCTCGATCGCATCGAATCGGCGCTGGCCGACTTCGGCGCCGTCCTCAAGGACGACCCCAAGGATGCCACGGCCCTGTTCGGCCGCGGCCTGGCGCGGCGCCAGAAGGGCGAAACCGAGGCCGGCAATGCCGACATCGCCCAAGCCAAGGCGCTCGACGACACCGTCGCCGCGCGCATGTCCTCGTTCGGCTTTGGCGTACAGTAGGAGGCAGCCATGGGGCAGCGTCAGGTGGACACGATCGTGGCGGCCATCGCCGACATCTACGGCGCGCGCAACGAAAGCGGCATGCTGTGCTGCACCCTGGAGGCGGTGAACGCCGACGGCATCGACGTGTCGATCCAGGTGATGGCCGACTCGGTCAATCTCTCGCCGTACCCCTATGCCGAAGATCCCCTGACCCGCCTGGAGTTGAGCGGCGCGCTGGAAGGGCTCGAGGACATGGATCTGGAACTGGTCGACTGGGACGCCAACGCCTTCGCCACCGTCGGCACCGCGGGCAACGAGCCGGCCGACGTGGCGCGCCTGGTCGACGAGACCTTCACAAAGGTGCTGGGCTGCGACGCAGGCTACATGCCCACCGCCTCGACCGAGGATCTGGGCTGAGCGGCGCCTCTGTCGTGGTATAAGCGGCCATGTTCCTGCTGATCCTCGGCCTCGTTCTCTTCCTCGGCGCCCATACGCTGACGACGCTTCGGCCCGCCCGCGCCGCGCTGATCGAGCGTCTGGGCGAAGGTCCCTACAAGGGGCTCTATTCCCTGGTCTCGGCGGCGGGCCTCGTGCTCATCGTCTGGGGTTTCGGCGTCTATCGCAGCGGCGGCTACATCCAGGTGTGGAATCCGCCGCGCGCCTTCTTCCATCCGGTCGCGCTCATCCTGCTGTGGTTCGCCTTCGTGGCGCTGGTTGCCGCCTACGCCCCGCCCAGCAAGATCAAAGCCGTGCTGCGCCACCCCATGCTGGTGGGCGTGAAAGCGTGGGCGCTCTCCCATCTGCTGGTGAACGGCGACCTGGGCTCCATGCTGCTGTTCGGCGGCCTGCTCGCCTGGGCGGTCTACGACCGAATCGCGCTGAAGCGCCGCGGCGATGCCGGCGCGGCGCCGGTCGCGCGCGTGGGCGCGAACGATGCCATCGTCGTGGCGATCGGCACCGCGGCCTACGTCGCGATGTTCTGGCTGCACGACTCGCTGATCGGCGTCACCGCCGCGTAGTCGTCCGTCGGTTACAGCTCTCGGCTGACAGGGGCTAACGGGCCGCCGCGGTCTGGCGGTAGCTCTGGTGGCAGGCCAGGCATTCGTGCCGGACGCCGACCAGCGCCTCGGCGACGCCGCTGCCGCTGGCCACGCTCGATGCCAGCTTGGCCGTCGCGGCACGGAAGCCTTCGACATGCCGCGCGAACTTCTCGGGCTGGAGCCAGATCTCTTCGCGGGCGCCGGGCTTGCCCGCCGCCGCGGGCGTGCGCTCGGCGAACAGGAACGCCAGCGCCGTCGCCTCGTCGACCAGCGCCCGCGCGTCGTTCGCGGTCGCGCCGGGTGCCGCCTTGGCGCCGTAGGTGACGACCGCCTCGACCGAGCGGAAGTGCGCCGAGATGGCCCGCATCGCCAGACGGCGCAGGTAGGTCGCGCGCTCGGCGTCGGAGCCGAATTCGAGCGGCTTGTCGTGGTCGACGATGGGGCCCCATGGGCCGGGCACCGTCAGGCCCTGTGCGGCGGCCGGCGCCGCCGCCAGCAGCGGCAGGACCAGGGTGGCGGCCAGCGCCATGAACAGTCGGCGGCATTTTCTGTCGTTCAAGAGAGAAGAGTTCGTCATCGCATGCTCCGTCGGTTGGGATCTCGCGATCCGCAGATGCACCGCCACCGACGGAGATCCCCTTGGGGGAATCCCGGCAAGACTTGCTCAAACCGCCGGAACACCCCGCCCGGCGGCCCGGAAAGCGGCCTGATCGACGGCAGGTCTCCTGGCTTCCGCTTCGACACCGGGCGGCCACCTTCCCGGTTTCCCAGTGGTATCCGGCCGCCGGCTCGCGGTCACAGTTGCGGGGACAGCCGTGGCTCGGCGGCACGAAGCACCACCCACCACGTTCCCTTTTACTCCCCGTGAGGGAAACCGTCGGCCGAGCAGTAGCGTGGCGGTGCTCGGTCGGTCAACGGCGCGGACGCCAGAGGCGGGCGCCGCGGCCGATTGGCAACGTCGGCCGCTGGCTCCCGGCGCCGCCAGGGTCCACAGTGCCGGCGAAAGCGGAGGAGCTACATGATCCGGCCCGTCGTTCTGGCCCCGGTGCCGTGCGTGCATCTCGAATCGGCGAGCAGCGTGCCCGGCCTCAGCGCCAGCGTCTTCTTCGGCAGCAGCCACGAAGCCGACCCGCCATTGCCCATCGGCGTGCCGGTGTTCATCTATGCCTCGATCCCGCCGCACCCGCTGTTCCGGCCGGGGCAATTCTCCTGGACCGGCACTCTGGGTTCGGTGGTTCGCGCCGTGCCAAGCGGCCCGCGCGCCGGCAAGTGCCCCGACCCGGCGCGACGTCCGCCCACCGCCGAGGCCAAGGACGGGCCGTTCCTCTATTTCTGGGAGGTCCAGGGCCTGGCGCCGCTGGCGACACCGCGCGGCCTTGCGGATTTCAAATCGAAGACCTCGATCAACGAAGTCCCGCGCTGGCCCGTCGTCGCCGAGCTGGCTTCCTAGCCGCGCCCGCCGCCGCTACATCCAGCCCAGCGTCGCCGCCACCAGCACGGCGTAGCGCGCGGCCTTGCCGAGGCCGACCAGCGCCAGGAACAGCGCCAGGTTCACGCGCAAGGCGCCCGCCATCACGGTGAGCGCGTCGCCCACGACCGGCAGCCAGGCCAGCAGCAGCGACCACACGCCGTAGCGCGTGAACCAGTGCTCGACCCGGTCGTAGGCGGCGGGCTTCACCGGGAACCAGCGGCGCTCGCGGAAGCGCAGGAAGAAGCGCCCGAGACCCCAGTTGATCGCCGAGCCCAGCGTGTTGCCGGCCGTCGCCACCGCCAGCAGGGTCCACCAGCGGAAGGCGTCGCTGGCGACCATGCCCACCAGGATCAGCTCGGACTGAAAGGGAAAAACCGTCGCGGCGAGAAACGACGCGCCGAACAGGCCGGCCAGGGCGAGCAGATGGTCCATCGCCCGCCAGTCTATGGCGGAATTCCCGTCCTAATGCTTGTGCGGCGTCTGCCCGTAACCGTGATGATGCCCCCCGCCGAAGCGGTCGATGTGCAGCGGCTGCTTGGCGAGGCCCGGACAGAAGGTGCCGACGATGTTCTCCAGCCGGTCGTAGAGCGCCTTGGCCGGCTTGTTGGTCCCGGCCCGCCGCTCGCGGGACTTTTCCGCCTTGGCCGCGAGGGATGCGATGTCGATCGTGAGCAGCTTGCGGTTCTCGACCACCATGCGGCCGCCGATCATCACGGAGTGCACGCCCGAGCCGTCCTCGGTGTTGACGATCTGGTTGGTGGCGTCGTTGAACGGGATCCAGTTCACGTGGTCGAGGTCGAGGAACACGATGTCGGCCTTGAAGCCTTTCTCGATACGCCCGATCCGCTCGCCGAGCCCCAGCGCGCGGGCGCTGCCGGCGGTCGCCGCCTCCAGCACCTCGCCCGTCGTGATCCAGCGCTGCCAGTCCGGCCCCTGGACGTGCGAGACCATCGCGGCCAGCCGCATGTTCTCGTACATGTTCTGGTTGTCCGAGCACGAGGCGCCGTCGGTGCCGATGCCGACATTGACCCCGGCCTCGAGCATGGCGCGCATGTCGGCGAGCCCGTTGCCCAGCAGCATGTTGGAGCCCGGATTGTGCGACACCGACGCGCCCCGGTCGCCCAGCCGCTTCATGTCGTCGCCGTCCAGCCAGACGCCGTGCGCCACCGTGAAGTTCGGCCCGACCAGCCCCAGCGAGTCCATGTACGCGGTGAGCGTCGAGCCGTAGAGCTGGTAGCCCGCGATCACCTGCGCCTTGGATTCCGACACATGGGAATGCAGGCCGGTGTCGTAGTCCTTCGACAATCTCAGGCAGGCCAGCAGGAAGTCGCGGCTGCAGTGATGCGGGATGGTCGGCGCCACGGCGAGGCTGATGCCCGCGCCCCCGAGCTTCCAGCCGTGCAGCGCCTTCTTCATCTGCGCCACGCTCGCCTTGTAGGGCGCCAGGCGATAGCTCTCGACATCCTTGCGCAGCCCGGCCGGCAGGCGCTCCATCAGGCCGGGAATGGCCTCGAAGAAGCTGGTGTCGGCCACCATCGGCGCCAGCACGGCGCGCATGCCGATGTCGGCATAGGCCTGGCCGATGGCGGCCAGCCCCTCGGCCGTCGGCATGGGAAACTCGCCCGACAGGTCATAGGCGGCGGTACAGCCTTTCAGCACCATTTCGGCGGCGCCGATCAGCGTCGACAGGTACTTGTCTTCCAGCGTGCGGTTGCCGCTCATCCACGGCCCCGCTGTCAGCAGCAGTTCCAGCGTGAGCCGGTCGCCCATGCCCTTGGCGAGATTGCCGTGGCTGTGGGTGTGGCCGTTGACCAGGCCGGGGTGCAGCAGCCGGCGGCTGGCATCGACGACCTTCGCGTCGGGCGGCGCCGGCATGCCCGGCCGGCCGATTTCCGCGATCGTGTCGCCCTTGACCAGGATGTCGGCCTTGGGCGCGGCATGCCGCTTGATGTCGACGACCCGTCCGCCGCGGATGATCGTGGTCGCTGTCTTGGCCATGTTTCGTCCTCTCAGGAAGCTGCCATCGCATTGCCGGTCGACCACGGGAAGAACACCCGTTCGGCAATCACCACGAGCTGGAACAGCACCACCCCCATGATCGACAGGATGATGAGCGCCCCGAACGCCACCGGCACCTTGAAAAAGGCGGTCGAGGTCACGATCAGGAAACCCAGCCCTGCGTCGGCGTTGACGAACTCCGCCACCACCGCGCCCACAACCGCGAGCGAGATCGCGACTTTCAGGCCGGCGAAGATGAACGGAATGGCGTAGGGCAACCGGATGCGCCACAGCTCGCTCCATTTCGACGCCCGGCAGGCGCGGCTGAGCTCGATCAGCTCGGGCGGCACCGACATCAGGCCGGTGGCGCTCGAAATCACCAGCGGGAAGAAGGCCACGAGGACGGTGATGACGACGCGCGGCAGCTCGTTGGAGCCCAGCACGACGACCAGGATCGGCGCCAGCGCCACCTTGGGGATCGACTGCGTCCATACCAGGAAGGGGTATAGCGCCGAGGCGATGGCGGGCGAGGCGGTGAGCAGCACGGCCAGCGGCAGGCTGATGGCGATCGAGACGACGAAGCCCAGCAGCACGGTCTTGAGCGTGGCCAACGTGTGGCCCATCACCGTCGGGCCGATCGCCAGCGTGTCCTTCAGGATTTCGCTCGGCGCCGGCACCAGGTAGGCCGGCACGCCAAAAGCCCGGCAGATCGCCTCCCACACCAGGAAGCCGCCCGCCGTGGCGAGCAGCGGCACCACCACCTCGTAGAGGGCGGCGGAGGGCCGCTTACGCGGCTTCTCAAGCGGCGGCGCGGCCTGGACCGACATGTCTTTGTCCGAAGATGAGCTGGCGGATGCGATGCGTCGCCTCGTGGAACGCGGGGTTGGCCTCGTTGTCGAAGCTGCGCGGCCGGGGCGTGGCGACCTCGATGATCTCGGCGATGCGGCCGGGCCTGGGCGACATCACCACCACGCGGTCGGCCAGCACCACGGCCTCGGTGATGGAGTGCGTCACGAACAGCACGGTCTTGGGCCGCTCGCCCCAGATCCTGAGCAGCTCCATGGTCATCTCCTCGCGGGTCAGCGCGTCGAGGGCGCCGAACGGCTCGTCCATCAGCAGGATGTCGGGTTCGTGCACCAGCGCCCGGCAGATCGCCACGCGCTGCTGCATGCCGCCCGACAATTCCCGCGGCGACTTGCTCTCGAAGCCCGAGAGCCCGACCAGCTTCAGGAGCGCCGCCGCCTTGTCGGTGCTGGCCGAGTCCATCCGGTGCATCATGCGCAGCGGAAACAGCACGTTGTCCATGACGCTGGCCCACGGCAGCAGGGTCGGCGCCTGGAAAACGATGCCGGTCTCCGAGCGCGGCTCGGTGATGGCCGCCCCTCCGATCGAGGCCGTGCCCGCCGTCGGAAGGATCAGGCCGGCGACGATGCGCAGCAGGGTCGACTTCCCGCAGCCCGACGGCCCGACCAGGGTGACGAACTCGTTGTCGCGGATCGACAGCGAGACGTCCTCCAGCGCCGTGATGCGGTCGCCGTCGCGCGACTCGAAGATGCGGGTGACGCGGTTGAGCGAGATCACGGACTGACCTTTCCTCCCCACGTCGTGGGGAGGTGCCCCGAAGGGGCGGAGGGGTCGAGAGCCGGCACCACGGTGCCGGGCTTCATGACCCCTCCGCCCCCGATAACGGGCGCACCTCCCCAGCTTCGCTGGGGAGGCATCATGAGGGACATGATCACTTCGCCGGCACGAGCTTGGTGTCGATCGCCTGCTTGTAATCGTAGTCCCGCTTGAGGTCGTTGGCCTCGGCGATGGTGTCCCACGAGAACTTCAGGCGCTCGGCGCTCTCCTTGCCCCAGCCGGCCTGCTTGCTGTGGTCGTTGAACACGAACGGCATGACGGCGCGCACGCTGCCCATGCAGTCGTCGAGCTCGACCTCGGGGAAGCGCACGACGTGCAGCTTGCAGGCTTCCTCGGGATTGGCGTTGGCCCACTCGAAGGCCTCCTTGGTGGCCGCCAGGAAGCGCTTCACCAGGTCGGGCTTGTCCTGGAGCATCTTGTCGGTGGTGATGAGCGAGGCGGCGTAGATCTTGAAGCCGACCGCCACGAACGGCAGCGGCAGGATCTCCTCGCCCGCCTTCACCGCCGCCTTGTTGATGTAATAGTAGTGGATCGAATAGAACGGCGCGGCGTCGATGTTCTTGGCGATCAGCTGGGCCGCCATCGCCGCCCCGTCCATGTTGGTCCAGATCAGCTTGTTGGGATCGGTGCCGGCCTTCTTGGCGACCTCGGGAAAATAGAAGCGGTGGCTGTTGCCCGGCGTGATGCCGATCTTCTTGCCTTCCAGCCCCTTGAAGTTGGTGATGCCGGAGCTCTTCAGCACGAACAGCGAGTGCGGCGATTCGTTGTAGAGCACGGCGATGGTCTTGACCGGCACGTTGGTGCGCGCCCGCGCCGTGAACACCGCCGACAGGTCGGCGATGCCGAAGTCGGCCGCGCCGCCCGCCACCTTGGTCACGGTGTCGCCCGAGCCATAACCGCGCGTGATGGTGATGTCGATGCCGTGCTTGGCGAAGATTCCCTTGGCCCAGGCGCCGTAGTACATCGCGTGCTCGCCCGACGGGATCCAGTCGGTCTGGAACCGCACCTTGTCCTGCGCCCAGGCAGGTCCGCAAAACGCCAGCGCCAGCAAACCGATACCCGCGCGCCGCAGAATCGATGTCGACATGATCGCCTCCCCAAGCTGTTCCCCGTGCCGGAAGTGAAGCAAGATCGGGACCAGCCGTCCAGCAACGGCCGGCCGACAGGGGATAAAAAATGGCAATGGCCCGGATTACAGCGTTTTTCCTCGCCTCGGCGGTGGCCGCGACCGCCGCCGCCCAGACCGCGACGCCGCTCCAGACGGTCCGCTATGCCTGCGACGGCGGCAAAACGATCGTGGCGCAGTACTTCGACGGGCAAGCCACGGTGGCGCCGGGCGGCATGCCGCTCCCCGGCGGGCGCGTGACGCTGGAGCTCAGCGACGGCCGACGCCTAAACCTGCCGCAGACGATTTCCGGGTCGGGCATCCGCTACGCCAACGCGGGCGAGACCATCGTGTTCTGGAGCAAGGGCGACACCGCCTTCGTCGAGGAAGGCCCGTCACGGACGGTGACCTACAAAGACTGCATCGCCGTCCGCTGAGGCGTCCGCAGCCGCGAATGATGGCGGCTGTAGGTGAAGTAGATCGCGAAGCCGACCGCGAGCCACACCGCCAGCCGCACCCAGGTCCACGGCGTCATGCCGGCGATCAGCACCAGGCAGAGGACAATGCCCAGCACCGGGATCAGGGGCATGTAAGGGACGCGAAAGGGCCGGTGCGCATGCGGTTCCAGGCGGCGCAGATAGATCACCGCGCCGCAGACCAGCACGAAGGCGAACAGCGTCCCTACCCCCACCAGCTCGGCGAGCATGCCGATCGGCGCGACGGCGGCCACGGCGGCCACCACGATCCCGATCACGATCTGGCTGATCCACGGCGTGCCGAGCCGCGGATGGACACGGGCCACCACCGGCGGCAGCAGCCCGTCCGCCGCCATGGTGGCGAAGATGCGGCTCTGCCCGTAGAGCAGCACCAGGATGACGGTGGTGATGCCGATCAGCGCGCCAAAATCGATGGCCAACGAGAACCACCCGAGGCCGACGGCACGCAGACCCACGACGACGGGATCGGCCACGTTGAGCTCGCGATACGGCACCAGGCCGGTCAGCACGGCGGCGACCGCGATATAGAGGAAGGTCGAGATGGCGAGCGACCCCAGGATGCCGATGGGCATGTCGTGCTGCGGCCGGCGAGCCTCCTGGGCGCAATTCGAGACGGCATCGAAGCCGACATAGGTGATGAAGACGATGGCCGCGCCGCGCAGGATGCCGCTCGGGCCATAGGCGCCGAAGGTGCCGGTGTTGTCCGGAATGAAGGGCTGCCAGTTGGTCGGCTTCACATAGAAGGCGCCCAACGCGACGAACGCGAGCACGACCGCGAGCTTGACCCCGACCATGATGTTGTTGAGCCGCGCCGACTCCTTCGTGCCGCCGACCAGCAGCACGGTGATCGATACGACGATGGCAGCCGCCGGCAGGTTGACGATGGCGGCGGCCGTCGTGCCGTCGGCCAGAGTCACGGTCTGGCCCGTCGCCGCCGTCAGCCGGGCCGGCAAGGCCACGCCGAGGGCCGTGAGCAAGCTGGTGAAATAGCCCGACCAGCCCACCGCCACGGCCGCCGCGCCGATGGCGTACTCGAGAATGAGATCCCAGCCGATGATCCAGGCCGCGAATTCGCCCAGCGTGGCGTAGGTATAGGTGTAGGTGCTGCCCGAGACCGGCAGGAAGGTCGAGAGTTCGGCGTAGCAGAGACCGACGAAGGCGCAGGCGATCGCCGCCAGCACGAAGGACAGTACGATGGCCGGCCCCGCATTGAGCGCCGCCACCGTGCCGGTGAAGATGAAGATACCGCCGCCGATGATGGCACCGATGCCCATGGCCGTGATGCTGACCGGTCCCAGGACTTTCGGGATGCGCGGGTCGGCGGTGGCCACGATGTCGGCGACGGGCTTGCGGGCAAGGAGGCGTTCGAGCGTCATTGCCGCACCAGTACGACATCGGCCGGCAGGTTGGCGACAGCCTCTCCCATGATCACAAGGCGATAGGCAACACCGTCGATTGCCGCGCCATCGTCCACGAAGGCTGACTTGGAGCGCCCTCCGACATGCCTCTGGATGTCGCCGATCGCCGTCACGATATCGAGAAGACGAAGGCGACCGTCCCTAAAAGACATATCGCGCTTCGGCCAGCACCGACGCGCGCACCTGCGGCTTCAAGGACGCCACGGTCCCGAGATCGACCGGCCGGCCGACGGCGCCTTCGATGACGTGCCGGATATTGGCCAGCTGGACGAGGCCTGAGGGCGCCGGAATGTCCACCAAAACGTCGAGGTCGCTGCCGGGGCCCGCTTCGCCACGCACGACCGAGCCGAACAGCGCCAGACGCGCGACGCCCAGCGCCTCGAGCCTGTCGCGCAAGGCGGATACCTGCTGGATGACGTCGTCGGCACTCATTTCACCAGCATAGCACAGCGTCGCGTCGGGCGCCCGACCGTCGTTCGCCTTCGTCAGATCTGGAACAGGGCGAAGCCGCCGAGGCCGATCAGGGCGAGGGCAGCGCCCAGCCGCTTGAAGAAGCGGACCGACTGCAACTCGATCAGCTTCTCGCCGAAGTGGCTGATCCGCTGGGCGGGCGACAGCTCGGCCTTCGCCTGGAGCTGCTGCGCCAGGAAGTTGGGCGAGAGGCCGTTGCCCACCGCGCCGTCCACTTCCAGGTCGACGATGGTGCAGATGAACCACATCAGCAGGCCGAGCACGCCGATGCCGAAGAAGCCCGCGTAGGCCACGATCATGAAGGCGGCAACGGAGACAAGAAGCCAGCCGCCGAGGCCGATGGCGATGAGAATGGATCTGCCGTGCATCGCGATCCTCCCGTCTGTCACCTAAAACTATCTCACGGCTGCACGGCCTTGTCTGCGTCGGCCTCGCGCTGGGCGCGGTCGCGCGCCTCGCGGGCTTTCTTCGCCTGCTCGAAGGCCTGCCGCTCCGCCTCTTCCCTCTGGACCTTCTGGCCGCCCTTGCCGCTTACGAGGGCGCCGGCTGCAGCGCCACTCTTCTCGTCAGCCGGCGTGACGCCGCTCTCGTGCGGCCGGCCGCCTTCGGGCGGCGGCAGCGCGTTGACGACCGGCGCCAGGCGATCGGCTCCCGGGCGCGTGCCCTGCTGCCCGGGCGGCAGGCTGCCGCCGTCGAACCAGCCGCAGCCGCTCGACAGGGCGGCGGCGACCAGGATGATCAGGATGCTTGGCTTCATCGTTCTGCTGTCGGCCCGGACTTGGGCAATTTTGAGGGGGTTCATA
>JAIETA010000270.1 GCA_019745575.1 Reyranella sp. | reverse complement strand
GGCGGTGATCGCCGAGCCGCCGGTCGTCGTGGGTGGCGTTGCCGCGGGCGCCGGGCCGGGCCGCAGCGGTGTCGGGGCCACCGCCGCGGCGGGCGGAGCACTCTGGACGCCGCCGACCTGGGTCTGCAGACGGTCGTAGCAGGCAAGGCGCGCCTCGTTGCCGGTCAATTCGGCGCAGATCTGGATGTGCCGGGTGAGCGCGTCGAGCAGATCGTCACGCGACGGCGTGCGCTGCTGTGCGTGGCCGACACCGGCCAACGCCACCGTGGCCACGCCGAGAATTACGGACTGTCGAAGCATCGTCGGTGCCCTGGTTTGTGGAACTGCAGCGACCATACCAGACGAAGTGGCGGTTTCGAGGCGGCAATTCGGCGGTCAGGCCGCGGCGGCGGCGGCAAAGCGGTCGTCGCGGTAGATCGTGCGGCCGCCGACGATGGTCGCCATGACGCGGCCCTGCACGGGGCGCTCGTCGAACGGCGTGTTCTTGGTCTTGCTCCACAGGTCGGCGCGCTCGATCTTCCAGGCATAGTCGGCGTCGAACAGCACCAGATCGGCAGGTGCCCCTTTGGCCAGCCGCCCGCCGGGCAGGCCGAACAGTCGCGCCGGCGTGCTCGACAGTCGCTGAAAGAGCTGCGGCAGGGTGAGGTGGCCATTGTGTACCAGCTCGAGCGAGATCGGCAGCAGCGTCTCCAGCCCGATGCCGCCCGGCAGCGCCTGGGCGAAGGGCACGCGCTTGCTGTCCTGGTCCTGCGGCCGGTGGTCGGAGACGATCGCGTCGATCGTGCCGCTCTTCAGCCCCTCGACGACGGCCATGCGATCCTTCTCGGCGCGTAGCGGCGGCACCAGCTTGCCGAAGGTGCGGTAATCGCCGACGGCTAGATCGTTCATCGCGAAGTAGGGCGCCGCGGTGTCGCAGGTGATCTTCAAGCCGCGCGCCTTGGCGGCGGCGATGGCAGCGATCGCCTCGGCGGTCGAGATCTTGGCGAGGTGCAGGCGTCCGCCGGTCATCTCGGCAAGGCGGATATCGCGCTCGACCATCATGACCTCGGCGAGCGGCGGATTGCCCGCCAGACCGAGCCGCGTCGCCATCTCGCCGCTGGTCATGTGGCCGCCCGACAGGGTCGGCTCTTGCGGCAGATGGACGATCAGAGCGTCGAACGCCTTGCAGTAGTAGAGCGCGCGCCGCATCACCTGGGCACTGGCGACGGCGTGGTCGGCGTCGGTGAAGGCCACCGCGCCGGCCTCGGCGAGCAACCCGATCTCGGCCAGCTCCTTGCCTTCGAGGCCCACCGTCAGCGCGCCGTAGGCATACATATTGACCAGCTTGATCAGGCGGGCGCGGCGGGCCACGAACTCGATCAGCGAGGCGTCGTCGAACGGCGGCTCGTTGTCGGGCAGCAGCACCAGCGAGGTGATGCCGCCGGCCGCCGCAGCCGAGCCGGCGCTTTCCAGGGTTTCCTTGTGCTCTTCGCCGGGCTCGCCGGTATGGACGCGCGTGTCGACCAGGCCGGGCGCCAGATGGAGGCCGTGGCAGTCGACCGACTCGATGCCGTAGGGCGCACCCGAGGCGAACAGGCTGGGGCCGAAGTCGGCGATCTTGCCGTCGCTGATCAGGACCGCGCCGCGATATTCAGTACCGGCGGTGGGATCGACGATGCGGGCGTTGATGTAGGCGGTCGATCCGGCGTGCGGCGGCGCTGTCTTGAAGATGTCGCCGCTCACGCAGCGGCTCCCGCCAGTGCGTTGCGCCGGCCGCCGATCAGCGCCTCCAGGCAGGCCATGCGCACCGCCACGCCCATCTCGACCTGCTCATGGATGACGCTGCGGTCGAGGTCGTCGGCCACTTCCGAGTCGATCTCGACGCCACGGTTCATCGGGCCGGGATGCATGATCAGCGCATCGGGCTTGGCGAACTTCAGCTTCTCGTGGTCGAGGCCGAAGAAATGGAAGTACTCGCTGATCGACGGCACGAACGAGCCCTGCATGCGCTCCGTCTGCAGGCGCAGCATCATGACGATGTCGACGTCTTTTAGGCCACTCTTCATGCTGTAGTGAACTTCCACGCCCATCTTCTCGATGTCGGTCGGCATCAGCGTGGGCGGGCCGACCACGCGCACGCGCGCGCCCATGATCTGCAGCAGGTGGATGTTCGAGCGCGCCACCCGGCTGTGCATGATGTCGCCGCAGATCGCCACCAGCAGGCCCTCCAAGCTGCCGCGCCGGCGCCTGATGGTGAGCGCGTCCAGCAGCGCCTGGGTCGGGTGCTCGTGCTGGCCGTCGCCGGCGTTGATGACGGCGCAGTTGACCTTCTGCGACAAGAGGTTCACCGCACCGGATTCGTGGTGGCGCACGACGATGGCGTCGGGCCGCATGGCGTTCAGCGTCATCGCCGTGTCGAGCAGGGTCTCACCCTTGCGGACTGACGAGGTCGCGACGTCCATGTTGATGACGTCGGCGCCCAGCCGCTTGGCGGCCACCTCGAAGCTCGTCCGCGTGCGCGTCGAGTTCTCGAAGAACAGGTTGATGACGGTGCGGCCGGCCAGCATGTCGCGCCGCTTGTCGATCGATCGGTTCTGGTCGATGTAGTTTTGCGAAAGGTCGAGCAATCCCGAAATGGTCTCGGGAGCGAGTCCTTCGATGCCGAGGAGGTGGGGCAGCCTCGGCAGGCCCATGCGTTTCTTTGTCACTAAAGCGCGACGTTAAGCACGCGCGTGCCGGTCGGGCAAGGCGGCGTTTTGGTGGATAACGTCGGCGCAGGAACACACGACGGCTGGCCCGCCGGGGGCGATGAAATCCGCCCAGATCGCGTTGTGATGTTCGATGATTTTCACGGCCGGCAGATGAGGCCGGTCGGCCGCGGTGTGCCCGTCGGAAGGCACGACCGTCGGATAGCCGCGCGCAAGCGCGCTGCGCACTGTTGTATCGACGCAGTAGTCGGTCGCCCAGCCGGTGACGATCAGCCGGTCGACGGCGCGGGCACGCAGGAAATCGTCGAGCGAGGTGTTCAGGAAGGCATCGCAGGATGTCTTGCGGATGACGGTGTCGGCGGGATGTGGCGAGAGTTCGTCGATCAGCCTCCAGCCCGGCTGGTCGGGATGGAACGGATCGCCCGGCGGCCCGTCGTGCTGGATGAAGACGACGGCGCCATCGCGGCCGCGCACCGCATCGGCCAACCGGATGAGGCGGCTTACCAGGCCGGTCGCGTCGTGCTTCGGTGGCGCATCGATAAACGCGGCCTGTTGCATGTCGATGACGATCAGGGCGTCGGTCACGGCACGGCCTCAGCTTGCGGGTCGCGGACCTGTATAGCGTGCGCGCGGTCGGATCAATGCACCGTGAGCAGCCTGCTCCAGGGCGTGGGCGATCCAGCCGACGGTACGGCCGAGCAGGAACAGCGCCAGCGCCGAATCCTTGGGCAGACCGAGCGCGCGCTCGACCGCCACATTGGTGAAATCGACATTGGCCTTGCGGTCGATCAGCCGCTCGACCGCCGCCGCCAGCCGCTCGGCGAGCGCCAGTTCCGGCGAGTCCGGCATCGTCTCGCGCAGCATGGCCATCAGCGTGACCGCCCTGATGTCGCCGTCGGGATAGAGCGGGTGGCCGAAGCCTGGAATGTAGACGCGGGCGCGCAGCATCCGGCCGAGGTCGGCATCGAGGTCCGTGCTGCCCTTGAGGTCGTCGAACATCGCCGCGACCCGGCGTGTCGCCCCGCCATGTCGCGGACCATTCAGTGCGGCGAGGCCCGCCATGGTGGCACCGTAGAGATTGGCCCCGGTCGAGGCCACCACGCGGGCCGCGAAAGCCGAGGCGTTGAATTCATGGTCGGCCAGAAGTACCAGCACCGCCCGCAGCACAGGCGCGCGATCCGGCGGCACACGCCACGCCGTCGCGAGTTGCTCGTGCACGGGCAGGATCGAGAGCGGGCGCGCGGTCACCGCAGCCGTCAGCAGGCGCAGCACCCGGACCGCGGTCTCCAGCATGGCGGCGCGATCCTCGACCCAGCTCGGGTGATCGAGCGCCGCTGCCGCCGGCAGCAGGACGAGGCAGCGATCGGGCGACGACAGGGTGGCCGCGGCGATCCAGGCGCGGCGCAGGGCCGTGGTGAGCGGCGGAAGGTTGTCGGCGGCGAAGGGCCTGTCGTCGCAATTCCACAGCAGGCGGGCCACGTCTTCCAGCGTCGCTGTGCGCGCCAACCCGGCGGCATCGCTGCCGCGGTAGTAGAGGCGGCCGCTCTCGATCAGCGTCAGGGCCGACTCGAGCACCGGCGTGCCGAAGTCCAGGGCGTGGGTGGCGATCGACTCGGCCTTGCGCCCGACATCGCGGCGGCGCTTCAGGCGCTCGACCTCTTCGGCGCGGTAGCGCCGGTCGCGGCGCCCCGCGACCGCTTCGGAGCGCAGCAGGCCGCGGCTGACATAGGCGTAGAGCGTCGCCGCCGACACGCCCAGCCGCCGCGCCGCCTCCCGGGAGTTCAGCAATTCGCTGGTCATCTAATTATATTGATCAATATAATCAAGATTGACAATATAATTGTGCGGATCGACCTTGCAGGCGAATCAGCAAGGGGAAGACGATGCTGCAGACACGGGTCAACAGCGGCCTCGACGGGGTGATCGTGGCCGACACGGTGATGAGCGAGGTCGACGGCGAGGCCGGCCGGCTGATCGTGCGGGGGCATACGATCGAGGAGCTGGTGGCCACGCGCGGCTTCGAGGGTGTGGCCGCGCTGTTGTGGGAGGGCTTCGCGCCGGCGGGTCAGGGCGGCGACACGCAGGCAGTGCGCGCGGGCTTGGCGGCCGCCCGCGTGCGCGCCTTCGCCGACGTGCCGAAGCTCCTGCAGGCGGCCGAGGGGCTCACGCCGGTTGAGGGGCTGCGCGTCGGGCTCGGCATGCTGGCCGACTCCGATCCGACGCCGCATCACTATCTTGTCTGCGGCGCCTTGCCGGTTTTCCTGGCCGCGCTCCTGCGGGCCTCGGACGGCAAGCCCGCGCTGGCACCGGACCCTTCGCTCACGACGGCACAGGACCTGCTGCGCATGGTCCGTGGCCAGCGCGCGGACGCCGTCTTCGAGAACGCCCTCGATACCTATCTCGCCACGATCACCGATCATGGCTTCAATGCCTCGACCTTCACCGCGCGCGTCGTGGCCTCGACGCATGCCGGTCTCATTTCCTCGGTGCTGGCGGGGCTCTGCGCCCTAAAAGGTCCGCTCCATGGCGGCGCGCCCGGCCCCGTGCTCGACATGTTCGACGATATCGGCTCGCTCGACCGCGCCGCCGCTTGGTTCGACGACGCCTTTGCCAAGGGCACGACCCTGATGGGCTTCGGCCATCGCATCTACAAGGTGCGGGATCCGCGCGCCGACGTGCTCAAGAACACCGTGGCGACACTGCCGAAAACCTCGGGGCGGCTCGCTTTTGCCGTTGAGGTCGAGAAGAGCGCCATCGCCGCCCTGCGCCGGCACAAGCCGGGCCGGCGACTCGACACCAACGTCGAGTTTTACACCGCGCTGCTGCTGGAAGCGCTCGAAGTGCCGCGCAGCGCCTTCACCGCGCTGTTTGCGGTCGGCCGCGTCGCGGGCTGGTGCGCCCATGTCTTCGAGCAGGAGAAGGTCGGCCGCATCATCCGCCCGCAGTCGAACTATGTGGGGAAACGCCCCGGAATGTGAGCGCTCGGCTAGGTTTCGGCGCGCCGTTGATCGGCTATTTGCGGCGGGAGGCCACGATATTGACGTCGACCGTGACCTCGTTGGCGACTTGTCCGGTGCCGGCCCAGTCGTTCTGTCCGACGCCGTAGTCGAGGCGCTTCAGCGGCAGCCGGCCGCGGGCGGCAGCGCGCAGGCTGCCGGGCTGGACGGGATCGTCGGCGATGCGGAGCGTGAAGGGCAGCACAGCGTCGCGTGTGACGTCGCGGATCGTCAATTGGCCGCGCGCCTCGTAGCGCTCGCCGCCGAGCGCCACGATCGAGGTCGCGACGAAGCGTGCCTCGGGAAATTTCCGTACGTCGAGGAAGTTGCCGCCCCGGAGGAGCGAGTCGACGTCCGGATTGTTGGCGGTCACCGAGGGCGTCTGGATCCGTATGTCGATCCGCGCCCCGCCGAGCGCCGCGGGATCGAGCACGATCTCGCCGGTCCAGGTCGGGAAGCGGCCGTTCACGAAGGCGCCGGTCTGGGTGGCGGTGAAGGTGAGGGCGCTGGCGCGGGTGTCGATCGTCCAGGTGTCCTGGGGTGCCGCGAGCGCGGCGGGTGCCAGCAAGAGCGCGGCCAGACTGAGCCACCGAAACATCACTTTCCCCCCGTTGGCCACATGCGTCGCAAGATGCCGTCACGCCGCACGACATCATGGTGCAGAACGGCAATGACGTGCACGGCCAGCACCAGGATCAGCAGCCGCGACAAGACATAGTGCAGCGTGCGCAGCGATTCGAAAAGGCCGGTGTCGCGCGGCACCATGTCGGGCAGCGGCAAGACGCCGAACCAAACGACGCTGATGCCCGCAGCGGAACTCATCAGCCAGCCGCTGAGCGGCATGGCGAGCAGGAGCAGGAGAAGCGCCCAGTGCCCGGCCGGCGCCAGTGCCCGCTCCCAGCGTGTCACCGCGTCCGGCAGCGGCGGCGGCGGATGCCGCCACCGCCACAGCAGGCGCGCGGCGGTCAGCACCAGGACGACGAGGCCGATCCACTTGTGCCAGGCGTAGACCTGGAGCTTCAGCAGGCTGATCGGCAGGCCTGTCATCCACAGGCCGATGCCGAGCAGGCCGAAGACCAGCAGAGCCGTGATCCAGTGCAGCCCCTTGGCGGGACCGGTGTAGGTCGGTTCCCGCACGGGCGACCTCAGCGCCAGGCGTCGGCGCGGATCGAAATCTCGACGGTGTCGCCCACGACGTCGACGAACTTGGTCATCCCGAATTCCGAGCGCTTGATCTTGCCCTTGGCCTGGAAGCCGGCGTAGCGGCTGCCGGGCGCCGCTCCCGGCCGCCGGTCGGTCACCGAGACGTCGAGGACCATCGGTCGGGTGATGCTGCGCAGCGTAACGTCGCCCTCGACGCGCAGCGTCGTCTCCCCGGTGCGCTCGATGCGAGTGGAGCGGAAGGTCATTTCGGGGAACTTCTCGACATGGAAGAAGTCGCTGTCCTTCAGCATCGCGGTCTGCTGGCTGTCCAGCATGTTGACGCTGGCGGTCCGGATGACGACCTCGACCTTGCTCTGCGGCACGTCCTCGTCGTCGACATGGACGATGCCCTGCCATTCCTTGAAGCCGCCGGTCGTGCGGAAGAGGCGCGAATCGCCGATCGCGAAATCGATCGTGCCGCGATTGGCATTGATGCTGAGGCGCTCCGCGCCGTGTGCGGCGCCGGCGGACAGGGCGCTGCCCGCCGCGGCAAGAAGCAGGGTCCGGCGATTGATTTCAAGGCGCATGGGGGGAGCGCTCCTCGTATGTCGTGAAGAAACGGCGGCCAATGCCGCGCTGGTTTTCGTAGATCGATCCCTGGTGGTCGGCGGCCGGTAGCGGCATGCGAACCGGCGCCGGCCCCAGCCGCGACTCGACGGTGGGCTCGCCCACCACCATGCGGCTGTTGAATTCATCGAAGTCCGCCACCCCCATAAGAGGCCAGGCGTCGGCCGCGGTGTATTCGTGCAGCAGCAGGCGGCGCTGGCGGTTGGAGGTATTGAGCGCCGACCCATGCACCAGGCGGGCGTGATGGATGGTCATCGACCCCGCCGGGCCCATGAGCGGCACGGCCTTGCTGAAGTCGAGGTCGCAAGCCGCGGGATCCATGGCGCCGCAGAAGCGGCCGTTGGCATGGTGATCGTAGGTCGGGCCGAGATGGGTTCCCGGCAACACCATCAGGGGCCCATTCCCGAGATCGCAGTCGTCGAGATAGATGCCGGTCGCCAGCACGTCGTCGTTGGTGTGCGGATAGAAGGCCCAGTCCTGGTGCCATTCGACCGGCGAGCCGTAGCCGGCCGACTTCATGTTGAGCTTGCCGCCGTACTGCCGGATTGCCGGCCCGATCAGCGGGGCCAGGATGGCGGTGATCTTCGGATCGCGCACCAGGGCGTGGAAAAAGGCATAGCGCTTGAAGATCGCTGGCTTCAGCCGCCGGACCCGGGGCAGCGCCGGGCTATGGCTGGGCTCGAGGTCGTATAGGTCGTCGTTGGCCGTCACGCCGCGTGCCTCCGCGACGATGCGGTCGGTGAGGGCGCGCAACTCGGCCAGCTGGTCGCCCTGGATCAGGCGCGGGATCACCAGATAGCCGTCGCGGCGGTAGCTCTCGATTTGTGCCTTGCTCAGCATGCGAAACATTAGCACGACAGGCCGGGTTGACCGATAATCACGGAATGGCGATCCGTGCCCTTTTTCCAACACTAATTTGCCACCAGTCTTTCACCGGTCCGGCGTGGCGGGACCTCAACCAGAAGCTGGCTGATGAATGCCGTGCGCTTGCCGCCTCCGACCCGGCCGGGCAGCGCTGGTCAGCGGCGCACTATCTCGGAGGCTATACCTCCTACGGCTCGCTCGATCGGCTGCATCTGGTCTCGTCGCTGTTCGAGCGTCTACGCCGCGGCATCGATCCGCATGTGAAGGCGTTTGCCGGCAGCCTGCACTACGATCTGCGCGGCCGCGTGCTTGCCATGACCGATTGCTGGGCCAACGTCATGCCGGCCGGGGTCGTGCATTCGATGCACCTGCATCCCGCCTCCTTCATCAGCGGCACCTACTACGTCGCCGTACCGAAGGGCGCCGGCGCTCTGAAGTTCGAGGATCCGCGCCTGTCGCGCCATATGGCGGCCCCGCCGCGGCGGGCCGACGCGCCGGCGCGGTTCCGGTCCTTCGTCAGTGTACCGGCCAGGGCCGGAGACCTGCTGCTGTTCGAGAGCTGGCTGCGGCACGAGGTGCCGCCGGCGCGCTTCTCCGGCGAGCGTATCTCGATTAGCTTCAACTACGCTTGGACCGGCAAACCCCGCCGCTGAAGGAAGAAAACATGCGCCTCCTGATTGTCTGCCTGTCGCTGGTCGTGGCGGCCGGAATGGCCCGCGCCGACCAGGAGCTGCCGATCTTCGACGCTCACATGCACTACAGCCATGACGCGTGGACGGTGGTGCCGCCGAAGGAAGTCGTGGAAATCCTGAAAAAGGCGGGCGTGAAACGCGCCATGGTGTCGAGCTCGAACAACGAAGGCACCAGGATGCTGCAGGACGTAGCGCCCGACGTCATCGTTCCCGAACTCAGGCCCTACCGCTCGCGCGGTGAACTCTCGACCTGGGTAAGGGATCCGACGGTGCTGCCGTTCCTGGCCGACCTGCTGTCCAAGCGCAAGTATGTGGCCATCGGCGAGTTTCACGTCTTCGGCGCCGATGCCGACCTGCCCAACATGCGCGGTGTCGTGGAGCTGGCGAAGAAATACGGGCTCTACCTTCACTCGCATTCGGACGCCGATGCCGTCACCCGGCATTTCCAGCAGGACCCGGGCGCCCGGGTGCTGTGGGCGCACTCGGGCTTCGAGCGGCCGGAGAAGGTGCGCGAGATGCTGCGGCGCTATCCCAACCTGTGGTGCGATCTGGCCTTCCTGACGTCGCACGCGCTGAACGGCAAGGTTGCGCCTGGCTGGCGCGAGACCTTCCTGGAGTTTCCCGACCGTTTCGTGGTTGGCACCGATACTTTCACCCCCGAACGCTGGCACTATGTTGTCGAGCATGCTCGCTGGTCGCGTCAGTGGCTGGCCGACCTGCCGCCCGATGTCGCCCGCAAGATCGCCTATGAGAACGGCGATCGCCTGTTCGGCGGGGCGAGATGAAGCTCGGTGCCGCGATATTCACCTTCCTGTTCGCCACCGCGGCATGGGCCAACTGCCCGCTCGATCTCGGCCGGGGCACGGGCTGGGTGGTCTTTTCGGCGCACTACATGATCGCCTTCCGGCCCGACCCGCCGCGCATCGAGGTCGGTGAGCCCTTCGCGCTGCTGCTCAACGTCTGCACCAAGTCGGGCCGGCCGGCCGAGCTGGTGGGGATCAACGCCGAGATGCCGGAACACAGGCACGGCATGAACTACCGCCCCGGCATCGTGCCGGGCGTGGATGGGCGCTACCGCGCCGAAGGACTGGTTTTCCACATGCCGGGGCGCTGGGAACTCTCGATCGACGTGCGGGACGGCGAGGAAACCGAGCGCCTGACGCACGACTTCATCGTCAAGTGAGGCGAGCGCTTCTTCTGGCGGGCCTGCTCGCGGCGCTGGTCGCGCCCGCCGCCGCACAGGCCCCGCCCAACTGGTCGGAAGACGAGATTCGCGCGGTCGGCCGGCACGGGCCTTGGCCGCCGCCCGCCGTGCGCGATCCCTCGAACCGGGTCTCGGGCACGCCGGCCGGTATCGCGCTGGGAGAACACCTCTTCAACGACCCGCGCCTGTCGGGCGACGGCCGCATGAGCTGCGCCACCTGCCACCAGGCGGGCCGCGACTGGAGCGACGGCCAGCCGAAGGGCATAGGCACTGTGCCGCTCGACCGCCGCACGCCGTCGCTGTGGAACGTGGGCTATGGCCACTGGTTCGGTTGGGATGGCGCGGGCGATTCGCTCTGGGCGCAGAGCATCCGCCCGATCGTCGATCCACGGGAAATGGCCAACGCCGCAGCCCGCGTCGGCCGCCTGCTGCGTGAGGATGGGCAGCTGGCCTGCGGCTACCGGCGCGCGTTCGGCGTTTCGCCGGGCGCCGACGACGAGCAGCTCCTGGTGGACGCCGCCAAGGCGCTGGCGGCGTTCCAGGAGACTCTGGTCAGTCCGCGCACCGCCTTCGACGATTTCCGCGATGCCCTCGTGGGCGGAGACCGCCAGGCCATGGCGCGCTACGGCGCCTCCGAGCAGCGCGGCCTGAGATTCTTCGTCGAGGCGGGCAACTGCAGCACCTGCCACTTCGGACCGCGCTTCACCAACGGCGAATTCGGCGATGTCGGCATCCCGTTCTTCGTCCGCCCGGGTGAGGTCGACTCGGGTCGGCTCGGCGGCCTCGCCAGGTTGTTCGACAGTCCCTTCAATTTGCTCGGCCGCTACAACGACGACACCACGGGCGCCAGCGCGCGGCGCACGCGTCATGTCCAGCGCCTGCACGCCAACTTCGGCGAGTTTCGCGTGCCTGGCCTGCGCCAGGTCGGCCGCGCCGGGGCTTACATGCACAACGGCAGCGTCGGCACGCTGGAGGAGGTCGTGCGGCACTATTCGGAGGTCAGCCCGGATCGCCTGCACAGCGACGGCACGCCGCTGGTCCGGCCGCTCGGCATGTCGCCGCAGCAGAGCACCGACCTCGTGGCATTCCTGCGCTCGCTCGACGCCGAGCCGCCGCCCCGCCCGGCGCCACCGCCGCTCTGTCCCTAGCGCAGGCGCGCCAGCGCCGACTCGAGGATCCATGCCGCGGCCGCGGCGTCGACCCGCTCGGCGCGCTTGGCGCGGCTCATGTCGTAGTCGTCGATCATGCCGCGCGTCACGGCGGCGGTGCTGAGCCGCTCGTCCTGCAGGACGATGGGAAGCGCTGCCAGCGCCGCCGGCGCGTGGGCAGCGATGTTGGCCGCGAACTGCCGGACCGACTGGCAGCGTGGCCCCTCGGTGCCGTCCATGTTGAGCGGCAGGCCGACCGCGAGCGCCTTGATCTCGTGGCGGTGGACCAGCTCGGCCAGGCTGGCGAGGTCGGCGGCAAGCTTGGTGCGCTTGAGGGTGGTAAGCGGCGTGGCGAGCATGCGCAGGGCGTCCGATGTGGCCACACCGATGGTCTTGCTGCCGATGTCGAGCGCCATCAGGCGGCCGTCGCGGACGAGCAGCGCCTTCAGCTCGGCGAAGTCGACGACGGCCACTATCGCGTCTCCGCCGCCAGGGTGGCATCGAGCCAGGCCAGGGCGTCGGCGGCGATGCGCTCCCATCCCGGCTGGCCTGGCACCCAATGACCCTGATCCGGATACTCGCGATAGCTCGACACAGCGGCGAAACGCTGCGCGGCGCGACGCACCACACCGGGCGGGGTGAGCTTGTCCTTTTGGGCCGCCACGAACAGCAGCGGCACGCGCACCGCCTTGGCATCGACGGTCGCGGCCCTGGCGCCGTCGAGCCAGGGCAGGCCGATCTCCAGCAGGGCACGGCCCGATTCGTGGACGAATGCCGCGTGCAGCGTCGCGCCGTCCCGCGGATCGGTGGTGTTGAAGGTGTGCGACAGGGCTTCGGCGAGCGTCGGGCGGTGCGGCTTGCGCCACCAGCCCCAGGTCGTCTGGATGCGCAGGAAGGCCAGGAGGTTCGAGGGCCGAAGGGCGATCACGCTGGCCGGCGGCGCCGGCGTGAGCAGAACGCCGGCCCGCGCCAGGCCACGGGCGCACAGGATGAGGGCGATCAGCCCACCCATCGAATGGCCGACGACGACAGGCTTCTCGGGCAGCGTCTTCAGGAAGGCTTCGAGATCGGCGACGTAGTCGAGCAGGCTGGTCGTGCCCAGTGCCGGCGGCGGCGAGAGCGGCGGGGCATCGTGGTGGCGGAGCGCCGGCGCGTCGGTCTGCCAGCCGCGGGCCTCGGCGAAGGCGCGCCAATTCCGCCACACGTCCGGCGTACCCCACATGCCATGAATGAAAACTGCCCGTCCGGCCATCGTCAGGGTTATAAGGCGGGAGCCCGTCGCGGTCGACACGGGCGGCAGCCGGAGTAACGTCGTCTCGTGAACGATACCCTTTATGCCCTGCTGGCGATCGCCATGGTCCTGGCAGTCGTCAGCCTGCTGGTGCCGTTGGCCGAGCGATTCCGGCTGCCGCATACCGTCCTGCTGGCCATAGCCGGCATGTCGATGGGTTTCCTCGGGTCCTGGATCATCGCCGAAGACATCAAGCTCGGCGCCTTGAGCGACGCCTTCATCGGCCTCGACAAGCTCGAGGTCGGCACCAACGTGTTCTTGCCATTGTTCCTGCCGCCGCTGCTGTTCACGGCAGGCCTCACGATCGATGTACGTCGGCTGTTCGACGAGGTGTCGGCCGTGCTGCTGCTGGCCATCGTGGCCGTGCTGGTGTGCATCGCCTGTGTTGCCGGTGTGGTCCACGTCGCGACCGGCATGGACATCGTCGTCTGCCTGCTGTTGGGCGCCATCGTGTCGACCACCGATCCAGCGGCGGTCATCGGCATTTTCCGCGACGTAGGCGCGCCCAAGCGGCTGTCGATCCTGGCGGAAGGCGAGTCGCTGCTGAATGACGCCGTGGCCATCACCGCCTTTGGACTGTTCATCGGCATTCTGGCAACGCGCTCCTTGCCCGATGCGGCGGGCGGATCGATCGCGACGGACGCGTCGGGCCCCTTCCTGGTGTTCCTGCGCGAGTTCTTCGGCGGCCTTCTCCTCGGCTTCGCCATGGCGCGCGCCGCGATGCTGGTGCTGCCGCGGCTGGGCGAGTCGGACGCGGCGATCGCCTCGGTCACGGTGAGCCTCACCTACTTGAGCTTCGTCGTCGCCGACCGTTACCTCCATGTCTCAGGCGTGGTTTCAGTGGTCATGGCGGCGCTCACCGTTGCGGCCTATGGCCCCACGCATCTCCACCCCCGGCAATGGACGGCATTGCGCCAGGTCTGGACCCAACTTGAATTCTGGGCGAACTGCCTGATCTTCGTGCTCGCCTCGATGCTGGCGGCCGACGTTCTTTTGCAATTCACCTGGCTCTACGTCTGGGGCGTTCTGGCGGTGGCGGTCGGCGCCTTCTCGGCACGGGCGCTGGTCGTGTTCGGCATGTTTCCGCTGCTCGAGGCGACCCGCCTCGTGCAGCCGGTGAACGCCCGATACAAGGCGATCCTGGTGTGGGGCGACCTGCGCGGCGCGGTGACGATCGTGCTGGCCATGGTGGCGGCCGGCGACAAGCGTCTGCCGGAGGACGTGCGCGACTTCATCGCGATTTCGGCCACGCTGTTCGTCCTGTTCACACTGTTCGTGAACGCCACGACGCTCGGGCTGGTCATGCACCTGCTCGGTCTCGACAAGCTCAGCCGCCTCGAGATCGCCATGCGCGACCGCGTCCTGGCGCTGTCGCGGGTCAACGTCGCGCGCCACCTCCAGCAGATTCTGCGGCTGCACAACACACGCGTCGACGGTGTTGCCGCCGATCCCGCCTCGGCCGGCGCCGGCGAGGTGGAGGCGGCGCCCGGCGAACTGGCGCTCGACATCGACGAACGGCTGACCATCGGGCTGGTCACGTTGTCGACGCGCGAGAAGGAGCTCTACCTCGAGCTGTTCGAGCAGCAGATCCTGTCGCGCCGCATGGTGGCGGTCATGGCGGCGGGCGCCGATCGCCTGATCGACGCCGTACGCGACCACGGCGAGGCCGGCTACGAGGAATGGCTGAGCCGGATCTCGCGGCCCGACAGCGGCTTCCGCCTGGCGCTGTGGCTGCATCGCCGTCTCCACATCGACCGGATGCTCACGGAGAGCCTGGCCGACCGGTTCGAGATCTTGATGGTGTCGCAGAGCGTCCTCGCCGAACTGGCGGCCTTCAACATCAGCTCGGTCGCCGACCTGCTGGGCGCCGACGCCGAGGCGCGGCTCGCCGCGGTGATCGGCAAGCGCCAGGCGGCGGTCGACAGCGCCCTCAAGGCGCTGTCGCTGCAGTACCCGGGCTATGCCGAGTCGGTGCAGGCTCGCCAACTGCAGCGCGCCGCCATCCGCTTCGAATCGGTCGAGTACGCCCGGCGCTTGAGCGAGGGCATCATCAGCCGCGAGGTCTACGCCGACCTGCGGCGCGACCTGGCGGCGCGGCGCAGCGCGCTCGTCCGCCGTCCGTCGCTCGACCTCGGCCTGGAACTGGTCGCCATGATCGCCCGTGTGCCGATCTTCGAGTCGCTCGACGACGCGGCGGTGCGGGAAGTCGGCAAGCGCCTGCGCGCCCAGGTCGTGCTGCCGGGCGAGAAGATCGTCGCCAAGGGCGGACCGCCCGACGCCATGTACTTCATCGCCGCGGGCGACGTCACGGTGCAGACGCGCGACCGGCCGATCGTGCTGAAGGAGGGCGACTTCTTCGGCGAAATGGGGCTGCTGAGCGAGCAGCCGCGTAGCGCCGACGTCGTGGCCAACGGCTACTGCCACCTGCTGGTGTTGTCGCGCAAGGATTTCGGCGCGCTCCTGGAGAAGCGCCCCTCGCTGCGGGCCGAGATCGAGGCGGTGGCGGCCCGCCGGGTCGCCGACAACCAGAGCAAGGCCGCCTCCTAGAAGCCGCCGGCTCGGTTGCCGGCGCATGGCAAAACGGCTACCAACCGCGCCCATCCAGGCGTTTCGGAGAAGGTGGAATGTCGCTCGACAAGGACACGGTGGCGCGTATCGCGCGGCTGGCCCGGCTGAAGGTGCCGGACGAGGAACTGGCGCCGCTGGCCGGCGAGCTGTCGGGGATTTTCGCCTGGATCGAGCAGCTGAACGAGGTCGACACCCGGAACGTCGAGCCGCTGTCGAGCGTGTCGGACGTCAGCCTGCCGCAGCGCGCCGACAAGGTGACGGACGGCGGAATCGCCGCCAAGGTGCTGGCCAATGCGCCGGGCGGTGCGGTCTACATCGACACGGCCGACAAGAACGCCGGCGGCTTCTTCACCGTGCCCAAGGTGGTGGAGTAGGCCATGGCTTCTCTGACCGATCTCACCGTCGCCCAGCTCGGTGCCACGCTTGCAAAAAAGGAGGCGAGCGCCGTCGAGGTCGCCGATGCCCACCTCAAGAAACTCGAGGAGCACCGCGCGCTCAACGCCTTCATCACCGAGACGCCCGAGAAGGCGCGTGCCATGGCCGAGGCCTCCGATGCACGCCGCGCCAAGGGAGAGGCGGGGCTGCTGGAAGGCATTCCACTCGCCATCAAGGATCTGTTCTGCACCGATGGCGTGCAGACGACGGCCGGCTCGCACATCCTCGAAGGCTTCGTGCCGCCCTACGAGAGCACGGTCACCACCAACCTCTGGAAGGCCGGCGCCGTCATGGTCGGCAAGACCAACCTCGACGAGTTCGCCATGGGCTCGTCGAACATGACCAGCCATTTCGGCGGCGTCGAGAATCCATGGAAGCGCCGCGGCGACAACCGCAAGCTGGTGCCGGGCGGCTCGTCCGGCGGCTCGGCTGCGGCGGTTGCGGCCTACATGGTGCCGGGCAGCACCGGTACCGACACCGGTGGCTCGATCCGCCAGCCGGCCTCGTTCTGCGGCATCGTCGGTCTGAAGCCGACCTACGGCCGTTGCTCGCGCTGGGGCGTCGTGGCCTTCGCCAGCTCGCTCGACCAGCCCGGTCCGTTTGCCCGCACTGTCGAGGATTCGGCGCTGCTGCTTCAGGCGATGGCCGGCCACGATCCGAAGGACTCGACCTCGGCGCCACTCGCCGTGCCGGACTTTGCCGCCGCCGCGCGCAACCCCGACATCAAGGGCCTCAAGGTCGGCATCCCCGAGGAATACCGCGTCGACGGCACGTCGCCGGAGATCGTCGCTCTGTGGTCGACCGGCATGGAGATGCTCAAGGCCGCTGGCGCGCAGACGGTCGAGGTCTCGCTGCCGCACACCAAGTACGCGCTGCCTGCCTACTACATTGTGGCACCGGCGGAGTGTTCGTCGAACCTCGCGCGCTACGATGGCGTGCGCTTCGGCCTGCGCGTGCCGGGCAAGGATCTGGCCGAGATGTACCAGAACACGCGGGGCGCCGGCTTCGGCAAGGAAGTGCGCCGCCGTATCCTGATCGGCACCTACGTGCTGTCGGCCGGCTACTACGATGCCTACTACAAGAAGGCGCAGCAGATCCGTTCGCTGATCGCCCGCGATTTCAGGCAGGCCTTCGAGAAGTGCGACGTGTTGCTGACGCCGACGGCGCCCACCGCCGCCTTCGCCGCCGGCGACAAGATGGACGACCCGGTGACGATGTACCTCAACGACATGTTCACCATCCCGGCTTCCATGGCGGGCCTGCCCGGCATCTCGGTGCCGGCCGGTCTCGACAAGGACGGCCTGCCGCTCGGCCTGCAGCTGATCGGCCGCGCCTTCGACGAAGAGACCATGCTGCGGGCAGCGGCAGCGCTCGAGAAGGCCGCCGCGTTCGGCGCGAGGCCTGCCGGCTACTGAGGTCGCGCAGGCACGACACGGCCGCGGTTGCGTGGCAATCTCCCTTCACGAAATCGTCACGCCGCGTGCGTAGGCGGTCGGGCGAACGAGGGAGATCGCCATGACACAGGACGCGAACATCGGGCGCCGTACCCTTCTGGCCGGCACCGCAGCGGCAGCGCTCCTGCCGGCAACCGGCTATGCGCAGGCGTGGCCCAGCCGGCCCGTCACGCTGGTCGTGCCGTTCGCGCCGGGCGGCGGTACGGACACCTTCGCGCGGCCCTTCGCGGCTGTGCTCTCACAGCAGCTCGGCCAGCAGGTCGTGGTCGACAACAAGCCGGGCGCCGGTGGCACGGTCGGCGCCGCCCTCGTCGCGAAGGCCAGGCCCGACGGCTACACGGTCCTGCTCGGATCGGTCCATCACGCGGTGGCGGTCAGCGCCTACAAGCGCCTTTCCTACGATATCGAAAAGGATCTTGTCCCGGTCACCACCATCGCTGCAGTGCCGGACGTGCTGGTGATCTATCCCGGCGTACCCGCCAAGACGCTCCAGGAGTTCATCGCCTACTGCAAGGCCAATCCGGGCAAGGTGAACTACGGGTCGGCCGGCCTGGGCACGACGCGCCATCTCGCGGGCGAGATCTTCAACGCCAAGACCGGCGCCGGCATGACGCACGTTCCCTACAAGGGCACAGGGCCGGCGACGGCGGCGCTGATCGCCGGCGAGGTGGCAGCGGTCTTCGAAGGCCTCGGCAGCGCCGCAACCTACATCCGCAGCGGCAAGGCACGCGCCCTGGCGGTGTTCTCGGCCGAGCGTTCGCCGGCGTTCCCCGATATTCCGACCGCCGCCGAAGCGGGATTGCCCGGCTTCGAGTCGCTGTCGTGGTACGGGCTGTGGGTGCCGGCAGGAACCGACCCGGCCATCGTCGCCCGAATGCAGGCTGAGGTCGCCAAGGTATTCGACTCCGACGAACTGAAGAAGGTCTGGCTTGGCCAGGGGGCGGCGCCGGGCGGCGCGCCGACCGCGCGTTTCGCCGCGTTCGTCACCGAGGAGATCGGGAAGTGGGGCAAGGTCGTGCGCGACAACAACATCACCATCGAATGACGGGGCAGGGCAGGACACGATGACCGGATCGCAGCGGTTCCGCGACCGCGAGGTCGTCTTCGGCAGCGGCTTGCGCGGCGAGACGATCGACATTCCCAGCGCCAGCCCGCTCAACTACTGGCAGGCGATCAGCGATCCGGCGGCGATGCCGCGTGTCACCGTCGACGGCAAGCTTTTTCTTCCCGAGAGCGGGCGCGGCCGGATGCCGGTGGTGGTCATCGTACCGGGCAGCCTGAGCATCGCGGCCTCGCACCTCAGGCACGCCGAAACGCTGGTCGACATGGGCATCGCGGCCTTCGTGCTCGACCCCTTCGGCGCCCGGGGGGTCACCTCGACCGTGGCCAACCAGGCGCAGTTTTCGTTCGCTGCGTCCGCCTACGACGTCGCGGCTGCCGTCGGCGTTCTGGCCAGGCATCCGGCAATCGATCCGGCTCGTATCGGCCTGCAGGGCCACAGCCGCGGCGGATCGGCGGTGCTGACCGCCGCGACGCGGCTTTTCTGCGAGACCGTTCACGATCCGGCACTCTGCGTCCGCGCGGTGCTGGCGGCCTATCCGTGGTGCGGCCATCAGTTCCTCGATCCCGACGTCGGTGCCACAGAGGTCCGCGTGGTCGTCGGCGACCAGGACGATTGGGTGTCGCCGCAGCAGTGCCAGGGCTATGTCCAGGCGCTTCGCCTGTGGGGCGGCGATGCCTCGATCCGGATCGTGGCTGGTGCGGAGCACAGCTTTGACCGCGAGGAGCCGGTCCAGCACATTGCCGAAGCTTCGGTCTCGCCAGCCGCGCCGACTGGATACATCGCCGACGACGGGGCGTTCGTGCATCCGACCGAAGGCATGCCCAATCCTGCGCTGACCGATCGCGATCTCGCGGTCTATGCGCTGAAGGCGGGCTACGGCGTGCGCGGCGCGACCATCGGCGCCCAGGGCGATCAGCCCGCCCTGTTCCGCGCGGAGATGACCGGGTTTTTCGGCCGGACGCTGCTGTCGTAGACGGTGGCGGTCAGGCCGCGGTCGCCCTGGCGACCTCGCGGTGGAAGTGTTGTAGCGCGGGTTCGTTGCGGCCGAACACGAAATGGCTCTGGCCACCGCCGCCGATGCTCTCCTGGATGTCGCGCGCGGCCGCCCAGTCCTCTTCCTGCACCGTGTCCATCAGGATTTTCCAGTTCTTGTCCCACAGCGCGCGCTCGGCCTCGACCGTGTCGGCTGTCGGCGCCAGCAGGCGGGCCGTCGCCGTCGCGCGGCGCGGGTCGGTGGCGTGAGGCAGGATCGTCCACAGTTCGAAATGGTCGGCCTGCCAGACCAGGATGGTGCCGGGGAAGACCGAATAGATGAAAATAGCCGACGGCAGCAGGTCGACGCTCTTGGGATCTTGGCCGGCGAGCTTGTTCATGCTGGCGCGCGCCGCGACCAGCCGCGAGTGCGATCGGAACGCCGAGTATTCATGGATGTTCGGCAGCATGTAGGGGCCGATCGTGCTCTTGTGCAGCACAGTCAGATGGTAGTCCTCCATGAAGCCGTCCATGACCAGCTTCCAGTTGATCGGCAGTTCGAAGCTCTGGCTGCGCTCGTAAGCGGCGTTGTCGATCTTCCAGCCAGCGAGTTCGGCGTCGAAGGCGGCGCCGAGATGGGCTGCGACATCGATCGCCGCGCCCGGCGTCGGCACAACCCACACCAGCCCGTGCCGCTGCTCGACCGGCAGCGCGATCAGTCCACGCTCCTGCCGGTCGACGCCGCAGAAGCCGTCGGGATAGGCGATGTTGCGCAGCGCGCCATTGCCCTCGTAGGTCCAGGCGTGAAACGGGCAGACGAACAGCCGGGCGTTGCCGCGCTCGGCGGTCACCAGCCGCGAGCCGCGGTGGCGGCAGACGTTGGTGAAGGCGCGGATCGAGCCGTCGGGCTGGCGCACGATCAGCACCGGTACGCCGACCAGGTCGGCGGTGACGAAGTCGTGCGGTTGCGGCAGTTCGCTGGCGTGGCAGACGATCAGGGGCAGCTTGCGGAACAGTGCCTCGCGCTCGCGCGCCGCCTGGGCCGGATCGATGTAGGCCTCGGTCGGCTGGTACATCTCCTCCGGCGCGAGGTCGGTGCTCTTGGCGGCCATATGCGTGAACAGCTTGGCCGCGATCTCGGTCTGCATGGTGCGGTTCATGGTCCGACTCCCTTCGGCTCCGGCCTGTCGGATCGGGCGTCGCCTGTCCGGCTTTGCCAGATGCCTGACCTGCAGCTATAATCTAATTCTTGTTAGAAAAATGGCCGAGCCGCATGGCCTCGTCAAGTGTCGACACCGTCTTGGGCATCGGGCCCACCGACCGCAAGGCCGAGCTCACGCGCGAGCGCATCCTGGATGCCGCGGCGCGGGCGTTCCGCGACCGCGGCTATGCCGGTGCCCGGCTGGCCGATATTGCGGCCAGCATCGGCATGAAGGCAGGAAGTCTCTATTATCACTTCGACTCGCGCGAGGCGCTGGTCGAGGCCGTGATGGTGCGCGGTCTCGGCCGCGCCCATGCCGCGCTCGAGCGCCGGCTGGCTGCGCTGACCTCGGATACGCCGCCGCTCGCACGGATCGAGGCGGCCATCGAAACCCATCTGACCGAGGTTCTGCACGACAGCGACAGCGTCTCGGCGTCCATCAAGCTGATCTGGCAGGTGCCGGCCGACATCCGCGACCGCGTGCTGGCCGGCCATCGCGCCTACGGTGCGATCTGGACGCGGCTGCTGCGCGAGGCCAGGGCGGCCGGCGCGCTCCGCGCCGACCTCGACCTCTCGGTTACCCGAATGGCGATCCTGGGCGCGCTCAACTGGGCGGTCGACTGGTACAAGCCGGGCGGTGCCAGTCCGCGGCGCATTGCCCGCGACATCGCCCAGATGGTGCTGGGCGGCCTGGCGACACGGTAGCCGTATACGCGGCGCCCGGCGCGCTGCCGGGCCGGGTTATTCCGCCTTCAGGTTGTTGTCGCGGATCACCTTGGCCCAGAGCTGCTGCTCTTTGGTCGTGAATTCTGCGAACACCGCGGGCGTGCTCAAGGTGATTTCCATGTCGAATTGCTCGATGAACTTCTTCGTCACGTCGGGCGAGCGTACCGCCTTGACGATCTCGGCGTACATGCGCTCGACGATCGGCTGGGGTGTGCCCGCCGGCGCATAGGTTCCCCACCAAGCGTAGGACGGGCCGCCCTTGATGCCTTGCTCGCCAAGCGTCGGCACGTCTGGCATCGCCGCGCTGCGCTTTTCGGACGTAACGGCGATCATCCTCAGCTTGCCGGCCTTAACGTGCGGCACCATGTTGGCGAGGCTCGAGACCGACAGGTCGGTGACGCCGGCAAGAGCGTCCTGGAACAGGGGACCGCCGCCCTTGTAGGGGATCATGTTCATCTCGAAGCCGTTCTCCTTCTGCATGAAGGCGAACAGCACTTGCGCCAGGCTGGAGGATAGCACGGCACAACTGATCTTGCCTGGCTGAGCCTTCGCAGCCTTCACGGCTTCGGCAAAGGTCTGGAACGGCCGCGCGGGGAAGCTGGCGATGCCTTGGGCGCTGCGGCCGATCTGGGTGATCGGCATCAGTTCGCTGTCCTTGTAGGGTACCGAGGGTGTCCAGACCGGGTTGAGGATGTGGTTGTCGAAGACGAATAGCCAATTCTGGCCGTCGGGCGGCGACTTGGCCACGATCGAGGCGCCGACCACGCCGGTGCCGCCCGGCTTGTTGTCGACCACGATGTTCCAGCCGGTGTTCTCGATCATCTTGGCCTGGATGATGCGCGTGATCGGATCGGTGGATCCACCGGGCGGGAACGGCACGACAAACTTGATCGGGCCTTTGGGCCAATCGGCCTGGGCACGAGCGATGGCGGGTGCGCCGAGCGTGGCAGCGGCCGCGCCGACAAGCACAGAACGGCGGTGGAGAATGGTCATCTTTGCCTCCCTGTAAGGCGTTTTATTGGCCAGCAGCCTAAGCATGGACAGCGCTGGCACAAGCTCCTATTTAGGCTTTCATGTCATATATCAAGGGCGAAACGGGCGAGTGGGAAATCGTCCTCGGGCTGGAAGTGCATGCCCAGGTCGTCTCCGAGGCCAAGCTGTTTTCCGGTGCTCCGACCACATTCGGCGCCGATCCCAACACCCAGGTGTCGCTGGTCGACGCCGCCATGCCGGGCATGCTGCCGGTGATCAACGAGCGTTGCGTCGAGCAGGCGGTGCGCACCGGCCTCGGCCTCAACGCCGAGATCCATCTGCGCTCGGTGTTCGACCGCAAGAACTACTTTTATGCCGACCTGCCGGCCGGCTATCAGATCTCGCAGTACAAGGACCCGATCGTGGGCGAAGGCGAGGTCGAGATCGACCTGCCCGACGGCCGCACTCGCCGGATCGGCATCGAGCGCCTGCATCTCGAGCAGGATGCCGGCAAGAGCCTGCACGACCAGCATCCCAGCCAGACCTACGTCGACCTCAACCGGTCCGGCGTGGCGCTGATGGAGATCGTGAGCAAGCCCGACATGCGCACTGCCGACGAGGCAGCGGCATACCTCACCAAGCTGCGCTCGATCGTGCGCTATCTCGGCACCTGCGACGGCAACATGGACGAGGGCTCCATGCGCTGCGACGTCAACGTCTCGGTGCGCAAGCCGGGCGGCGAGCTCGGCACGCGCTGCGAGATCAAGAACGTGAACTCGATCCGCTACGTGCGGCAGGCCATCGAGTACGAGGCGCGGCGCCAGGTCGAGATCATCGAGGGCGGCGGCAAAATCGCGCAGGAGACGCGCCTGTTCGATCCCGGCCGGGGCGAGACGCGCTCGATGCGCTCCAAGGAGGACGCGCACGACTACCGCTACTTTCCCGATCCCGACCTGCTGCCGCTGGTGCTGACCAGGGAATATGTCGAACGCATCCGCGCCGGCCTGCCCGAGCTGCCCGATGCCCGCAAGAACCGCTACATCAAGGATTACGGCCTCACGCCCTACGACGCGGGCGTGCTGACGGCGGAGAAGGAGACGGCGGAGTTTTTCGAGGCGGTGGCGCGCGGCCGCGACGCCAAGCAGGCGGCCAACTGGGTGACCGGCGACCTGTTCGGCATGCTGAACAGGCGCGGCCTCGGCATCGCCCAATCGCCGGTGAGCGCAGCGTCGCTTGGCAAACTGCTCGACCTGCTCGGCGACGGCACGATTTCGGGCCGCATAGCCAAGGACCTGTTCGTCGCCATGGAGGAGACCGGCAAGGACGCCGCCGTGCTGGTCGAGGAGCGCGGCCTGAAGCAGGTGACCGACACCGGCGCCATCGAGGCCGCCATCAAGGCGGTGATCGACGCCAACCCCGGCCAGGTCGCGGCCTACAAGGCCAAGCCCACCCTGATGGGCTGGTTCGTCGGCCAGGTCATGAAATCGACAGGCGGCAAGGCCAACCCCAAGATCGTGAACGAGCTCCTGAAGAAGGCACTCGACGCCTGAGTCACCGCGGGTCGGCGAAGCGCTGCAGCCTGGCGCGCGTGCCGCCGGCCGTCCAGACCAGCGCGGCGATCTGGCCGTCGGGCGTGCGCGCGATGTCGCTTGCCGCGACCGGCGGGCTCTGCCAGCGCACCTTGCCGTCGAGGCCGGCGCGCACGACGTAGCAGGGCGGCCCGTCGACCCGGTAGCAGACGATGGCGGCAATGCCGTCGCCGTCGGGAATCATCACCCGCGTCGCTTCGTATCCCCAGGACGCGCGGCCCGTGACGCGGCCGGCCTCGTCCAGCCGCACCAGCTCGGGCCGCCGGATCGACTGGTAGGCGCCGATCGCCGAGACGTAGGTCGCGGGCAGGATGGCGAAGGTGTTGCCCTCGGCGTCGAACCGCGTGCGGCCCAGCGGCCGGCCGTCGGCGCCGAGGCGGACGATGTACCAGCTGCTGAGTCCGCTGCCTTCGCCCACTTCCTCGACCACCGCGACGATCGAGCCGTCGGGACGCGGCGCGAGGGCATAGACGTCCTCGGGCGCGCCGGTGACCGGGCCGGCCTGCCACAGGCGCCGGCCGTCGGGCGCGAACTTGCCGATCCACCAGGCGAAGGGACCGCCGCCGTAGCCACCTCCCACCAGCAGGCCGTTGTCGGCGGTCGGAAGGTAGAAGCGCGTGCTGTAGGTGGCGCCCGAGTCGTTGCCGGCGGTCGGCGGCGGTACCGGCACGGCGCGCAGAACGGAGCCGGTCGTGCCGATGCCGTAGTAGAAGGTGAGCGGGCGCCCGAGGATGGCCTGGCCGACCGCCTCATTGCGGCTGCCGAGGAAGACCGCGGCCTCGCCCGAGGGCAATGGCGCCACGCCCAGCGACTCGATCTCGAAGCCATTCGGGCTCAGCCGATGGTCGACCGGCAGCAGGGTGCGGTACCGGAGCGAGCCGTCGCGGTGGAACGCCGACAGCTCGATGCGCGCATCGAGCGCCGGCCGCAGCGGATTGTCGGACGGTCTGAAACTATTGGTCAGCACATAGTGTGTGCCGTCGGCGCCGACCGCGAGCCGGCCCGGCGCGCCGCGGCCGTAGAGCTGGTAGGCGGGCGCAGCCGGCAGCTCGATGTCGAGCGTGACGCGCGGTTGCGGGTAGGTCGGCAGCGGCTGGGCGAGGGCGGGACCGGCGATCAGCGCGAGCAGCGCGAGAAGCGCGGGGGCGAGGGAACGCATGTGCCGAACCTTATGTGCTAGGCTCGTTCGACGAAAGCAGGAGAAGCAATGACGGCGAAAATATACGCCCTGACCTGCGGCCGGCTCGTCGGGCGCCTAAAGGACATGATCGAGGGCGAGGACGGTTCGGTGGCGCTGCCGATCCCGTCGTACCTGATCGAGCACGCCAAGGGTCGCGCCCTGTTCGACACCGGCATGCACCCGCAATGCCGCAGCGACCCCGCCGGCCGCCTGGGCGAGCGCGTGGCGCGGATCTTCGGCTTCGAGCATTTCGGCGCCGCCGACGACGTGAAGTCGCGGTTGGAGTCGATCGACCGCGATCCGGGGAGGGTCGACTACATCGTCAACTCGCACCTGCATTTCGATCACGCCGGCGGCAACGAGCTGGTGCCCAACGCCACCATGGTGGTGCAGAAGCGCGAATGGCAGGCGGCGCAGGATCCCGAGACGGCGGCCAAGGTCGGCTTCTACAAGGCCGACTTCGACCACGGCCATCCGGTGAAGCAGGTCGAGGGCGAGCACGACCTGTTCGGCGACGGCAGCGTGGTCTGCCTTCCGACCTATGGCCACACGCCGGGCCACCAGTCGCTGAAGGTGCGCACGGAGCGGGGGGAGATCGTCCTGACCGGCGACGCCTGCTACTTCTGTCGCACCCTGCGGGAGCGCCGCCTGCCGCGCTTCGTATGGGACCGCGCCGAGATGCTGGCCTCGCTCGACCGCCTGGAAGCGCTGGAGCGCGGCGGCGCGAAGCTGTTCTTCGGCCACGACCCCGAGTTCTGGAAGGACGTGCCGCAGGCGCCGGTACCGGCGTTTTAGGGCAGCCGCCGGCGCGGCCGGGAGCCGGTGATCAGCGGCAGACGGCTTCGAGATTGTGGCCGTCGGGATCGATCACGAAGGCTGCATAGTAGGTCGGGCTGTAGTGGGGCCGCACGCCGGGCGGGCCATGGTCCTTGCCGCCGGCAGCGAGAGCGATGCTGTGGAAGGCGTCGACCAATTCCCTGGTCTCCACCTCGAAAGCCACATGGATCGGTCCAGGCGCCGGCTGACGCGTGTGGATGTAGAAGAGAGCGGTCCTGTTCTGGCCAAAGCGGACCGCGGTTTCGCTCTCGTCGATGAGCGGCAGGCCGATCGCCGCGAAGACCTTCTTGTAGAAGGCCGCGCTCGTCTTGAGGTCCCTGACGCCGATGCCGAGGTGGGCGAACTTCATGACCGCGAGACTATCACACCGCGCTGGCCCTCAGGTCTGCGGCATGAACTCGATCATCAGCCCGCCGGCCTGTTCGGGCGCGACCAGCACGCGGTCGCCCTCGGTGAGCGCGAAGGCCACGTTGTTGGCGCGCAGCAGCGCCTGCAGCGGCCGCGTGCGCTCGACGGCGATGGCGACGCCCACGACGCACGGCAGCTCCGCGGGCGCCATGATCTCCAGCGCCTTGTATTCGAGCTGGTAGGCGAGCGGCGACCAGATCAGCAACTCGACCGAGCCCGCCTTGAGCATCATGCAGCCGTCGAAGATCTCCTCCATCGCCGCGCCCCAGACGGCCTTCAGCGCCGTCGCCGTCTCCTTGGGATTCTCCGCCACGGCATGGACGGCCATCAGGCCGAGCGCGCCATTGGGATGGACGATCCATTCCGGTTCCATGAAGGCGTCGGGCGTTTCGTGCTTCACCGCGAACCACGGCAGCGGGCCGCCGCTCTCGCCGACCACCACGCCGGCATCGACCTCGAAGCCGTCCTCGGTTTCCCAGGCGTGGGTGCGTTCCTCGCCCTCGAGCTCGGCCACGTTCAGGGCCAGCGCCAGGCGCGTCGTGTCGCCCGCCAGCAGCTCGATGTAGTTGGGCACCTCGTCGTGATCGGGCTGGAAGCAGATGCAGCGCGGCTCCACCCCCTCCGGGGTCAGCTTGAAGCCGAGCTGCTCCAGCTTGGCGGCGGTGCCCTCGAGGTCAGCGTGGCTGACCGAGAGATGGTCGATGTCGCGGGCCGAAATTTTCATGCCCGGTCATACAGGCTTAACCGGCTCCTCCTCAAGGGCGATGCTTGCCCGCCTGTAGCGTGCTAGAGCCGCACCATTCACCTCTCACGGGAGAAAACCATGTCGAAGATGACGCTTTATGGCATTTGGCTGAGCGGTCCGACCTACAAGGCGGGGCTTGCCCTGTCGCTGATGGGCCAGCCGTTCGCCTACAAGCACGTCGACCTCAGGGCCGGCGCCCACAAGCAGCCCGACTATCTCGCGGTCAACCGCTACGGCCAGGTGCCGGCGCTGGTCGACGGCGACCTGAAGCTCTGCCAGTCGGGCTCGATCCTGCTCCATCTCGCCGACAAGTTCGGCAAGATGGGCGGCAAGACTCCGGCCGAGAAGGCCCAGGTCCGCGAGTGGCTGTTCTGGGAGTTCGACCGCCTGGCGCCGAACATCTACCGCCCGCGCGCCATCAAGCGCGGCTTCATGAAGGCCGAGGACAATGTCGTGGCCCTCTATACCGGCCTTGCCAACGACGCGCTGAAGGTGCTCGACGCCGCGCTCGCCAAACAGGCGTTCCTGGTCGGCAACGAGGCAACCATCGCCGACGTCGCGGTCTATGGCGACGTGGCCTATGCCGAGGAAGGGGCCATCGATCTCGCGCCCTATGCGAACGTGAAGGCCTGGATGGGCCGGGTCGAGAAGCTGCCCGGCTTCAAGAAGTACGCCGACCTGTTGCCGCAGCAGGACGCCGCCTGAGGGTTCGGTCGGTCACCTAGTCCTCGACGCCGCCGACCAGGATCACGCGTGTCCTGGCCCAGCGGTCGTCGTAGAGTTCGATTTTGCCGGCGGCGCCCGACAGCTTCTTCGGGATGCCGCCGGTGTTGGTGATGCGCAGCACCCGGGTGCCGCTGGCCGGCTTGTTGTCGATCTGCTGGCTGTCGCGGCTGCCGTCGGGCCTGGTGGTCGCCACCGAGCTGAAACCGCACAGCCGGTTCGGCCGCCACTCGGCGGGCAAGCAGCCGTTTCCCGTAACCTTGACGGTCCGCCTCAGTTCGAAGGTGCCCGCTTCGATCATCCTGCGCAGGCCGTCGCGATTGGCATCCGTCACCTCGATCTCGGCGCTGTAGCGCCTGGGATCGTTGCCGGACTGACAGAAGCATGTCGCGTTGATTTCCGTCTGAGCGGCAGCAGGCGCTGCGACAGTCATCGCCAGCAGGACCACCGCGCCGGCCGGGCCCCGCATCAGCCGGTTTCCCCCATCTCGCGCCAGCTCGCCTCGACGCTCTCGCGGTCGAGGTCGCGCGTGATGAACACCAGCCGCGAGCGCCGGTCGTCATCGGGCCAGCGCGCCAGCAGGGTCGGCGGATGGAAAGTGCGATGCACGCCGTGAATGACCAGCGGCTGGCTTTCGCCCGCGACGTTCAGCACGCCTTTTACCCGCAACAGCCGGTCGGCCCATGAGGCGCGCACGGCCATCAGCCAGGCGTTGAAGCGGTCCCAGTCGAGCGGCTCCTCGAAGGTCAGGCAGAACGAGGCGATGTGCGCGTCGTGGCGGGACCGGTCGACGGCGTGACTGTGATGAGGATGCTCGTGCCCGTGTTCGTGCCCGTGTTCATGCTTGTGTTCGTGGGCTTCAACGTTCAGCCACTGGCGGACCTGGTCGCTCTTGCCATTGGCATCGAACGGCCCGGAGTCGAACAGCAGGGCCGGGTCGATCTCGCCCTGCACGACCTCGTAGAGGGCGGCGCCCGGGTTGAGTCGCTCCAGCCGCGCCCGCAGCCGCGCATTGGTCGAGACGTCCGCCATGTCTGTCTTGCTGACGATGAGACGATCGGCGACGGCGGCCTGCTTCAGCGCCTCGGGATGTTCGTCGAGCTGGCGCGCGCCGTTCAGCGCGTCGACGGTGGCCACCACGCCGTCGAGGCGATAGTCGTGGCTGATCATGGGATGGTTGAGCAGGAGCTGCAGGATCGGCGCCGGATCGGCCAGCCCGGTGGTCTCCAGCAGCACGCGGTCGAACGGCGGCGCGGTGCCGGCCGCACGCCGTTGCGCGATCTCGCGCAGGGTGCGGTCGAGATCGCCCTGGATGGTGCAGCACACGCAGCCCGACTGCAGCAGCACCATGTCGCCGCCGACCTGCTCCATGAACAGATGGTCGAGGCCGACCTCGCCGAACTCGTTCACCAGCACGAGGCTGCGCGCCATGCGCGGGTCGCCCAGCGCGCGGTTGAGCAGGGTGGTCTTGCCGCTGCCCAGGAAGCCGGTAATCAAAGTCACCGGCAGGCGCTCGGCCGACCTGTCGCGATCGAACAGGCTCATGTGTCGAGCCTACCACGAACGCATATGTAACAACGTAACACCGCCACTTCCGCTTGACGCTTGCGCGCGGCAGCAGGACGCTTTCCCGGTCAACCAAGAAAAGGAGGAACGTCCATGGACTCGAGATATCTGCAGGACAAAGAAGACCTCAAGAAGTCCGCCGACGTCGTCGACGAGGAGCGGCGCACGTTCCTGACCGCCGGGCTGGTCGGCGGCGCGGTCGCGGCGGGCGCGCTGGCGGCCGGCGTGGCGCATGCCCAGCAGCAGGTGGCCCAAACGCCCGCGCTCTCCGACAAGCCATGGTGGCCGCATCCGCGGTGGGGCAAGGACGACCAGGCCGGCGCCTCGAACTGGATCACGCCGGCCAAGGTGCTCGACGCCGCCAAGCTCATCAAGGACGGCAAGATCTACCGCATCGGCCGGGTCTACGAGGCGGCCATGCCCAAGTTCGGCGAGCGCGCCTTCACGCTCCGCATTCCCGGCACGCCGACCGGCGGGCCGTTCGGCGCCAACAAGCTGATCTATCACGACGAGTTCCTGGCCACCGAGATCGGCCAGACCGGCACGCAGTTCGACGGCCTCGCCCATATCGGCATCCAGATGGGCAAGGACGGCGATATGAACGAGATGCGCTGGTACAACGGATTGACGGAACTCGAAATCGCCGGGCCCTATGGCATGAAGAAGCTCGGCATGGAGCACGTGAAGCCGTTCTTCACGCGCGGCCACCTGTTCGACATCGAGGCGCTGAAGGGCCGCATGCTGGAGGCCGGCGAGGAGATCAAGGTGGCCGACCTGCGCGCCGCCCTGCAGAAGCAGAACATGCAGGAGGCCGACGTCAAGGAAGGCGACGCGGTGTTCTTCAACACCGGCTGGGGCAAGCTCTGGATGAAGAACAACGACAAGTACAACGGCGGCGAGCCCGGTATCGGCCTAGAAGTCGCCAAATGGTGCGTCGACAAGGGCGTGTGCCTGACCGGCGGCGACTGCTGGGCGACCGAAGTGGTGCCCAATCCGGACAAGAACTTGGCCTTCCCGGTGCATGGCGAGCTGATCACCAAGCATGGCATCTTCAACCACGAGAATCTGGTGTTCGACGACCTGATCGCCGACCGCAAGTACCAGTTCGCCTACATCTTCTCGCCGGCGCCGATCAAGGGCGCCACGGGATCCAACGGCGGCCCGATCGCCGTCACCTGACCGCACGGCGGCTCGCGCCGGCAAACGCCCTCGCGCAAGCGGGGGCGTTTTGCTTTGATGGGCCGGGAAACCGGGAGGAAACGAATGTCGACATTGCGTCTGGCCGCTGCGGCGGCGCTGCTGATCGGGACTGCGCTGCCGGCGGTCGCGCAGGGCATCCCCAAGGTCCAGACGCCGGAGGAGGTCGGCTTCCTGTCGACCCGGCTCAAGACGCTCAGCGACCGGCTGAACGACGGCGTGAAGAACAACGAGCTGCCGGGCGCCGTGGTGCTGATCGTGCGCAACGGCAAGATCGTCCTGTTCGAGTCTTACGGCTTCCGCGACAAGGACGCCAAGGTGCCGATGACCAACGACACCATTTTTCGCATCGCCTCCATGACCAAGCCGATCGTCACCGTGGCGGCGATGATCCTGATGGAGGAGGGCAAGCTCACCCTGCAGGATCCGGTGTCCCGATTCATTCCGGCTTTTGCCGAGACCAAGGTCGCGGTGCCGAAGAAGAAGGACGATGGCACGGTCGAGATCGCACTCGAGCCGCAGACCCGGCCGATGACGGTGCAGGACCTGATGCGGCACACATCAGGCCTGACCTACGGCGCGGCGGGCGCCAATCCGGTGAAGCAGTCCTACCTCGACATGAAGGTGAACGATCGCGGTCAGACCAACGCCGAGATGGCCGACAAGCTGGCCAAGCTCGCGTTGCTCTACCAGCCGGGCACGACCTGGGAGTATTCCATGTCGACCGACCTGCTGGGCCGCGTCGTCGAGGTGGTCTCGGGCATGCCGCTCGACCGCTTTATCGAGGAGCGCATCACCAAGCCGCTAAAAATGGGCGACACCGCCTTCGAGGTTTCGGCCGACAAGAAGGCGCGTGGTGCCAAGGCGATGAAGGAGGGACCGAAGAACGAGGTGCCGGCCATTCCCGACATCACCGAGAAGTTCACCTGGCGGTCGGGCGGCGGCGGCATGGTTTCCACGGCGGCTGACTACGCGCGTTTCCTGCAAATGTTCGCCAACGGCGGCCAGCTCGACGGCGTGCGGCTGATCTCGCGCAAGACCATCGATCTGATGACCGCCGACGCGCTGCCGCCCGATATCAGGATGGGCGCCGACATGTTCCGCTTCGAGGCGCTGGAACCCAGCGCCCGCATGGGCCAGGGTTTTGGCCTGGGCTTCGCGGTGCGCACCGAGGTCGGCCGCAACCCGCTGCCGGGCACGCCCGGCGACCACTACTGGGGCGGCGCCTACGGCACCTACTTCTGGCACGACCCGAAGGAGCGCCTGTACGTCGTCTACATGATGCAGTCGCCGGCGGCCCGCCTGCGCTACCGCTACCTGATGCGCGACCTCGTCTATCAGGCGATGGTGAACTGACGATCGCGGGTGACCAGGCCGCCACTGCCGGCTTGGAAGGTCCCTCGGCCACATGCTTCAGCGCCGCCTGCGCGAGCATGGGATGCGCCGACACTGCTTGATGCTGCGGAAGATTCGTCTGACTAGATTGCGAGCCTGGCGAGATCTGGCCTGAAATGTTCGGGCCTTAGGGTTGAGCGTCGGTGGGAAGACGACGAAGGTAGTCGTCGAATCGCTTGCCGAGCTCGGATTTAAAAACCCTTCCTGTCGTTTCGAGTAGACCGATTCGGTCAACGCGCAAGTTACGGAAGTCGTTCCGCAATTCGCACCAGACCGTCAGCAGCCAGGAACCATCGAACGCGGTGAGGCCGAGCGGTCGGCAGGTCCGTTCACCATGATGGCCGGAGAGATCGAGATACCCCACTCGCAGAAGCTGATGTTCTCGGATGGCTTTTCGCAGGGACGCCAGATGCGTCATCCAGCCTGACGGGTCGCCCGGCAAGCGGGAAACCGCGCGCCAGGGTGCATCGGCAAAAGCGTCTCCTTTTCCATCCTTCAGCACTGCCGCGATCTTGCCGATGGCGCGCCCGGCCGCCTTGGCAAGCGCGGTGTCGCCGCGCGCACCGGCGAGCCTGAGCCCGATCCGTATCGCGTCCAACTCGTCGGCGTCGAACTGAAGCGGCGGCAGGAAGAAGTCCGGCTCAAGCTGGTACCCGATGCCAGCCTCGCCGCGAACGGGGGCGCCAATCGCCTGTAGCGTCACCATGTCCCGGTAGATTGTCCGTTCGGACACGCCGAGGTCCGCTGCCAGCACATGGGCTGCGAGTGGCTCGCGGGCTGTCCTGAGACAATCGAGCAACCTGAAGAGACGCACGGCTTTCATTGCCCGGACATTGTTATTCGATCCTGACAGTGGGTGTCAGGGTCAAAATGCTATCTCCAGTGCACTGAATGCGAAGGGAGCTCACGCGATGCAACAGCCGATCTACGAAGTCGTAGTCTACTCGTCGACCAGCACTGAAGCGGCTGACGCCGCCCGTGCCGCCATCCTGTCAAAGGTCAGAGAGCTGCCGGGGTTCATGAGTTTCCTGCCGCTCGTTGGCACCGACGATGCGAGCGACCGCGCCGATATTGTCACTTGGGCTTCGTCGGAGGCCGCCACGGCGGCGGCCCAGGCCGTCGGTTCGCATCCTGATTTCGCATCATTCACCGCCAGCGTGGCGAAGCTGACGACGATGGGCTACTACCGCGCGCAGTGGGCGTCAGCTCCAGCTGCAAGTGGTTCTTGCCTTGGGATGGAAGTGGGTTTCTTCCGACTTCGACCGGGCGTGTCTGAGGTGGAGGCGCGAGCAGCTCACGCAAAGGCCGTCGACGGTTATCTCTCGCATCAGCCGGGATGGGTCGCCCAGCACTTCGTCGCCTTCGATGGCGGCCTCTATCTCGATCTCCTGCTGGCCGAAACCCGCGAGCGAGCCGAGGCGATCTGCGGGCTTTGGGGCGATCACCCGGACTGTCAGCGCTTTGTGTCTCTGGTTCAGGATGTCGACATGAAATTTGGAAGCGCCGTCCGCTAACTCAGGAAGCATGCACCACGCGCAGGCGCCTAGTCGGCTCCGGTAGACGTCGACGATCCCTCGGTCGCACGCCTGAGCGCCGCCCGGGCGAGCAGGCGCGTGGAGTCGAGCGTCGGCAGGGGCGAGTTCGCGTCGCCGAGGATCAGCGGAAGCTCGGTGCAGCCCAGCACGACGGCGTCACAGCCCTGGTCCTTCATCCGCGCGATCACCTGCTGGAAGTAGGCGATCGACTCCGGCTTGAAGGTGCTGCAGACCAGCTCGTCCATGATGATGCGGTTGCATTCGTCGCGTTCGGCCAGACTGGGCCGCACGTACTTTATCCCCCGGGCGGCGAGCTTCTCCGGATAGACCTCGCTGTCGACCAGCCAGCGCGCTCCGGTGAGGCCGACGGTGCGGAAGCCGCGTTCGACGGCGTGCTGGGCGGCGACCTCCGCAATATGCAGCCAGGGAAGCGGCGAGCGCGGTACCACGTAGGGCAGCGCCTGGTGGATGGTGTTGTCGGGGCAGATCAGGAAGTCGGCGCCCATTTTCGCGAGCTTGCCGGCGGAGGCCAGCATCAGCTCGCCGACACCTGGCCAGTCACCTCGATAGATGTGTGCCATATAGTCGGCGAGCGACGGCGTGTGCATGGAGACTTCGGGATGCGCGTGCGGGCCCAGCAGCCCCGCGCCCTCGACGCAGATCGTCCGGTAGCAGAGGGCGGCTCCTTCGGCGGAGCAGGCCACGATGCCGATGTGGCGAGGCATGGGCGCCGGGCCGTCAGCCTTTCATCCGCATCCGGCCCAGGAAGTCGCGCTTGCCGAGAGGAACGCCCTTCGAGCGCAGGATGTCGTAGGCGGTGGCGGCGTGGAAATAGAAGTTCGGGAACGAGAACGATTGCAGGAAGGTCTCGGCCACGAACGGCATCTTCATGTCTCGTACGCTGAAAACGACATCCTTGCCCTGGCAGGCGTTGACTTCGTCGGGGCTGAGCTTCTGCAGCGCCTCGCGTGTCTCGGCGACGATCTTCTGCAGGCCCGAAAAGCTGTCGGCGGAGGGTCCACCCGGCGCGAACTGGCCGGCTTGGACGCCGCGGATGGCCCCCAGCGAGTGGTGGCAGACGGACTGGATCTGGAACTTGAACGGCAGCATGTCGGGCGCAAGCCGCGCCTCGACGATTTCGTCGGCATTGGCGCCCTTGTCCTTGAAATGGGCCGCAGCCTTGCCGAGGAAGCCTTCGACGCCGCCTACGATCTGCAGGAAGTTGGGGACGGTGAGGTCGTAAAGTGAAATGGCCATGGTGGTTGCTCCTCCTGGCCGGATAGTGTCACGGCGCCGTCACGCCGTGCCATCGCTTCCTTCATGCCGGCATTAGGATTTCGACGCTTCGCGCGATGCGGCGGCCGGTCTAGTCTCCGCGCCGATCCGATCCCGCGCGGGAGATGGCGAAATGATCGACCTGCACTACTGGCCGACGCCCAACGGCTGGAAGATTTCCATCATGCTGGAGGAATGTGGTCTGCCCTACCGGCTGGTGCCGGTGAACATCGGAGAGGGCGACCAGTTCAAGCCGGAGTTCCTGAAGATCAGCCCCAACAACCGCATGCCGGCGATCGTCGACCACGATCCTCCGGATGCAAAGGATGGGGGCAGTGGGGCGCCGGTCGCGGTGTTCGAGTCGGGTGCCATCCTGCAGTATCTCGCCGAGAAGACGGGCAGGTTCCTGCCCAGGGACCTGCGCGGCAAGTACGAGGTACTGCAGTGGCTCAACTGGCAGATGGGCGGTCTCGGTCCGATGGCCGGCCAGGCCAACCACTTCAACACCTATGCGCCGCAGTTCAGTCCTCCGGAGCAGCTCACCTACGGCCAAACCCGCTACAGCAACGAAGTCAACCGTCTGTTCGGCGTGCTGAACAAGCGCCTCGCCGCCCGCCCGTTCGTCGCCGGCGACTACTCCATCGCCGACATGGCGATCTGGCCGTGGATCGTGGGCTATAAGCACTTCGGCCAGAAGCTGGAAGACTTCCCGCATTTGCAGAGATGGTTCCAGGAAGTCGGCAAGCGCCCGGCCGTGATCAAGGGCAAGGCGGCCGGCGCCGAGCTGCGCCAGAAGCCGGGGGCTCAGACGGAGGCGCAGCGCAAGGTGCTGTTCGGTCAGACCGCCGCCGTGGTGCGCTGACGACGCACCCTTGACGCTCGTTCGCGCGGCAACCACGTTGGAGGCGCCCCGCCGAGCTGGTCAGGGGCGGGAGGCATTTTTATGCAGAGTCAGGAACGCGATCTCATCACCGGCCTGTTCGGCCGCCTGCAACAGTTCGAAAGCCAGCCGCGCGAGGCCGAGGCCGAGGCGCTGATCGCGGCGTCGGTCGCCCGTCAGCCGGCCGCACCCTACCTGCTGGTGCAGACCGTGCTGGTGCAGGAGCAGGCGCTGAAGGCCGCGCAGCAGCGCATCGCCGAGCTCGAAGCCAGGGCCGGCGCCGCGCCGGTGGCGGGGTCGAGTTTCCTCGCCAACGCGCCCGCCGCCCAGCCGTGGGGCGCGCCGGCCGCCCCACCGGCGCCGCGGGCATCCGTTCCCTCG
>JAIETA010000210.1 GCA_019745575.1 Reyranella sp. | reverse complement strand
GCGAGGGACATTCAGACGCACAAGAGAGGCCAGCATTCTCAAGTTAAGACTGGTCCGATAAATCAGGGCAGGTCACCGCAGCGGTGAGCAGCGGGCGATCGTTGTCTTTTGCACCGCGAGCGTCTCGCTCGCTCATGAATCCGAGCGCGCCAGAGGCTCGCGGTCCCTATGAGCATGACGGTAACTCGGACCGCCATATTCACTTTGCGGAGCTACGAGGCCCGCATCCAGTCCTCGATCTCGAGGCCATCGACGCGTTGGAACTCGGAGAGATTGCTGGTGACGAGTATCAAGCCACGCGCTTTCGCCTGTCCGGCGATCAGGACGTCATAGGGGCCGATCGGCGTGCCCTGTCGCATGAGCGTGGCCCTGATCTCGCCCGCCGTGCGAGCATCTTCCCGCTCGAACTCGAGAACGACGAGGTCCGCAAAGAGCAAACGCAGCGTCTCGACATTGAACTCGATCTTTTGGCTACGGTACGCGCCGAAGTAAAGCTCGTGTGCGACGACGGAGGAGGTGGTCAGCGTTCCGGGCTCGGCGGCCTCCACGCGACGCAGCAAGGCGTCGGACCTGCGCGTTACGAGGGCGATGAGGGCATTGGTGTCGAGCAGCCAGGCCATCAGCCGAAAGCGTCATCGAGCTTGGGCCGGCTTTGGTTGTCGGGCTGCTGTCGGCCCTCGGCCATGAAATCCGGACTGAAACCCCGGCCGACGGCCGCGCGCAAAGAGGCCCAACGCGCCGAAGCATCGTGGCGCGGCCGCAGGATCACGGCATCGCCCTCTCGGGAAACTTCGACCTCTTCGACGTCGAAGCGGAAATCCTTCGGCAGACGGACGGCCTGCGAATTGCCGGAGCGAAACACTTTGGCGAACTGGCGCATGGTTGCCTCTCGTATATACATTTTAGTGTATACGCTCTGGCGACGCCTTTCACAAACTGAACCGCACCGGGTTTGTCCGCCTAGTCGTCGGCCACCGGAGCGGCGCTCGGATTGCATGACAGCCATGCAAATCCAGATTCACAGGTTCAGCAGGTCCTGTGCTCTATTTCTGTCACACTGCCATGACATATATCCAACGCAGGGGCCGCCCGGTCTAAAAGACCCGGAGCGGCCTTTTTGCCGTTTACCCCAGCCAGCGCTTCCGGCGCTGGCCCGAATCTTTGGCCATGCCCCGCCCGGCGCGCCCGCCGGGTACGATCCCTGGAGGATGAGGGGCCGTCCCGCGGTCTTGAGCCGTGAGTAGAAAAGCACAAGGACATCCCCGGCGCATTGACTGTCCGGCAGGTGGGGTGGACCGAGGCGCGAAAAACGCGCCCGAGGACTGATTCGATGGTCTTCTGTGGCTGCCCGAGGTGGGGCCACGGGGTCAGATTCCCGACGATGTCACAGGTGGGCGATTGGCCTGTGTCACAACATTTGTCTCAACTTGGTGTGACACTTTTAGGTGTGACACTGGGGGTGTTGCAGCAGCCTTCGACGCTCTCGGACATTGCTACGCAATGTCCTGTCGCTCATCGGCCAAGCTTCGCTTGGCCGAGCGCCTCATCGCCCGCCACCCATTGGCCGGTCATCGTGCAGGAGGGCAGGGAGAGCCGGATCAACGCCTCGGCGTGCGCCTCGGGCGGCGGCAGGGTCGCCGGGTCCTCGCCGGGGAAGGCGTCGCGGCGCATGCCGGTGGGCATGGGGCCGGGGTTGTAGAGGTTGACCCGCAGCGGGGTGTGCGCGACCTCGGCGGCCCAGACGCCCACCATCATGTCGAGCGCGGCCTTGCTCGCGGCATAGGCGCTCCAGTAGGCCACCGCGCGGCGCGATATGCCCGAGGTCACGAAGATGGCGCGGCCGGCGTCGGCGGCGCGCAGCAGCGGGTCCATCGAGCGGATCAGGCGCCAGTTGGCGGTGACGTTGACCGCCATCACCCGCTCGAACACCTTGGGGTCGATATGGCCGACCGGCGACAGCGTGCCCAGGATGGCCGCGTTGCCCAGCAGCACGTCGAGCCGGCCGAAGCGCTCGTGCAGCGCGGCGCCCAGGCGATCGAGGCCGGGTCCGTCGGAGACGTCGAGCGGCACCAGGGTGGCGGTGCCGCCCAGCGCCTTGATCTTGTCGTCGACGGCTTCCAGCCCGCCCACGGTGCGCGCCACCAGCACGCAGTGGGCGCCCTCGCGGGCATAGGCCACGGCCATGGCGGCGCCGAGGCCACGCGACGCGCCGGTGATGAGCGCAAGACGGCCGGCGAGCCTCATCGACTCTAGGCGGTTTCGGCGAGGAAGGAGAGCTGGCGATCTTCTACGCCCAGCTGGTCGTCGAGCGGGATCGGATAGTCGCCGGTGAAGCAGGCGTCGCAGAAGGCCGGCTGATCGGGGTCACGGCCGCCCGGCATGCCCATGGCGCGGTAGAGGCCGTCGATCGAGATGAAGGCCAGCGAATCGACGCCGATGAACTTTGCCATGCCGGCCACGTCGTAGTGCGAGGCGAGCAGCTTGTCCTTGTCCGGCGTGTCGATGCCGTAGAAGCACGGATCGGTGGTCGGCGGGGCCGCGATGCGCATGTGCACTTCGCGGGCGCCGGCCTGCTTCACCATCTCGACGATCTTCTTGGACGTCGTGCCGCGCACGATCGAGTCGTCGACCAGGATGACGCGCTTGCCCGCGATCAAAGCGCGGTTGGCGTTGTGTTTCAGCCGCACGCCGAGGTGGCGGATGTGGTCGGCCGGCTCGATGAAGGTGCGGCCGACATAGTGGTTGCGGATGATGCCGAGCTCGAACGGCAGGCCGGAGCCCTGGGCGTAGCCGATCGCCGCCGGCACGCCGGAGTCGGGCACCGGGACGACGACGTCGGCCGGCACCGGGCTTTCCCGGGCCAGTTCCACGCCGATGCGCTTGCGCGCCTCGTAGACGCCGACGCCTTCGAGGCGCGAGTCGGGGCGGGCGAAGTAGATGTGCTCGAAGACGCAGAAACGGCGCGGCTGCCGGGCGAACGGTTTTATCGAGCGCGGGCCGTTGCCGTCGATGATGACGATCTCGCCGGGGTCGACGTCGCGCTCGAAGCGGGCGCCGATGATGTCGAGCGCGCAGGTCTCCGAGGTCAGGATCCAGGCATCCTCGAGCTTGCCCAGCACCAGCGGGCGCACGCCCAGCGGGTCGCGCACGCCGATCAGCGCCTCGTTGGTCAGCAGCAGCAGCGAGTAGGCGCCCTTGACCTTGCCGAGCGCGTCGATCAGCCGGTCCTGCACCGTCGAATAGTCGGAGCGGGCGATCAGGTGGTTGATGACCTCGGTGTCGGTCGTCGACTGGAACAGGCAGCCCATGCGCACCAGTTCCCGGCGCAGCAGGTAGGCGTTGGTCAGGTTGCCGTTGTGGGCGAGCGCCAGGCCGCCGAAGTCGAAGTCGGCGAAGATCGGCTGGATGTTGCGGTCGGATGCGCCGCCGGTGGTGGCGTAGCGATTGTGGCCGATCGCCGAATAGCCTTTCAGCCGCGCCATGACCGGCTGCTCGCCGAAGATGTCGCCGACCAGGCCGGGCGCCCGGTGATCGTGGAAGTGGCGGCCGTCGAAGGTGACGATGCCCGAGGCCTCCTGGCCGCGGTGTTGCAGGGCGTGCAGGCCGAGCGCGGCATGGGCGGCGGCATCCGAGGTGCCGTAGATGCCGAACAGCGCACATTCCTCGTGAAACTTGTCGAGGTCGTGCGCGGGGCGTTTCGGGGCGGCGGACACGGCGGGGTTATATCCGGGACCTGACGGCTGCGCCATCAAGGATAACTGCCCCTCCAGGACAACTTACTGCGGCGGTTTGGCGTCTTCCGTCGCCGGGGCGGCCGGCGAGGGCGGCGAGACCGCCCCGGTGTCCATGCCCGGCCGCTGCAGCCGGGTGCGGAAGCCGGGCGGCAGATGGGGTTCGACGAAAGTGGCCATTTCCTTGACCATCGGGAACGTGGCGCCGCCCTCGACCGCGGGCGGCAGCGTGCGTGGGCCGAGATAGCCGTAGAACAGGAAGGCGACGCCGACGGCCACCCAGGCACAGAGGACGCCGAAGCCGGCTCCCAGGATGCGGTCGGGCTTGGCCAGCGGGCTCGACTTGATCGAGCGCGAGAGGGCATTCGTCAGCATCACGAGCACGATCAGCGCGGCCACGAAAACCGCCAGCATGGAGATGAAATAGGCCAGCTCCGTGCTGCCCACGAGCTGCTCGACCTCGGGCTGCACGACCTTGGAGAACCGCCAGGCGATCCAGCCGGCGCCGATCCACGAGGCGATGAACAGGACGGCGTGGGCGAACCCGCTCGACATGCCGATGGCGGCGCCAAAGACGGCCACGGCGATGACGGCGACGTCGAAAACGGTGATACCCAGCTGTTCCATCGACTCCGTGCGCTCCGTGGCCTATTCGCGCCGGCGGTCCGGAACGCCCTCGCGCCGCGGACGCTTGGGGGCCCGGTCGGCCGGCTGAAAGCGAGCCACAAGGTCTGACAGATGCTCGATTTCGTCAATGGCGATGGCCTCGGGCGGCCGCGCCGCAGGCGCGCTGCCGGGCCGGCCGCGCGGCACCAGGGCGCTGCGGAAGCCGAGCTTGGCCGCCTCGCGCAGCCGCGCCTCGCGCTGCCCGACCGGGCGGACCTCGCCGCCGAGGCCGATTTCGCCGAACACGACCATTTCCGGCGGCACCGGCTCGTCGGCCAGCGAGGAGACGACGGCTGCGGCGACGGCCAGGTCGGCGGCCGGTTCGCCGATCTTCAGGCCGCCAGCCACGTTGAGGTAGACGTCGTTGGCGCCGATGGCCACGCCGCAGCGCGCTTCCAGGACGGCCAGCACCATGGCGAGGCGATTGGAATCCCAGCCGACCACGGCATGGCGCGGCGTGCCGAAGGAGGAGGGCGACACCAGCGCCTGGATCTCGACCAGCAGCGGCCGCGTGCCTTCGATGCCGGCGAAGACGCAAGCGCCCGAGACGTTGCCGCGCCGCTCGCCCAGGAACAGCGCCGACGGATTGGCGACGTCGGAGAGGCCGCGGTCGGACATCTCGAATACGCCGATCTCGTCGGTCGGGCCGAAGCGGTTCTTGACGGTGCGCAGGATGCGAAACTGGTGGCCGCGCTCGCCTTCGAAGTAGAGCACCGTGTCGACCATGTGCTCGAGCACGCGGGGGCCGGCGATGGCGCCGTCCTTGGTGACGTGGCCGACCAGCAATACAGCGATGCCGCGGCGCTTGGCGAGCTCGACCAGCGCCTGCGAGGAGGCCCGTACCTGGGTGACGGTGCCGGGCGTGCTGTCGACCGTGTCGAGCCACATGGTCTGGATCGAATCGATCACCGCCACCTTCGGCGCGTCGGGGCGTTCCAGCGTCGCCACGATGTCGCGCACCGAAGTTGCCGCCGTCAGCTGTACCGGCGCGTCGCCCAGGCCGAGGCGCTCGGCCCGCAGCCGCACCTGGTCGAGCGCCTCCTCGCCGGAGATGTAGGCACAGGACGTATTCTGGCGGGCCAGCGCCGCCGCCACCTGCAACAGCAGCGTCGACTTGCCGATGCCGGGGTCGCCGCCGATCAGCAGCGCCGAGCCCACCACCAGCCCGCCGCCGCAGACGCGGTCGAATTCGGCGATGCCGCTCTTGTAGCGCGGCGGCTGCGGTGTCGAGCCGGTGAGGCCGGCGAACTCGAGCAGGCGACCCTTGCCGCCGCGCGCCAGCCCGCCGCCGGCCGGGCCGGGGGCCGGCGCCGCCTCCTCGGTGATGGTGTTCCATTCACCGCAGGATTCGCAGCGGCCGCTCCACTTGTTCGTGACCGCGCCGCACGATTGGCAGACGAAGCGTTTGAGGGCGCGGGCCATGCCGGGCCTAGAGCTTCCGGACCTGCATGCGGATCGGTCCCTCGGCGCGGCCGTGGATGAACTGGTCGACATGGGCGTTGCCGGAGCGGTCGATGTCGGCAACCGGTCCCTGCCAGATCAGGCGGCCCTCGTAGAGCATGCCGATACGATGGCCGATCTTGCGCGCGCTCGCCATGTCGTGGGTGATGGAAATGGCCGTGGCGCCGAGATCGCTGACGCACTTCACGATCAGTTCGTTGATGACGTCGGCCATGATCGGGTCGAGGCCGGTCGTCGGCTCGTCGAAGAAGATGATCTCGGGTTCGCGGGCGATGGCGCGGGCCAGGGCCACTCGCTTCTGCATGCCGCCCGAAAGTTCGGAGGGGAACAGTTCGCCGATCTCCGGTCCGAGGCCGACCGCCCCCAGCTTGGCGGTGGCGACCTCGCGCGCCTGCGCGGGATCCATGCCGTCGCTCTGGATCGGGCCGAAGGCCACGTTCTCCCACACCCGCAGCGAATCGAACAGGGCGCCGCCCTGGAAGAGCATGCCGAACTTGCGCATCACGCGGGCGCGGCCGCGGTCGTTGAACTCGACGGTCTCCTCACCATCGATCCTGATCGAGCCGCTGTCGGGCGTGAGCAGGCCCAGGATGCACTTCAGCAGCACCGATTTGCCGCTGCCCGAGCCGCCGATCACGACCAGCGATTCGCCCGGCGCGACGTCGAGATCGATGCCCTGCAGCACCTTCTTCGGACCGAAGGCCTTGGTGACGCCGCGCAGGGAGATCTTGGAAGCCGCCATGGGATCGGGCACGCCGGTCAACGCGCGAAGAAGGCTTCGGTGATGAAGTAATTGAAGGTCAGGATCAGGATCGACGCGGAGACCACCGCGTTGGTCGTGGCCATCCCGACGCCCTGGGCGCCGCCCTTCGACGTGTAGCCGTGGTAGCAGCCCATCAGGGTGATCAGGAAGCCGAACACCGCGGCCTTCACGAGGCCCGAGAACACGTCCTGGAACTGCAGGAAGTCCATGGTGTTGCGCAGATAGGCGGCATCGTTGAAGTCGAGCTTGTAGACGCCGACCAGGAAACCGCCCAGTACGCCGATGATGTCGGCGACCAGCACCAGGATGGGCAGGGTGACGATGCCGGCGATCAGGCGTGGCACGACCAGATACTTGAAAGGGTCGGTCGACAGCGTCGTGAGCGCGTCGATCTGCTCGGTGACGCGCATCGTGCCGATCTCGGCTGCCATGGCGGCGCCGACGCGGCCGGCCACCATGAGGCCGGCCAGCACCGGGCCCAGTTCGCGCGTGAGCGACACGACCACGACGTTGGGGATGGCGCTTTCGGCCGAGAAGCGGGCAAAGCCGGTGTAGCTCTGCAGCGCCAGCACCATGCCGGTGAAGATCGCCGTCAGCCCGACGACGGGCAGGGAATAGTAGCCGATCTCCAGCATCTGCCGGATCATCTGCTGGCGATAGTAGGGCGGCTGCAGCGACCGCCGGACAGCCTGGAAGGCGAAGGCGGTGACGGCGCCGGTGGCCTCGAGGAAGGCCAGCGTCATGCGGCCGAGCACGGTCAGCAGCGGCAGGTTCACGCATTCTCTCCCGCTGCATCGGCGCCCGCCGGATCGTCGTCCGTGACGTCGTGTCGGCCGTTCACGTAAACTCGGCAATAGCGCCGGCCGAGCGCCGTCATGATCTCGTAGCCGTTGGTGCGCGCCCGCTCGGCGAGATCGTCCGGCGTGAGATGCGGGCCCAGCACCTCGACCGTCGCGCCCGGCTGGCAATCCGCCTCGGCCACGTCGGTCACGTCGATCGTCACGAGGTCCATGGAGATGCGGCCGATCACGGGCACGGGCTGTTGGGCGATGTACACGACGCTGCGGTTGACCAGTGCGCGGAAGTAGCCGTCGGCGTAGCCGAGGCCGATGGTGGCGACGCGCGTGGGCCTCGCCGCGCGCCAGGCGGCACCGTATCCAACGGTCTGCAGAGCGTCAACGCGGCGGACCTGGAGGATGCGGGCCTGCAGCGTCACGGTCGGCAGCATGGGATTGGCTTGTCCTGGCAGCGGGTTGATGCCGTAGAGCGCGGCGCCGGGACGCATGAGGTCGAAATGGTAGTCGGGGCCGAGAAAAATGCCCGACGAGTTGGCCAGAGAGGCCGGCGCCCCCGGCATCGCCCTGACGAAGGTGCGGAAACGGGACAGCTGTTCGCCGTTGATCGGGTTGGCGGTCTCCTCGGAGGCCACGAGGTGACTCATGAACAGCGCGAGCCGCAGACCGCGCAGCCGGCCACGCTCGCCGATCAGCGCCTGCGCGTCCTCGGGACCGAAGCCAAGGCGGTTCATGCCGGTGTCGAGGTGGATGACGGCGTCGAGCGGCCGGTTGAATCGCTGCGCCGCCGCCCGCCAGGCGTTGAGTTGGCCGAGATGGTTGAGCACGGGCGTGAGATCGTGCTCGACGAAGTCGCCCTCGGTGCCGGCCAGCAGGCCGTTCAGCACATAAATCGGATGTCCGGGCAGCACGCGCCGCAACGCGATCGCCTCGTCGATGTGCGCCACGAAGAACTGCCGGCAGCCTTCGGCGGCGAGGCGTGGGCCGACGATGGCCGCCCCGGTGCCGTAGGCATCGGCTTTCAGGACGGCGGCACAGTCGACCGGCCGTCCGCCGGCGCGGCCGGCGTCGCGCAGGCCGCGCCAGTTGGCGGCAATCGCTCCGATGTCGATGGTGAGGACCGCGCCGGCCCGGCGCGTCGCGTCGCTGTCGGCGGAAGCGGTCATCGGCGATCCTAGAAGGCGGGACCGCCCGGCCGTTCCTCGTCGGCCGGAAGATTGTCGAACTTGGTAATCGAGCCGTCGAACGACAACCGCACAATGCCGGTGGGACCGTGGCGCTGCTTGGCCACGATCACTTCAGCCTTGCCGTACGTCTGCTCGCAACGCTGGCGCCAGTCGTCGTGACGTTCGTTGAAGCGCTGGTCGCTTTCCTCGGCGCGACGCGTCGGCTCGGAGCGCGTCAGGTAGTATTCCTCGCGATAGACGAACATGACGACATCGGCGTCCTGCTCGATCGATCCGGATTCGCGCAAGTCAGAAAGCTGCGGTCGCTTGTCTTCGCGCTGCTCGACGGCGCGGCTGAGCTGCGACAGTGCCAGCACCGGCACATCGAGTTCCTTGGCCAGCGTTTTCAGCCCGCGGGTGATTTCGGAGACCTCCTGGACGCGGTTCTCCTGGCGCGACTTGCCCGAGGGGCTGAGAAGCTGGAGGTAGTCGACCACCAGCAGGCCGAGGCCGTGAGTCCGCTTCAGACGCCGCGCGCGCGTGCGCAGCGCCGCGATGGACAGCGCTGGCGTGTCGTCGATGAACAGATTGAGGTGCTCCAGCTCCTGGCTCACCGACAGGACCTTGTCGAAATCGCTGCTGATCAGCTCGCCCTTGCGGATCTTCTCGGACGAAATGCCCGCCTGTTCCGACAGGATGCGGTTGGCGAGCTGCTCGGCCGACATCTCGAGCGAGAAGAAGCCCACGACGGCGCCGTCGACGGCCTTGGGCTTGCCGTCCTCACCGTGTTCCTCGCGATAGGCCTTTACGGCGTTGAAGGCGATGTTGGTGGCCAGGGCCGTCTTGCCCATCGAAGGCCGGCCGGCCAGGATCAGCAGGTCCGATCGATGCAGGCCGCCCAGCAGCTGGTCGAGCTGAAACAGGCCGCTGGCAATGCCGGTGAGTTGGCCGACCCGATGGTAGGCGGCCTCGGCGGCATTGGTCGCCTCGGTGAGGGCGACGCGGAACGGCTTGAAGCCGCCCTCGGTCTGGCCGGAGCTGGCGAGATCATAGAGCTTCTTCTCGGCGACCTCTATCTGCTGCAGCGCCGTGTCCTCGACATCGCCACCGAAGGCGCCGTTGACGACGGTTTCGCCGAGGTCGATCAACTGCCGGCGAAGGTAGAGGTCGTGCACGGTCCGGCCGAAGGCTGCCGCGTCGATCACATGCACCGAAGCGGCCGCCAGCCGCGCAAGATAGGCGGCGCCGCCGGCCGCTTTCATCGTCTCGTCCTGCTCGACGTAGGTCTTGAGCGTCATGGCGCTCACGACCTGGCCGCGCTCGATCAGCCGCGACAGCGAATCGAAGAGCTTGCCGTGCAGGGGGTCGGCAAAGTGTTCGGGGCGCAGAAACTCGGCGACGCGCTGGTAGGCGCCGTTGTTGACGAGGATGGCGCCCAGCAGGGCCTGTTCGGCCTCGAAGTTGTGCGGCGGCTCGCGCAGGCGGACGTCTTCGGCGCCGGGAAGGCGCGTGACGTTGGACGTGTCTTTCTGTGGCTCCATGTAGAGCCTTTGTTAGGGACGAGAGGGGTCGTTCACCACCGCAAATACGGCAGCCCGCTCAGAATAGCCTGAAACATGGGGACAACCGAGTCTTTGTCACTCCGCCGCCATCGACGGTGCCGCACTGGCGCCACGTTCGGCGTCCACCATGTAGTCGCGGGTCAGTGGCACGGCGTCCTGGCGCTTCGTGAGCTGGATCTGGAACACCATCTGATTCATGTAGCGAAAAGAGACCTCGCAGCCGGCCAGGTAGAACTCCCACATGCGGCAGAATCGTTCGTCGTAGCCGGCGGTCTGCTTGACCCGTTCCCGATTGGCCTGGAACCGTTGGCGCCAGTGGCGCAGGGTTTCGGCGTAGTGCAGGCGAAGCACCTCGACGTCAGTGACCCACAGGCCGACTTTCTCGATCGCTGCGAGTACCTCGGACATGGCCGGCGTATAACCGCCGGGGAAGATGTACTTGCGCAGCCAGGTGTTGGTGCCGCCCGGCGGTTCCATGCGACCGATCGAATGCAGCAGCATCACGCCATCGTCGGCCAGCAGCTCCTTCACCTTGGTGAAGTATTCGACATAGTGGCTGACGCCGACATGTTCGAACATGCCGACCGAAACGATCCGGTCGTATCGGCCGGGCTCCTCGCGGTAGTCGAGGAGCTTGAAGCGGACTTTGTCCGCGACGCCGCCTTCGAGCGCGCGGCGACTCGAAACGGTGTGCTGCTCGCGGGACAGCGTGACGCCGGTCACGTCGACGCCGTACTGCCCGGCGAGGAACAGGCCCATGCCGCCCCATCCCGATCCGATGTCGAGCACGCGCTGGCCGGGTTTCAGCAGCAGCTTGGCGGCGATGTGGCGCTTCTTGTCGAACTGGGCTTGCTCAAGCGTTTCGCCCGGCGTGGTGAAGTAGGCGCACGAGTACTGGCGGTCGCGGTCGAGGAAGAAATCGTAGAGTTGATCCTTGAGGTCATAGTGATGGGCCACGTTGCGTTGGGCCCTGCTGATCGGGTTGTACTGTTCGAGGAAGCGCAGGGCGCGCTGCAGGGCGAAGGAGCCGCGGACCAGCGGTGTGGCGTCGATGCCGGCGATGTTGCGCCCCAGAAGATCGAGCAGATCGTAGATGGTGCCCTGTTCGACCGTGAGCTTGCCGTCCATGTAGGCTTCGCCGAACGCCAGCCGCGGGCGGAGCGCCAAGCGCATGCCTGTCCACCATGTGTGGATGCGAATGGTAACGGCGGGGCCCGGTTGGATGCCCTCGATGCGATGCGACCGGCCGGCGGCATCGATGATCGTCAGTTGTCCTTCGCCCAGGACGCGGGCGAGGACGTTGGCTAGCAACATGGTCGTTCCCCCGGGGCAACGATCTCGCGGGAGGAGGAAAACGCCTCCCGCTGTTCCAAGCAGACCCTTACGGGGAAATGTTAAGCCCAATGGCGAATTCAAGGCAAAGGGTCGCCCGCCGGAAAAGACCGCATTGGAAGTGTAATTTATGATGCGAACGATTTGCAGTCTCGACATGCAAATGCTATCAATCATGTGACTGACACTCACTCGCAATTGGAGGATGCCGTGAAACGACGTGTGCTCTTGGCCGCCGGCCTTGCTGTCGGCGTTGGGGCTTTCATCGCGCGGCGGCCCGAGGCGGCGGCGACGCTCAATCTTTATTCGGCCCGGCACTACAACACCGACGAGGCGCTGTACGGCAATTTCGCCGACGCGAGCGGCATCAAGATCAACCGCATCGATGCCGAGCCCGATCCGCTGCTGGAGCGCCTGAAGGCCGAGGGCGACAAGAGCCCGTGCGACGTCTTCCTCACCGTCGATGCCGGGCGCATCGAGCGGGCCCGCCAGATGGGGCTGCTGCAAAGCGTGTCCTCGGCTGTCCTGACCAAGGCCGTTCCGGCCTATCTGCGCGACCCCGACGGCATGTGGTTCGGCTTCTCCAAGCGCGCGCGTGTGATCATGTACAACAAGGACAAGGTGAAGCCGGCCGAAGCGCCAACCTACGAGAGCCTGGCCGACCCGAAGTGGAGGGGCCGGCTGCTGACGCGCTCGTCGGGCAACATCTACAGCCAATCCCTGACCGGCTCGATCCTCGCAGCTCTTGGACCCGAGAAGGCGGAGGCCTGGGCGAGGGGCATCGCGGCCAACCTCGCGCGTCCGCCCCGTGGCGGCGACCGCGACCAGATCATGGGCGTGGCGGCGGGCGAGGCCGATCTCTGCCTTGCCAACACCTACTATCTGATCGGCCTCATGAAATCGAAGAAGCCGGAGGACCGCGAGATCGCCGCCAAGGTTGGCGTGATATTCCCCAACCAGGCCGACCGCGGCACGCATATGAACATCAGCGGCGGCGCCGTGGCGCGTCACGCGCCCAACCGCGACGCCGCGGTGAAGTTTTTGGAGTACCTGGTTTCGGTGCAGGCCCAGCGTTATTTCGCCGACGGCAACTCTGAGTACCCGGTGGTGGCCGGCGTCGAGCCGGCGGGTGAACTCAAGGCGCTGGGCTCGTTCAAGGAAGATGAACTCAATGCGCGCGTCTACGCACAGAACAATGTCGAGGCGCTGAAGATCATGGATCGGGCGGGCTGGAAGTAGGCATCGGAGTGGCAATCGCCCGGCTGAGCAGGATCACCGGCGCCAGCGAGACTGCGACGATCAGGATTGCGCCAACCGCGGCCTGAGCAAGGCGTTCATCCGAGGCGAAGCGGTAGACGCCGACGGCCAGCGTGTCGAAGTTGAAAGGCCGGATCAGCAGCGTAGCCGGCAGTTCCTTCAAGACCTCGACGAAAGCGATCAAGCCCGCCGTCAGCGCGGGGCCGCGCAGCATCGGTAGATGGATGTAGCGCAGGACCTGGTGCGGCCGCGCGCCCAGCACGCGCGCGCTGGCGTCCATGGCCGGATCGATCGAGCTCAACCCCGGCAAGACATTGGCCAGTCCGACGGCCAGGAAGCGCACCGTGTAGGCCAGCACCAGGGCGAACGCGGTCCCGCTCAACAGCAGTCCGACCGACAGGCCGAACAGACCGCTCGAGATCTGGCCGATCAGGCGATCGGTCCAGGCCAGAGGCAACATGATGCCGACGGCGATGACCGCGCCGGGAATGGCGTAGCCGAGCGAGGCGAATTCGATCGTGCGGTTGAGGGCGCGCTGGCGAACCAGCCGCCCGGCATAACTCAGGAAAAGGGCCAACCCGACGATGCAGAGCGCTGCGAGAGCAGCGAGCACCAAGCTGTTGGTTGCCTCGCTCAGGAAGCGCGGGTCGCCCAGCGTCGAGCCGGAACTGAGGGCAAGCTGCGCCAGATGAAGCGTCGGCAGGGCAAACCCCAGCAGTACGGGCAGCGCACAGACGAGCATGGCCGCGGCCGCCCGCCAACCGGCAAGAAGGACCGGCTCGGCCTGATCGTGGAGATTGGATGTGATGTGAAAGCGGGCGCGGCCGCGCGAACGGCGCTCGACGAGGATCAGAAGTGCAGCAATGACGATCAGGATCAGCGAGATCTGGGCGGCACCCTCGCGGTTGCCCAGCCCGTACCAGGTCCGGTAGATCGCTGTCGTGAAGGTATGGACGCCGTAGTACTGGACGGTGCCGAAGTCGGCCAACGCCTCCAGCAGCGCCAGTGCCGCGCCGGCAGCGATCGCCGGCCGCGCGAGCGGCAGTCCGACGCGGCAGAAGGTCTGCCAGGGCCCGTGACCCAGGATGCGGCTGGCTTCGAGCAGCGGCTGCGACTGCGCCAGGAACGCCGCGCGCGCCGCCAGGTAGACGTAGGGATAGAGAACGAGCGTGAACAGGAGGGCAATGCCGGCCGCCGATCCCAGGTCGGGAAACCAGTAGTCACCGCGCACCCAGCCGGTGGCTCCGCGCAGCGTCGCCTGCAACGGTCCGGCGAAGGCCAGCAGGTCGGCATAGGCATAGCCGATGATGTAGGTCGGAAGGACCAGCGGCAGCAGCAGCGCCCACTGCATCGCCCGGCTCCCCGGGAACCGGCACATCGTGACCAGCCAGGCGGTGCCGGTGCCGATGACGGTGGTGCCAAGGCCGACGCCCAGCAGCAGAACGACGGTATTGCCGGCGATGTCGGCAAGCTGCGTTTGGGCCAGGTGCCGCCACAACTCGCCCTGCCATGACAACAGGCTCGAGGCCACGCCGAGCAGCGGCAGGGCGACCAGCGCGGCGACAGCCAGCGCGCCCAGGCGCCAGATCACGGCCCGACCAAAAGAAAACGCATGCCATCGTGGTGCGATGGCATGCGTCGGATATTCGATACGGTGCCCGGCGGCACGCGGGCTACTTCTTTTCGGCCGGCGCTTCCTCGCTGGCGGCCGGCGCTTCGGCCGCCTCGCCCTCGGTGGCCTTGGCCTCGAACAGCGCCGCGGCCTGCTCGGCGGCGCGCCGGGCGGCTTCCGCTGCCTCGTGGGCGGCGCGCTCGTTCTCGGCGACCAGCGTGCCGCCCTTGACCAGGAACTCGGCTTCGTCGGGCGAGCGCGCGACCACGACGGTGATCTCGACCATGACCTCGGGGTGGAGGTGGATCTTGATCTTGTGGGCGCCCAGCGCCTTGATCGGCTTGTCGAGTTCGACCTGGCCGCGCTCGATCTTCACGCCAGCGGCGACGGCGCCATCGGCGATATCGCGCGAGGTCACCGAACCGTAGAGCTGCAAGGCCTCGGACGCCTGCCGGATGAGGATGACCTTGAGGTCGCTCATCTTGGCGCCGACGGCTTCGGCCTCGGTGCGGCGCTCGAGGTTCTGGGCCTCGAGAGTCTTACGCTGCGATTCGAAGTAGGTGATGTTGTCCTTGGTAGCGCGCAGCGCCTTCTTCTGCGGCAGCAGGTAGTTGCGGGCGAAGCCGGGCTTCACCTTCACAACATCGCCCATCTGCCCGAGTTTCGGCACACGCTCCAGCAGGATGACGTTCATCGGCATGATTCGGTCCCCCGGCTAGGCGATGAGATAGGGCAGGAGCGCCAGGAAACGGGCGCGCTTGATCGCCTGGGCGAGTTCGCGCTGCTTCTTCGACGATACCGCCGAGATGCGGCTGGGCACGATCTTGCCGCGCTCGGAGACGAAGCGCTGCAGCAGACGCACGTCCTTGTAGTCGATCACCGGCGCGTTGGCGCCGGAGAACGGGCAGCTCTTGCGGCGGCGCGTGAAGGGGCGGCGTTGGGCGCTCATTCTTCATCTCCCGTGATGGCGGCTGCCGGAGCGGCTTCGTCGCCGAAGCGCGGACGCTCGCGTCGCGCCGGGCGATCGCCCCAGCGGTCGCCGCGATCGCCACCCGGACGATCGGACTTCTCGGCGCTGCGCACCATGATGGCGGACGGACCTTCCTCGAGCGCGTCGACGCGCACGGTCAGGAAGCGGATGATGTCTTCGTTGATCGACATCGTCCGCTCCATTTCCTTCACCGCGGCGGAGGGGGCGTCGATGTTGAGCAGGGTGTAGTGACCCTTGCGGTTCTTCTTGATGCGGTAGGTCAGCGAGCGCAGGCCCCAGTACTCCTTCTTGGAGACGGTGCCGCCCAGGCCGGTGACGATGTCGGCGAACTGGCTGGTCAGTGCCTCCACCTGCGTCGCCGGGACGTCCTGACGCGCAATGAAGACGTTCTCGTAGAGTGCCATGTAGATTCGGCTCCTTATGGCTGTTGGTGACCCGGAGTTCGTCGCGTCCGCCACCCTTGCGGGAAAGGATCGACCGGCAACCGCCCGGATCTAGCCGGCCCTTCGCGGAAGGCTTGGACCGGCAAGGAGATCGGGACCGATTTGGGTCCCGAAGAGCGGGGGTTATACAGGCCTGCCGCCCGAAATCAAGGCAATCCCGGCGCGGCTTGACTGGGCCCGACGCCCCGGTATGACTGCCCAATTAGCGTCAAAATCGAGGGGAAACGCGCATGAGTCGGGCTTTCGTCTTTCCGGGCCAGGGATCGCAGGCCGTCGGCATGGGGGTCGATCTGGCCGCCGCCTTCGCCACCGCCCGGGACGTCTTCGGCGAAGTCGACGAGGCGCTGAAGCAGAATCTTTCCAAGTTGATGCGTGAGGGGCCCGAAAGCGACCTGATCCTGACCGAGAACGCCCAGCCGGCCCTGATGGCCGTCAGCCTGGCCGTGGTGCGCATTCTGGAAAAGGACGGTGGCAAGGCGCTGTCGGCGATGGCCTCCCATGTGGCCGGGCACTCGCTGGGCGAGTACTCGGCCCTGGCCGCGGCCGGCTCGCTGAAAGTCGCGGATGCCGCGCGTCTTCTGAAGCTGCGCGGCCAGTCGATGCAAAAGGCGGTACCGGTCGGCGTTGGCGCCATGGCGGCGCTGCTTGGCATCGAGCTCGGACCGGCGCTCGAAGCCTGCAAGGAGGCGGCGCAGGGTGAAGTGGTCGCCGCCGCCAACGACAATGGCGGCGGCCAGGTCGTGGTGAGTGGCCACAAGGATGCCGTCGAACGCGCAATCGAGGCGGCCAAGGCGCGCGGCGCCAAGCGTGGCATGCTGCTGCCTGTCAGCGCGCCCTTCCATTGTCCGCTCATGCAACCCGCCGCCGATGCGATGAAGGCGGCCCTCGCGGAGGTCGAGCTGATGCCGCCGCGGGTGCCGCTGGTCGCCAACGTGATCGCTTCCGAAATCAGCGATCCGGCGACCATCAGGCAACGGCTGGTCGAGCAGGTGACCGGCCTCGTTCGCTGGCGGGAGAGCGTGCAATACATGAAGACGAAAGGCGTCGACACGCTGGTCGAGTGTGGTACGGGCAAAGTGCTATCCGGCCTGGTCAAGCGGATCGACAAGGACATGGCGGGACTGGCCCTGAACGCGCCCGGCGACATCGAAGTTTTTCTCAAGACCGTTTGAAGAGGACCTGGCCATGTTCGACCTGAGCGGCAAGGCAGCCCTCGTCACCGGCGCGTCCGGCGGAATCGGCGGCGCAATCGCCCGCGCCCTGCACGGTCAGGGCGCCACCGTGACGCTGTCCGGCACACGCGCCGAGGCTCTGGAGCAGTTGAAGGCTTCGCTCGGTGAGCGGACCCATGTCGTAGCGGCCAGGATGGACGACGCCGCCGACATTGACCGGTTGGCCAAGGAGGCCGAGGCGGCGATGGGCAAGCTCGATATCCTGGTGAACAACGCGGGCATCACGCGCGACAATATCTCGATGCGCATGAAGGACGAGGAGTGGGACAAGGTTCTGCAGGTGAACCTGACAGGCACATTCCGCCTGACTCGCGCGGCGATGCGGGGCATGATGAAGCGGCGCTTCGGCCGGGTCATCAACATCACGTCGATCGTGGGCGTCACCGGCAATCCGGGCCAGGCCAACTACGCCGCGGCCAAGGCAGGCCTGATCGGGATGTCCAAGTCGCTGGCGCAGGAGCTTGCCTCGCGGGGCATCACGGTCAATTGCGTGGCGCCGGGATTCATCGCCACGCCGATGACCGATGGGCTGACCGACGACCAGAAGAAGGGCATTCTCGGCCGCGTGCCCGCCGACCGGCTGGGCACGCCCGACGAGATCGCTGCCGGCGTGGTCTATCTGGCGAGTGACGAGGCGGCCTATGTCACCGGCCAGACGCTGCACATCAACGGCGGCATGGCGATGATTTGAGGCCGGCGACCTTGACGTAAGGGCCACAAGTGCCTGATTTTGTGGGCTTTCTGGCCCTAGCCAATGGCCGGGGAGCTATGTTAGGAGAGCCGGAAATCGTCGGCCCCCTTCGACGAAGCGGTGTTTGAAGATACGGGAAGGACAAGAGAATGAGCGACATTGCCGAGCGCGTTAAGAAGATCGTGGTGGAGCATCTCGGCGTCGAAGTGGCGCAGGTCAAGGAAGATGCGAAGTTCATCGACGATCTGGGCGCGGACAGCCTCGATACCGTCGAACTCGTGATGGCGTTCGAGGAGGAATTCGGCATCGAGATCCCCGACGACGCGGCCGAGAAGATCCAGACCGTCGGTGACGCGATCGGGTTCATCAAGAGCAACGCGAAGTCCTGATCTTCGCCGGTTCCTGCGGCAAGGAAGGCGGACGATGAGGCGAGTAGTCGTAACGGGTATGGGAATGGTGACGCCGTTGGGTGACGGCGTCGACACCAATTGGCGACGGCTGCTTGCCGGCGAGTCGGGTATCCGCTCGATTCAGGCCTTCGATACGTCGGATCTGGCAACCAGGATCGCCGGCGAGGTGCCGATCGGCGACAAGGCGAACGGCCACTTCAACGTCGACTCCTACATGGCGCCCAAGGAGCAGCGGAAGCTCGACCGGTTCATCGTCTTCGGGCTGGCCGCCGCCGAGCAGGCGGTCGAGGATTCGGGCTGGAAGCCGCAGGACGACGAAGGTCGCAACCGTACCGGCGTGATGATCGGCGCCGGCATTGGCGGCCTGCAGACCATTTATGAAACTTCGCTGATTCTGAAGGAGAGAGGGCCCCGACGCGTCAGCCCGTTCTTCATTCCGTCGGCGCTGATCAATCTCGCGTCGGGACAAGTCTCCATCAAGTACGGCTTCCGAGGTCCCAACCATTCGGTGGTGACGGCCTGCGCCACCGGCGCGCACGCATTGGGCGACGCCGCGCGGCTCATCCAGCTCGACGATGCCGACGTGATGGTAGCCGGCGGCGCCGAGGCCGCGATCTGCCGTATCGGTATTGCCGGCTTCAACGCCTGCAAGGCGCTGTCGACCGACTTCAACGACACGCCGACCGAGGCTTCGCGCCCCTGGGACAGGAAGCGCGACGGCTTTGTCATGGGTGAGGGCGCGGGCTGCGTCGTGCTCGAGGAATACGAGCACGCAAAGAAACGCGGCGCCAGGATCTATGGCGAAATCGTGGGCTACGGGCTTTCGGGCGACGCCTACCACATCACCGCTCCGTCGGAGGACGGCGACGGCGCGATGCGCGCCATGAAGGCGGCGTTGAAGCGGGCAAAGTTGAACACCGATCAGATCGACTATGTGAACGCGCACGGTACGTCGACCATGGCCGACGTCATCGAGCTCGGCGCCGTAAAGCGCACCTTTGGCGAGAGCGCCTACAAACTGTCGATGTCGTCGACCAAGTCGGCGACCGGCCACCTGCTGGGCGCCGCCGGCGCCATCGAGGCGATCTATGCCATCAAGTCGGTCGGCGACCAGATCGTGCCGCCGACGCTCAATCTCGATGAACCCGACGAAGGCTGTGACATCGACCTGGTGCCCAAGCAGGCCAAGCAACGCACCGTCCGCTACGCGCTCAGCAATTCGTTCGGTTTCGGCGGCACCAACGCATCGTTGATTTTCGGCCCCGTTTGATGGCCGGGAGCTGAGTGATGCTCAGCTACTTCCGTTGGGTTCTCTTCTTCGTCGCGCTGTTCGCGACCTTGATGGGCGGCTCGTTCTATCTCGGCCGCTCGCTGCTGACTGCCGAAGGGCCGCTGCGGACCACCAAGACGGTCGTGATTCCGCGCGGGGCCGGCCCGGTCACCATGGCCAAGGTCCTGGAGGAGGAGGGCGTCATCGCCCACACGCGGCTGTTCCGTATTGCCTTGATGATCGATCCCACCCCCAAGACGATCAAGGCCGGCGAGTACGAGATTCCGGCACGTACGTCGATGCTGGCCCTGGTCGAACTGCTGCAGTCGGGCAAGGTGGTGCAGCGACGGTTCACGATACCCGAGGGCATGACCACCGCCGAGGTCGTCGAGCAGCTGCGCAAGACCGAGGCGCTGACCGGGGATATCACGCTCGACGTCAAGGAAGGCGACTTGCTGCCCGAAACCTACTTCTACTCGCGCGACGACACCCGCGACGGGCTGCTGCTGCGCATGAAGGAGGCGATGGAAAAGACGCTTGATGCCGCCTGGCGCAAGCGCGCGCCCGGATTGCCGCTTGCCAATCGGCGCGAGGCGCTTGTGCTCGCCTCCATAATCGAAAAGGAAACGGCGATTCCCGCCGAGCGGGCTCGCGTGGCGGCGGTCTTCATCAACCGACTCCGGCGCAAGATGAAACTGGAGAGCGACCCGACCACGATCTATGGCCTCACCGGCGGCAAGGGGCCGCTCAACCGTGAGCTGACCCGGGCCGACCTGCAGTCGACGTCGCCCTACAACACCTATGTCGTCACTGGACTGCCGCCCGGCCCGATCTGCAATCCGGGGCGTGCCTCGATCATGGCGGCGACCAACCCCGCCCGCGACCGGTCGCTCTATTTTGTCGCCGACGGACAGGGCGGGCATGCCTTCGCCACGACTCTCGTCGAACACAATCGCAATGTCGCGCGCTGGCGCGAGATACAGCGTGAACGCCTGGAGCAATCCCAGTCGCAGTCGCCGGCGACGCCTGCGCCGCCGGCGTCATCCGCGCCTTCGCGGCAGTAGACCATGCCTGCGATTCTTCTGGCGCTCGTCGGGCTGGCGATTGTGGCTTTCGGAATCGCCTGGTTTCTGCGCGCCAGCCCGTCGAGCCTGGCCCGCCTGCTGCGGCCTGTTCTTGTGGTGCTGGGCGCAGTCGGTGTTGGCGGGTTGCTGATCTTCGGAGTCCGCTTCCTGCCGGGTCTGTTGCCGGAGCTTCTGGGCCTCGCCGGCTTCGTGATCGCCGCCCTGATCGCCCGCGCGGCGCGCCATCGGCCGTCGGGCGGCTTCAGTTCCCCCGGTTCAGGGCAGCGCACGGAGGTCCGCACCGCCTTCCTGCAGGCCTGGATCGACCACACCACCGGCGATGTCGGCGGGACGGTGCTGTCGGGAGGCTTCGCGGGCCGCTCGCTCGATGCGCTGTCCGATGGCGAGCTGCACGCGTTACATGCCGAGTGTGCGGCGGATGCCGATTCGCTCAAGGTCCTGGAGGCCTATCTCGATCGCCGCTTGGGGACCGACTGGCGCAACGCCCGCCGGGCGCCACCAAGCGGACGCGGTGGTGACATGACGCGGGACGAGGCGCTGGCTGTCCTCGGGCTGGCCGAAGGTGCGACGGCGGAGGAAATCCGTGCGGCCCATCGGCGGCTGATCCAGCGCGTCCACCCCGATGTCGGGGGCAGCGTCGACCTGGCCGCGCGCATCAACCGGGCCAAGGACGTGTTGCTCGGTGGATGAATCTTGCCAGTGCCGGCGCCCTCGTGGCATCTACCGCGACCTTTTGCGCGCCGGCGTCGGCGATTCCTGTCAAATTGTGGACTTGGCCGTACAATAACGAAGCGTTGAACGAGGTCGATGAGCATGGTGCAGCGAGTCCGCAAAGCTGTTCTGCCGGTCGCCGGACTGGGCACCCGTTTCCTGCCGGCCACCAAGGCGATGGCCAAGGAAATGCTGACCGTGGTCGATCGACCGCTGATCCAGTACGCCGTCGAGGAATGCCTGGCGGCGGGGATCGAGGAGTTCGTCTTCGTCACCGGCCGCAACAAGGGCGCCATCGAGGATCATTTCGATGCCGCGTACGAACTGGAAGACACGCTCCAGCGCCGCGGCAACAAGGCGGCCGAACTGAAGCAGAGTGAGGCCGTGACGCTGAAGCAGGGCAGCGCGGTCTTCACGCGCCAGCAGAAGCCGCTCGGGCTCGGCCACGCGGTATGGTGCGCTCGCCACTGGATCGGCCGCGAGCCTTTTGCCGTCCTGCTCCCGGACGAGTTGATGGTAAGCACGCCGACCTGCACGGCCCAACTCGTGGAGGCGCACGAGAAGAGCGGCGGCAACATCGTCGCGGTGATGAACGTGCCGCGCGAACAGACGAAGAGCTACGGCATTGTCGCGGTGAAGCCGGAGAAGGACGGCCTCGCCGAGGTGACCGGCATTGTCGAGAAACCCAGGCCCGAGGAGGCTCCTTCGACGCTCGCCTGGATCGGCCGAAGCGTCGTGCTGCCCGAGGTCTTCGATCATCTTGATCGGCACGAAAAGGGTGCCGGGGGCGAGATCCAGCTCACCGACGCCATGGGCAAGATGATCGGCCACAAGCCCTTTCATGCACTCACCTACAAGGGGCAGCGCTACGATTGCGGCAACCGTCTCGGCTTCCTCGAAGCCAATGTCGCGATATCGCTCAGCCGTGCCGACACCAAAGCCGAGAGCCGCGCGTTGATCGAACGCTTGATGAAAGGCTGATCGCATGCGCATCGCCATGATCGGCGCCGGCTACGTCGGGCTTGTGTCCGGCGCTTGCTTCGCGCAGTTCGGCCACGACGTCGTTTGCGTCGACAAGGAGGCCGACAAGATCGCGCGGCTGCGCCGGGGCGAGATCCCGATCTACGAACCCGGCCTCGAGAAGCTGGTTGCCGACAATGTTCGCTCCGGCCGTCTTGAATTCGGCAGCAATCTTGGCGACGCGGTGGGCAATGCCGACGCGGTGTTCATCGCCGTCGGCACCCCGACGCGGCGCGGCGATGGCCATGCCGACCTGAGCTACGTCTACGCCGCCGCCGCCGAGATTGCCGAGGCGATCCGCGGCTATACCGTGGTCGTCACCAAGTCGACGGTGCCGGTCGGCACGGGCCGCGAAGTGGCGCGCATCATCCGCGAGGCGCAGCCGTCGGGAGAATTCGACGTCGCGGCCAATCCGGAGTTTTTACGCGAAGGGGCGGCGATCGAAGATTTCATGAAGCCCGACCGGGTCGTGATCGGGGTGGAGAGCCAACGCGCACGCGATGTGATGGCGGCGATCTATCGGCCGCTCAATCTCATCCAGACGCCGATGGTGTTCACCAACATCGAGACGGCGGAGGTGACCAAGTACGCCGGCAACGCCTTCCTGGCGACGAAGATCACCTTCATCAACGAAATCGCCGACCTCTGCGAGAAGGTCGGGGCGGACGTTCATGACGTGGCACGCGGGATCGGACTGGACGGACGCATCGGCCGCAAGTTCCTCCATCCCGGCCCGGGCTTCGGCGGTTCGTGTTTCCCCAAGGACACGTTGGCGCTGGCCTACACGGCGCGCGAGGCGAATGCGCCACAGACCATCGTCGAGCAGGTGATCGAGGTCAACAATTCCAGAAAGAAGCGCATGGCGCAGAAGGTCGTCGAGTTCTCCGGCGGTTCGGTGAAGGGGCTGAAGATCGCGGTTCTGGGGCTCACCTTCAAGCCCGACACCGACGACATGCGCGACGCTCCCTCGCTCGACATCGTGCCTGCGCTTCAGGCGGCGGGCGCGACGATCGTGGCCTTCGATCCGGCGGGCATGGCGGAGGCGGCGCGCCTGCTGCCCGGCATCGGTTTCGCCAAGACTGCCTACGAGGCGGCCAGCGGCGCCGACGTCCTGGTGGTCATCACGGAGTGGCACGAGTTTCGCGGCCTCGATCCGCGAAGGATCAAGGAGGCGATGCGCCAGCCGCGCATTGTCGACCTGCGCAACATCTTCGACCCCGAGGAAATGCGCGGTCTGGGTTTCGCCTACGAGGGGATCGGCCGCCCGCGGCCACGCACCTAGGTCTTTTATGAAGTTTCCGGAGAGTTTCCATGAGTGAGCGCGCCCACAAGTTAGATCCCAGCATCCTGCGCGAGTACGACATTCGCGGCATCGTCGGCGGCACCGTGCATGCCGCCGATGCCCGGGCGATCGGCCGGACGTTCGGCACTCTGGTGCGCCGCAAGGGCGGCAGCCGCGTGGCGCTGGGATACGACGGCCGGCTGAGTTCGCCGGAACTGGCGGCCGCCTGCATCGAGGGCCTGACATCGGCCGGCGTCGATGTGACGAACATCGGCCTTGCGGCGACACCCATGCTGTATTTCTCCGTCTACCACCTCGATGCCGATGGCGGGATCATGATCACCGGATCGCACAATCCGCCCGACTACAACGGCTTCAAGATGATGATGGGCAAGAAGTCGTTCTTCGGCGCCGACATCCAGACGCTGGGGGCGATGGCTGCCAAGGCCGACTGGGAGAGCGGGCAAGGCCGGGCGGAGAAGAAGGACATTCTGGCCGCCTATGCCGCCCGCCTGCTGAAGGACGTCAAGCCCGGCAAGAAGCTGAAGGTCGCGTGGGACACCGGCAACGGCGCTGTCGGCGTGTCGATCCGCGCCGTCGTCGACAAGCTGCCGGGCGAGCACTTCGTCCTGAACGAGAAGGTCGACGGCACCTTTCCGTCTCACCATCCGGATCCCACGGTGCCCAAGAACCTCGAGCAGCTTGTCGCCGAGGTCAGGAAGCGCGGTTGCGACCTCGGCATCGCCTTCGACGGCGACGGCGACCGGATCGGCGCCATCGACGGCAAGGGCCGCATCCTGTGGGGCGACCAGCTTCTCGTGTTGTGGTCGCGGGACGTGCTGAAGACGCATCCGGGAGCGACCATCATCGCTGACGTCAAGGCGAGCCAGGTGCTGTTCGACGAGATCGCCAAGGCCGGCGGCAAGCCCATGATGTTCAAGACTGGCCATTCGCTGATCAAGAGCAAGATGGCCGAGGTGGGCGCGCCGCTTGCCGGCGAAATGAGCGGCCATATCTTCTTCGCCGACATCTTCTACGGCTTCGACGACGCGCTCTATTGCGGGCTGCGGCTCCTGAATATCGTGGCCAACAGCGACCAGAGCCTGGCCGACATGCGTGACGGCCTTCCCCAGCCGGTGAACACGCCGGAGCTGCGTTTCGATTGCCCGGACGAAGCCAAGTTCCGGATCGTCGACGAAGTAAAAGCTCGGCTGCTGAAAGCCGGGGCCAAGCTGTCGGACATCGACGGCGTCAGGGTCAGCACGGCGGACGGCTGGTGGCTGTTGCGCGCCTCGAATACCCAGCCCGTGCTCGTGGCGCGGTGCGAGGCGGCGGACGAGGCCGGTCTCGAGCGGCTGATGAGCGATCTCAAGACGGCCTTGTCGGCCAGCGGCGTCAACCTGCCCGACGAGGCATCGGCCGGACACCACTGATGCGCTTCTTCTTCTACGGAACGCTCCTCGACCGCGATGTGACGGCGCTGGTGCTGGGTCGGCGATTGCCCCCGGCGGCCTTTTTGCCGGCGACCCTGGCGGGGCACGCCCGCAGGCGGGCGCAGGGCGGGAGCTATCCAGTCATCATTCGGGATCCGCGCAGCAAGGTGGCCGGTGCGATCGTGGGCGGTCTCAGCCCCCGCGACGTGGCGCGGCTTGCGGCCTACGAAGGGCCAGGCTACCGGGTCGTGCCGCTCAAGGTCGGTTCAGCTGGACGGCTGATAACGGTCTCGGTGTTCGAGCCGGTGGCCAGTCGTCTGAAGCCGAGCCGCGAGGCCTGGGATCTGACGGCATGGCAGCGTGGCGCCAAGCGGGCATTCGTGGCCCGCGTCAGCCGTGCCTTCAGCGCGCACCCGGGGTATTCCAGGCTGTGATCTGCAGCGGCGAGCAGTAGATCTTCTGCTTTTCGAGGCGCCTGCAACCGTCGACGGCCTGCTCCTGCGACAGGTTGGTGAGGCGCGCGCGATGGAACACCTTGTTGGCCATCTGCACTTCGTCGACCGTTGCGGCGGCGCTCGAGCGCATGGTGTTTGGCAACGCGGCCGAGGCCCGCTCCAGCGCAAGCTGCGCGGCCTGCGGCTCGTTGAAAGATCCGACCTGGATGACCCAGCTGCCCAGCGCGAGGTTGTCCGGAGTGGCGGGTGCGGCAGCAGGAGCGGCCGGTCCGGCGACGCGCGTGGCCGCGGCCTGAGGCGGCGCTGCGGGCGGGACGGCCGTGTCGGCCTTGGCGACGGCGACGCGAGGGGCTGTTTCCTGGATGGCAGCGCCGGGCATGAACTGCGCGGCGGAGTAGCGGGCCGATGGCGGCTTGCGGATCGAGGTCCAGGGCGAGAGGCCCATCGTCTGCGCACTGGTAAAGCCGCGATCGAGCAGATCGGCCATCTGGCGGTCTCGGCGGCCGGCGCTCTCGCCACCCATCACGACGCCGATCAGCCGGCGATTGTCGCGCATCGCCGACATGACAAGGTTGAAGCCGGAGGCGGCGGTGTATCCCGTCTTCATACCATCGGCGCCTTCATAGTAGCCCAGCATGCGGTTGTGATTATCCAGCGAGCGGCCGCGGTAGGGATAGCTCTGGACGGAAAACACCGCGTAGTAGTGCGGATAGTCGCGCAGCAAGGCGTTGGCGAGGCGTGCCATGTCTCGCGCGGTGGTGACCTGTTCGCGGTTGGGCAGGCCCGACGCGTTGCGGAACACCGTCGAGCTCATGCCGAGCTGACGCGCCTTCTGGGTCATCAGCCGGGCGAAAGTCGGCTCGTCGCCGGCAAGCGCCTCGGCCAGCACGATGGCGGCGTCGTTCGCCGAGCGCGTCACCAGAGCCATCGTGGCGTCGCGCACGCTGACCGAACCGCCGGGAGGCAGGCCCATCTTGGTGGGCTGGGCATTCAAGGCGTTGGCCGAAACGGCCAGCGCGTCACTCAACGACAAGCGGCCGGAGTCGAGCGCCGAAAACGTGAGGTAGACCGTCATCAGTTTGGTGAGCGACGCCGGGTACCGCAGTTCGTCGGCCTGGTCACCGGCGAGCTCACGGCCGCTGGTGGCATCGACGATCAGGTAGGCGGCCTTGCCGGTGACGGCAGGGTTGGCCACCCAGGCAGAGGGGTTCTGAACGACGGGCTTGGCGGCGCTGCGTGCCTTGGCGGAAGGCGAGGCACGTTTGGTCGTCGTCGACTGGGCATCGACGCCGGACGGTGCGACAATAGCACCAGCAAATAGAATGCCGACGGCAAGCCGAGACAGGCCGGCCGCGATGCGCTTGAGAGGGAAAGTCATCGCGAATTACGCCATTACGCTTGATCGAATATTTTTGTGCCCTGACAAGATGTTATGGGCAATTCCTGACACAATACTAAAGTTTTTGCGGTTATGCAACTTTCCCCCGCCGTGCTGGCGCCCCAGTTGGTCCCTCATAATGCCGGGCGCGGCAAAGGAGAGAGCACGATGAAGTCCTGGGTCTTGGCCATCGCCGGTGTCGTCCTGGCCTACGCTCCGGCAGCCGTGGCACAGCGCGCCGATCGCAATGTCGATCCGCCGATCATCCGCAGCTTCAACTGGTTCTCCTACGTCGCGGCAGACGACATACGAGAGGCCTGCCGGGCAGGCGGGCGCGACCGCATACGGCTGATCTACAATGCGCTCTGGCGCGAGCAGGTTCGCACCTATGAGATATTCCTGCAGCCCGATGGCTTCGCCGGCCTCAGCATGGGGGCGCTGTCGAACCGCATCGCAGCGGCGGAAATCGTGATCAACGGCCCCCGGGACACGCTCGCTCCCTGGAGCATGATGCGCGGCGAGCGTATCCTGAATGTCGACGAAACGCGCGAAATCGTTGGTTTGCTCGAGGCCAGCGCGGCCTTCGGGCCGCCGCCGGACGGGCTTCGCCTGCCGAACAACGACTTCTGGTGGACCGTCGCTTCCTGCCGGGCGGGAGTCTGGGGCTTCCAAGCCTATCACTACCCGACCGATGGCTTCGCCAGGGTGCGGTTTGCCGAGAAGCTGTTCGAATGGGACAATGTACCGCTGGCCATCAATCGCCCGCGCAAGCTCGAACCCTCGGAATTCCGCCACGGCAACTACGATCGCTGGATCCTGATGGTGGGGACGGATGGGCTGCGGCCGAGGTAGCGGAATCGCCAGTACTCCCTATATAATTCACTTGTGGGATGGACAGGAGTTTGATCCGGGCGATGGGGTCAGTGCGTATGGCTAACGAAGGGCGCTTCGCGGGCGGTCGGCTGGGCGGGCCCAGCGAGCCGCCGGGTGGCCCGCCGCGGCAGCCGCCAAGACGCGACGACGGAGGGGGCGACAACGATGGCCGGACCGGCGCGCTCACGCTCACGCGGACCCGCACCAAGAAGCCGTCGATGTACAAGGTCCTGATGCTCAACGACGACTACACGCCGATGGAGTTCGTTGTCGACGTGTTGCAGCATATCTTTCAGAAGAATCGCGATGAGGCGACGCAGATCATGCTCCATGTCCACCAGAAGGGCGTGGGCGTGTGCGGAGTCTACACCTACGAGATCGCCGAGACCAAGGTGACGCAGACCGTGGACTACGCGCGCAAGAACCAGCACCCTCTCCAGTGTACGTTGGAGAAAGAGTAGTTCGAAGAAGAGTAGTCCGTTTTCCGTCGAGGTGGTTCGATGTCCATGTTGTCCAAGAACCTCGAGAAGTCCCTCCATCGCGCCTTCGGCTTGGCCGGCGAGCGCCGGCACGAATACGCCACGCTGGAGCATCTGCTCCTGGCGATGACGGAGGACGAGGATGCCTTGCCGGTGCTCAAGTCCTGCGGCGTCGACATCGACCGTCTGCGGCACGATCTCGAGACCTTCGTCGACAACCGGCTGAAGGGCATCATCACCCAGACACAGAACGAACCACTGCCGACCGCCGGCTTCCAGCGGGTCGTCCAGCGAGCCGCCGTCCATGTCCAGTCGTCGGGCCGCAACGAGGTGACGGGCGCCAACGTTCTCGTTGCGCTGTTTTCCGAGCGCGACAGCCACGCCGTGTCGTTCCTCGAAAACCAGGGGATGACCCGTCTCGATGCGGTGGACTACATCAGCCACGGCAAGGCCAAGGTGCCTGGACGCGCCCGTACCCGCCGGGTCAGCGGTGCCGAGGAGGAAGGCGGCGGCGATGCTGCGGCCAAGCAGGGCAACGAGGCGCTGGCCGCCTATTGCGTCGATCTCAACCAGAAGGCGCGCGACGGCCGGGTCGATCCGCTGATCGGACGCGAGCATGAGGTCGAGCGCACGATCCAGGTGTTGTGCCGCCGCACCAAGAACAACCCGCTCTACGTTGGCGAGCCCGGCGTCGGCAAGACGGCGATCGCCGAAGGGCTGGCGCGCAAGATCGTCGACGGTGAGGTGCCGGAGGTGCTGCGGGAGTCGGTCATCTACTCGCTCGACATGGGCGCGCTGCTGGCCGGAACGCGCTATCGCGGCGACTTCGAGGAGCGTCTCAAGGCGGTGCTGGCCGAGCTCAAGAAGAAACCCAATTCAGTGCTGTTCATCGACGAAATCCACACCATCATCGGCGCCGGTGCCACCTCGGGCGGCTCGATGGACGCGTCGAACCTGCTGAAGCCCTCGCTGCAGTCGGGAGAACTGCGCTGCATCGGCTCGACGACCTACAAGGAATACCGCAACCACTTCGAGAAGGATCGCGCTCTCGTCCGCCGCTTCCAGAAGATCGATGTACCCGAGCCTACGCTTTCCGACGCCATCGAGATCATGCGCGGCCTGAAGCCGGTCTACGAGAAGCACCACCACGTCGCCTACACAGACGACGCCATCAAGGCCGCAGTCGAGCTCTCGGCGCGCTATATCCACGACCGCAAGCTGCCCGACAAGGCGATCGACGTCATCGACGAGGTCGGCGCCGCCCAGATGCTGCGTGCTCCTGAGCAGCGCAAGAAGACCATCGAGGTCCCCGATATCGAGGAGATCGTCGCCAAGATCGCACGCATCCCGCCCAAGAGCGTGTCCAAGGACGACACGGAGCTTCTGCGCAACATCGACCGCGATCTCAAGACGGTGGTGTTCGGGCAGGATCGCGCGATCGAGCATCTAGCCGCCTCGATCAAGCTGGCCCGCGCCGGCCTGCGCGCGCCCGAGAAGCCGATCGGCAGCTACCTGCTGGCCGGCCCGACCGGCGTCGGCAAGACCGAGGTGACGCGCCAGCTTGCGCGCTTGCTCGGCCTCGAACTGATTCGCTTCGACATGTCGGAGTACATGGAACGTCACAGCGTCTCGCGCCTGATCGGCGCGCCGCCGGGATATGTCGGTTTCGACCAGGGTGGCCTGCTGACCGACAAGGTCAACCAGCATCCGCACTGCGTCGTGCTGTTCGACGAGATCGAGAAGGCGCATCCCGACGTGTTCAACGTGCTGTTGCAGGTGATGGACTACGGCAAGCTCACCGATCACAACGGCCGAACGGTGGACTTCCGCAACGTCATCCTGTGCATGACGACCAACGCCGGCGCCGCCGATATCGCCAAGCCGGCGCTGGGCTTCGGCCGGGAGCAGCGACACGACGAGGACGATGAGGCGATCAACCGCATGTTCTCGCCGGAGTTCCGCAACCGGCTCGACGCCATCATCAAGTTTGCGAGCCTTGGCCCTGAGTCGATGGGCCGGGTCGTCGACAAGTTCATCGCCGAACTCGAAGGCCAGCTCGCCGATCGCAAGGTCTTCATCGAACTCAGCGACGCCGCCCGTCGCTGGCTGGCCGAGAAGGGCTATGACAAGACGTTCGGCGCCCGCCCGCTCGGCCGCTTCATCCAGGAGCACATCAAGAAGCCCCTGGCCGAGGAGGTCCTGTTCGGCAAGCTGTCGACCGGCGGCACGGTGCGTGTCGAGGTCGAGGGGCAGGGTGATGCCGCCAAGCTGGTCTTCCAGTTTCTTCCGCCCGAGCGTGGGGCGTTGCCGCCGGCGAGCCAAGAACCCGTGCTGGCCGGGTGAGTGCCTTCCGGCCTCTCTGGGTCGCTCTGCGCGCCGCGGTGCTGGCCACCGCGGTGTTCTGGGTATGCCTCTTCATCGTCGACAAGATCGGCTGGCAGGCGCCCCTGGGACTGACCGAGCAGCTGATCTTCTTCGTGATCTTCTTTCTCGGCGTCCTGATGGTCGACAAGAAGTGATCGCTATTCGTTTTCTTTCCTGAACGGCGAGTACTGCATCAGGCCTTCAATCTCCTGCTCGACCGCCGGCCGCTCGCGGCTGAGATAGTCGGCAACCGCGCGGCGGAAACCGGCATCGGGGATCCAGTGCGCCGAGTAGGTCGGCACCGGCAGATAGCCGCGCTGGATCTTGTGGTCGCCCTGGGCGCCCGCTTCGACCCGCTGCAGCCCGTGGGCGATGGCGTAGTCGATGGCCTGGTAGTAGCAGGCCTCGAAATGCAGGAAGGCGTGGCTCTCCAGACAGCCCCAGTATCGGCCGTAGAGCGTGTCGTCGCCCCGGAGGTTGAGCGCACCGCCCACCGGCCGGCCGTCGGCCTCGGCCAGGACCAGCACCACCTTGTCGGCCATGGTGGCGCCGAGAATGTCGAAAAACGGCCGAGTCAGGTAGGGCGAGCCCCATTTGCGGCCACCGGTGTCCATGTAGAAGGCGAAAAAGGCATCCCAGTGCGCGGGCTGGATGTCGGTGCCGCTCAGCGCCCGCACGGTGAGGCCTTCGCGGCGGACCGCGTCGCGCTCCTTGCGGATGGCCTTGCGCTTGCGCGAGGAGAGTGCCGCCAGAAACTCGTCGAAGCTGCGGTAGCCGTTGTTGTGCCAATGGAACTGCTGACCCAATCGAAGCAGCCAGCCGTGCTCGCCGAAGCGCCTCCACTCGGCCTCGGTACAGAAAGTGGCATGGACCGAGCTGAGGTTGTTGTCGCCGGCGATCTTGGCCAGCATGTCGATCATCGCATCGCGGACGCCGTCGGCGAGCGGCCCGGGGCGCGCGAACAGGCGCGGTCCCGGCACCGGGGTGAAGGGGATGGCGACCTGCAATTTGGGATAGTAGCGGCCGCCAGCGCGCTCGAACGCCTGCGCCCAGCCATGGTCGAACACGTACTCGCCCTGCGAATGCCCTTTTACGTAGAGCGGCGCCGCGCCCTGCAGGGCGCCGTCGGCGCTTTCGGCCAGGAGATACTGCGGCTGCCAGCCGGTCCGCCGCCCGACGGACCTCGACTCCTCCAGGGCCCTCAGGAAGCGGTAGCTGAGAAAGGGGTTGCCGGCCGACCCGGGAGCCAGGGCGCAGGCGTCCCATTGCCAGGGATCGACCGCGGCAAGGGAGTCGACGACACGCAGGCCGATTGTCGGGGCATCATCGGGCATGACCGGAGCATAGCGCGAATCGTGCCAGCATGACCTGAAATCGGCAGCGGCGCGCTACTCGGCGGGCTTGTGCGCGCGCGCCATTTCATCGGCCGACCGGCTGAAGCGCTTGCGGCTCCAGGTGCCGATACGGTCGATGTAGACCAGCACCACCGGCACGACGACCAGCGTCAGAAGCGTCGAACTGATCAGGCCGCCGATCACGGCATGCGCCATCGGCGCGCGCTGGCTGGCGCCTTCGCCCAGCCCCAACGCCAATGGCATCATGCCGAACACCATGGCGAGGGTGGTCATCAGGATGGGCCGCAGCCGGATCGAGCCCGCTTCGAGCAGGGCCTCGTTGACCGGCGTGCCGCGTGCGCGCGACTGGTTGAAGAAGTCGACCAGCAGGATGGCGTTCTTGGTGACCAGGCCCATCAGCATGATGAAGCCGATCGCGCTGAAGATGTTGAGTGTCGTGCCGGCGATCAGCAGGCCGAGAAAGACACCGATCAACGACATCGGCAGCGACATCATGATGGCGATGGGCTGCAGGAAGCTGCCGAACTGCGAGGCCAGGATCAGATAGATCAGGATGACGGCAAGCAGCAGGGCCTGGCCGGCATAGGCGGCGCTCTCCGCCATGTCCTTGGTCGAGCCGCCGAAGACGAAGCGATAGCCGGGCGGCAGTGCGGTGTCCGCCAGGATCTTCTGCAGATCGCTGCTGACTTCGCCGGTCGACCGTCCCGAGACGTTGGCTGTGATCTGGACTTCGCGATTGAGATCGCGCCGGTTGATCTGGGAGGCGCCGACGTCGTCGATAATGTCCGCGATCTGGGCGATGTGGACCATGCGGGGCAAGCCGCTGGCCTCCGTCCCCGCGGTGAACCAGATGCGCTGCAGGTCGGCGACGCCGGTACGGTCGTCGGTCGGCAAGCGGACCATGACGGTATAGTTTTCGCCGTCGGGCGCCCGCCACAGGCTGGTCTCGTCGCCGGCGAAGAGCGGCCTCAGCGATTGCGCCACCTGGGCCGAGCCGAGGCCGAGGTCGGACGCCGCATCGCGGCGCAGTCGCACCGACAGGACCGGCTTGGCGGCTTTCAGGTTGCGATCGAGGTCGACCATGCCGGGAATGGCGGAGGCGCGCGCCATGACGTCCTGGGACAGCCGGTCGAGGACCGCCGTGTCGGGTCCCTGCAGCGAAAGCTGCAGCTGCTTCTGCACGCCGCCGCCGGGCCCGCCGGGCGTGTTGATGGACACCAGTATGCCCGGAATGCTGGCCAGCCTGTCGCGGATCGGCTGCGCAAGCTGCTCCGGCGAACGGCTGCGCTCCTTGATCGGCTTCAGGCGGAGATAGAGGCTCGCCTGGTTCTTGCCGTTGGCGTAGCCGGTGTTGACGGTGCCGTAGGTGTAGTCGACCTCCGGGAACTCCCGCACGGCGGCATCGACCTGGCCGAGCTTGGCTGCGGTGTACTCCAGCGAGGAGCCGACCGGCGTCTCGATGCTCACGACCTGTTCGCCAAGGTCGGCCTGCGGGACGAACTCGAAGCCGATGTACTTGGGCAGGGCGAAGCTGCCGAGGAAGCTGGCGAGCGCGACCAGCAGCGTGAGCTTGGGCCAGCGCAGCGACCAGCCGAGCAGCGCGCGATAGGCGCGATTGGCGCGTTCCTGGGCCGCGTTCACGGCGCGGGCGAAGCGGCTGTCGCCATGCGCCTGCGGGTCGTACCAGATGCTCGAGAGCATCGGGTCGAGGGTGAAGGACACGAACAGCGAGATCAGCACCGCCGCCGAAACCATGACGCCGAACTGGAAGAAGAAGCGGCCGATGATGCCGCCCATGAAGGCGACCGGCAGGAACACCGCGACGATGCAGAAGGTGGTGGCAAGCACCGCCAGACCAATCTCGTTGGTGCCGTCGATCGCCGCCTGCCGGTGCGTCTTGCCGAAGCCGATGTGGCGCATGATGTTCTCGCGCACCACGATCGCGTCGTCGATGAGAATGCCGATGGCGAGGCTGAGCGCCATCAGGGTGAGGACGTTGAGCGTGAAGCCGAAGGCCGCCATCACCATGAAGGCGCCAAAGACGGAGATCGGCAGCGCCAACCCGGTGATCACCGTGCTGCGCCACGAATGCAGGAACAGGAACACGATGGCGATGGTCAGGAAGCCGCCCTCGATCATCGTCTGCTGGACGTTGCTTACCGAGTTCTGGATGCCGCGCGAGCTGTCGCGCACGATCTCGAGCTTGACGTCGGACGGCAGCGACGCCTGAAGGTCGGCGACCGCGCGGCGGACGCCGCGCGCGACGTCGATGGTATTGGCGCCCTGCGTCTTGACGACGTCGATCGCCAGTGCCCGCTCGCCGTTCAGGGTGGCGACATTCTCGAGCTCCTGCTGGCCGTCGACCACGGTTGCGACTTGCCGCAGGTAGACCGGTGCGAGGCCCCGGCGTGCCACGATCAGGTCCGCGAAGTTGCCGGGCTCCGCCACACGGCCCGTGACCTCGATGATCCGATCGTCGTTGCCGCGGGCGACGTTGCCGGCCGGGAAGTTCTGGTTCTCGTCCCTGATCGCCCGCATGATGTCGTTGACGCCGACGCGCAGGGCATGCATCCGGCCGGGATCGAGCTCGATATTGATCTGGCGTTTCACGCCGCCGGCGATGGTGGCGCGTCCGACGTCGCGGACGGTCTGCAGCCGCTTGACGATGAGCTGATCCGCCAGCGTCGTGAGATCCCGCACCGAGCGTATGTCGGAGCGCACGGCGATCGAAACGATCGGCTGGTCGTCGGGATTGAAGCGCTGGATCAGCGGTTCCTTGATCTCCGGCTTGAAGCTCGCGCGGACCTGCTGGACCTTCTCGCGCACGTCCTGCAGGGCGGTGGCGGACTGGACCGACAGTTCGAACTCGGCGATCACGATCGAACGGCCCTCGAACGAGCGCGATGTCAGCGTCTTCAGCCCGGCGATCGCGTTGACCGACTCCTCGATCTTGCGGCTGATCTCGCTTTCGACCGTTTCCGGCGATGCGCCGGGATAGTCCGTGGTCACCACGACCACGGGGAAGTCGACATTGGGGAACTGGTCGACGCTGAGCTGGCGGTAGGAGAACAGGCCCATCACCAGCAATGCCACCATCATCATGGTGGCGAAGACCGGATTGTCGACGGCGATCTGGGTGAGTTTCATCGCCGCCCGCCTACTTGGAGTCGAGGACCTTCACCCTCTGGCCGGCCTTGAGGCCGGGCAGGGGCGCCGACACGATCTGCATGCCCGACTCCAGGCCCTTGACCTCGACCAGCTCGCCGCGCGACCAGGTGCGGACCGCGCCGACCGCTTTGCGCGCGAGAACGCCGTTCTCGACGGCCAGGACGAAGTCGCCCTG
>JAIETA010000189.1 GCA_019745575.1 Reyranella sp. | reverse complement strand
TTCAAACATGGCCTCGACTACTTCCACGGCATCGCCAAAGGGTGGAGCCTCAGAAATGTGTGAATCGCCTAGAGCAAAGCTGGGGAGGGGAAGAGTCGGTCAATCCGCGTCGGAAAGACTCTAACGCCGCGCCTTGGCCGAGCGCGCCGAGGAGGCGAGCGCCAGGCAGAGCCGGCGGGCCAGCGCCTCGTCGGGCAGGCCGGTCGTCTTGCAGTCCATCTCGGCTTTCAGGAGCGCCTGCAGGGCGTCGCCCAGGCGGCGCAGCGGCCAGGCGCGCGCGTGGCGTTCGAAACGCTGGCGCACCGGGCCGCCGCGCGGCAGGCCGCGGGCCTTGAACATCGCCTGCTCGAGACTGCCGCCCTTGCCCGTGTGGGCCGACACGAGATGGAGCTGGTCGGCGTGGCGCTGCAGGGCGCGCACGAGCTGCACCGGATGGCCGCCCTCGGCGAAGACGCGGTCGAGCGCGCGGTCGAGCGCTGCCAGCTCGCCGTCGAAGGTGGCGGCGATCACGTCGTCGATGCCGATCGCGGCGGTGTCGCCCAGCACGGCCAGCGCATCGGCTGTCGTGACGGTCTTGTCGGGGTCGCTCGCCTTATAGAGCAGCAGCTTGTCGATCTCGCTGCGGGTCTGGCCGCGATCGCCGCCCAGCCGCTCGACGATCCACTGCAGGGCATCGGCCTCGACGGCGAGGCCCTGGGCGCGGGCCGCACTCTCGACCAGCCCCTCCAGCGCCGCCGCGTTGTCCATGTAGCAGGGCATGGCGGCCAGGCAGGCCTCGGTCTCGGCCAGCGCCCTGAGGCCGGAGCGCGGCGTGAGGTTGCCGCCTTCGACGATGACCAGGGCGTCGCCGGCGGCGGCGGCCACGAGGTTCTCCAGCGCCGCCACCGTCTCCTCGCCGGCCGGCCGGACGCGGATGACGCGGCGGCCGCCCATCATCGACATCGCGCCGAACTCGTCGGCCAGCCGCGCCGGATCGTTCTTCAGGGTGTCGCCCGAAATGTCGACGACGCGGAACGGGTCGTTGAGGTCGGGGCAGATCGCCTTGGCCAGCGCCACGGCGCGCTCGGCGACCAGACCGTCGTCGTTGCCGTAGATCACCACGCCGCGGATCCGGGGATCCGGCTTCTTGAGAAACGCTTCGACCTGGCGCGGTTCGATCTTCATCTCGACCTGACCCCGGGGAGGGCGCGATCAGACCTTGTCGGGCGTGGGCTCGCCGTCGGCAGGCGGCGCCGCCGCGGCGTTCTCGGCGCGGGCCCGTTCGCGCGCTTCCTTCTTGGCGGCGGCCTTCTCGGCCACCTTGATGGCCTTCAGCCGCTCGCGCTCGCGGCGTTCGAAATCGTAGTTGGGCTTGCGTGCCATGGCGTTCGACTCCTCGATGGGTGGCTTTACACCACGACGTTGACGATCCGGTTCGGCACCACGATCACCCGCTTGGGCGCCCGTCCGTCGAGGCCGCGCACGAGGTCGGGCTGGGCGAGCGCGGCCGTCTCGGCGGCTTCCTTCGGCGCGTCCTTGGGCAGGGCGATGGTGCCGCGCAGCTTGCCGTTGAGCTGTACCGCGACGGTCACGGTGTCGTCGACCAGCAAGGCATCCTCAGGCAGCGGCCACGGCGTGTCGGCCAGCAGCGATTGGTGGCCGAGCGCCTGCCACAGCTCCTCGGCGAGATGCGGCGTCATCGGACCGATCAGCCGCACGAAGATCTCCAGCGCCTCGCGCAGCGCCCATTTGGCCGACCCGTCGCCGGCCTCCGCGCCGTCGATGGCGTTGGCCAGCTCATAGAGCCGCGCCACCGCCTTGTTGAAGTGGAAGGCTTCGATGTCGGCCGAGACGCCGGCGATGGTCTTGTGGGCGGCGCGGCGCAACGCCTGCGCGGCGTCCGAAAAGGCGGCGGGCTTGGCCGTGCCGGCCGGCGGCATCTGGGCGAGCGCCGCCGTGGCGATGCGGTGGAGCCGCTGCTGGAAGCGCCAGGCGCCGGCCACGCCCGCCTCCGTCCATTCGAGGTCGCGCTCGGGCGGGCTGTCGGACAGCATGAACCAGCGCGCCGTGTCGGCGCCGTAGTCGCGGATGATCTGGTCCGGGTCGACGACGTTCTTCTTCGACTTGGACATCTTCTCCGAGCGGCCGACCTCGACCGGGCTCCTGTCGGAGACGCGCACGACCTTGCCGCCGTCGATCCGCTCGATCTCCTCCGGGGTCAGCCATTGGCCGTCGCTCGACCTGTAAGTCTCGTGGCAGACCATGCCCTGGGTGAACAGGCCGTCGAACGGCTCGTCGCGGCTGGTCATCTGGACCTCGCGCATGGCGCGCGTCCAGAAGCGCGAATAGAGCAGGTGCAGGATGGCGTGCTCGACGCCGCCGATATACTGGTCGACCGGCATCCAGTACTCGTTCTCGCGGCGGTCGAACGGCTGGGTCTCGACGCCGGGCGAGGTGAAGCGGTCGAAGTACCAGCTCGAATCGATGAAGGTGTCGAACGTGTCGGTCTCGCGCCGGGCCTTGGCGCCGCACGTGGGGCAGCCGACATGCTTCCACGTCGGATGACGGTCGAGCGGGTTGCCCGGGCGGTCGAAGGTCACGTCGTCCGGCAGTTTCACCGGCAGGTCCTTTTCCGGCACCGGCACGACGCCGCACGTCTCGCAATGGATCGCCGGGATCGGACAGCCCCAGTAGCGCTGGCGCGAGACCAGCCAGTCGCGCAGGCGGTACTGGGTCGTGCCCTTGCCCACCTTCAGTTCCTCGAGGCGGGCGATCACGCGGGCCTTCGCCTCTTCCACGTCGAGGCCGTTCAGGAAGTCCGAGTTCACGATGACGCCGTCCTCGACGAAGGCGGCGGCGGCGATGTCGAGCCTGGCGCCGTCGGCCGGCGCCACGACCTGCAGGATCGGCAGGCGGTACTTGGTGGCGAACTCGTGGTCGCGCTCGTCGTGGCCGGGGCAGCCGAAGATGGCGCCGGTGCCGTATTCCATCAGCACGAAGTTGGCGGCATAGACCGGCACCGTCTTGCCCGGCAGCAGCGGATGGCGGGCAAGCAGCGGCAGCTTGTAGCCCACCTTCTCGGCGGTCTCGACCTCGGCCGCGGCGGTGCCGGTCTTGCGGCACTCGGCGACGAAACGGCCGAGGCCGGGATCGGCCGCCGCCAGGTCGGCGGTCAGCGGATGCTCGGGCGACAGCGCCATGAACGAGGCGCCGTAGAGCGTGTCCGGCCGGGTGGTGAAGATCTCGAGCTTGCCCCAATCCTTTTTCGATGGGGCGGCGCCGGAGGCATCGGTCAGCTCCCAGAACACGCGGGCGCCGCGGCTCTTGCCGATCCAGTTGGCCTGCATCAGGCGCACCTTCTCCGGCCAGCGCTCGAGCGTGTCGAGGCGGCTCAGGAGCTCATCGGCGAAGTGCGTGATCTTGAGGTTCCATTGCGTGAGCTTGCGCCGCTCGACGGGCGCGCCGGTGCGCCAGCCCTTGCCTTCGATCACCTGCTCGTTGGCCAGCACGGTATTGTCGACGGGGTCCCAGTTGACCCAGGCCTCCTTGCGGTAGGCGAGGCCCGCCTTCCAGAAGTCGAGGAACATCTTCTGCTGGTGGCGATAGTAGGAGGGATCGCAGGTCGCGACCTCGCGGCTCCAGTCGAGCGACAGGCCCATCGACTTCAGCTGCACCTTCATGGCGGCGATGTTTTCGTAGGTCCACTTCTTGGGGTGGGTCTTCTTCTCCATCGCCGCGTTCTCGGCCGGCAGTCCGAAGGCATCCCAGCCCATGGGATGCAGCACGTTGAAGCCGCGGGCGCGCTTGTAGCGGGCGATCACGTCGCCTTGCGTGTAGTTGCGCACGTGGCCCATGTGGATGCGCCCCGACGGATAGGGGAACATCTCCAGCACGTAGTACTTGGGCCGCGCGGCATCCATGACGGCGCGGAAGGTCTGGCGGTCGTCCCAGACCTTCTGCCACCTGGCTTCGGTCTCATGGAAATTGTAGCGCGCTTGTGTCGACGACACGGATCGGATCCTAAAAAGACTGAGGCCGCAGCGGATGCCCGCTACGGCCTCTCACGTCAAGGCTTTGGCGATGGGATGCCTTCAACGCATGAGGGCGCCGTCAGGAGCCGCCTGCGATGCGAAGCTGGCGTGCGCGGGTCAGGATGGCGTTCTCGATGTCGATCGGCGTGCGCGGATCAACCTGGGCATCGACCCAGTTGCCGCCCTTGGGCGCGGTCTGCTGCTTGAACACCGAGACCCGCACGCCGTCGGCGCGCAGCTCGCGATCGAGGATGGTCACCTGGACCTTCATGCGTTCGTTCGGCGTTTCGGACGGCGTGTACCAGTCGGTGATGATGACGCCGCCGAACGGATCGGCCGAGACCAGCGGGATGAAATTGATGGTGTCGAGCGAGGCCCGCCACAGGTAGGCGTTCACCGCCACGCCCGTGCCGCTGTCGTCTTTCTTCTCGGCCTTGGAGCCGAACAGGCCGCCCGGCCCGAACAGCGAGCCCTGTTCCTGGGTGCGCCCGCCGAGACCCTGGTTCAGATCGCGCTTGTCGCGGTCGTTGGACTTGCCGCTTCGCGTTTCGTTGACATTGCTTCCGCCGTCACAAGCGGCAAGCCCGAGAACAAGGGCACCGGCGACAACGACCAGAAGGCGAAGAAAAAAGGATAAGCCTAGCATATTGGCGCCTTATTCGAATTGGCCCGAGTTATTATATAAGGTACACTAGCCTGCGCGCGATGAAGCTCACGCCCGGAACGATTGGCGAGATGGCATCGCGACCATATGCGCGGACCCTCCAGACTTCAAGCGGACGGGCCTTCTTGACATTGGTCTCATATCAGAACCATCAGCGGGCAAATAGTTTCTTAATAAGACCGGCCAGAGGGATTTTGACAAAACCTACAATGCGGTAGTCCGATAGGCCTCTGGCCCAAGGAACCGCCCAAATTGTGACAAAGACGCCACAGGTCGGGGGAAGAATCGGGCAGCACCGCGACCATTTCTTGACCCTTCTTTTGGGCCTGTGGTCTAGTAATCGGGTCGCATTGGCGGGACCGTGAGCAGTCGTGAGTTTGGCTTTCACATTCCGTCGGTTGGACAGGCCTTTTGGTACGTACCAGTCTCAGATCAATGAGAGAGGGAGAAAGATGAAGAAGCTTCTATTGGGCTCGACCGCCTTGGTCGTCGGTGGAGTTATGGCCGCCCCGGCCATGGCCGCCGATCCGATCAAGATCGGCGTGGGCGGCTACTATACATTCTACGCCGTCGCCAACAACACTAGCGCGACCTACGCGACGAACGGATCCATCGCGGCCAACAAGGGCCTGTTCTTCCAGCAGGAAGGCGAAATCCACTTCATTGGCCAGACCAAGCTGGACAATGGCACTTCGGTCGGCGTCAACGTCGAACTCGAAGCCTGGAACCCGAACAACATCCAAGCCAGCCCTACGAATGTCGCCTATATTCAGTCTGCCAACCCGCAGATCGACGAAGCCTTCCTGTTCGCCTTCGGCAACTGGGGCCGCGTTGAGTTGGGCTCGCGCGACGCCGCGTCCTACCGTATGTACTACGGCGCGCCGTCGGCGCTGATCGGCTACGGCGCCATTCAGCACAACCACAACGTCGGCAACGCGATTGCCTTCTCCAGCAACAAGGCAGCCTTCCACACCACGACGCAGACCAACACGGCGGCGTGGCAGGACACGCAGCGCATCAACTACTTCACGCCCCGCTTTCAGGGCTTCCAGATTGGCGTCGGCTACACGCCGAAGATCAACTTCCCACAGGGCGGCGGGATTCTTGGCAGCACGCTTCTGCTCTCTGGCCCCTTGAACAACAGTGGCTTCTCGGCTTGCGGATACGCTGGCGCGGTGAACATCTCAAACTGCACCGTGAACGACTACTCCTGGCAGGACGGCTTCGATATCGGCGTCAACTACCTGAACAAGTTCGGTGACGTCACGGTCGCGGCCTACGGTTCGTACGCCTATGCGGCGTTCAGCCCAGGATACAATACCTACGCTCTTTCTGCGAGTCAGATCACCGGTGGGAACCTGGCGGCGTGGCAGATGTGGGCCGCCGGTCTGCAGTTCGGCTACAAGGGCATCACCCTCGGTGGCTCGATCGGCTACGACAACCAGGGCATGGGCTCGAACTACTACACGGGCGTAGACAATGCGACCCGCTTCGCCAGCGCGGGTGTCATGTACGAGACCGGCCCGTGGCAAATGTCGTTCCAGTGGCAGGGCGCGGTCAACTCGAACGGCAACGGTTCGGGCACCGTCCAGTCGATCGGGTCCGGCACGGGCCTCGCGATCTTGAATACCTCCCCGAACACCGCTGTCCCGCAGTCCGGCATTCCCGGCGTGAACAGCACCGCGTTCAGCGGACCGAACGCGCTGTTGTTCGGTGCTGAAACGGCCAACAAGTTCGAAATCGGTGCCAACTACGCGCTCGGACCGGGCGTGAAGCTGACCGGCGGCGCTCTGATCAACAACCAGAGCGGACCTTCGAACGCCGTCACGGGCAACACCTGGGCAATCCTCATGGGCATGGACCTGCGCTTCTAGGCACACGCCAGACAAATCGGAAAGAGCGGGCGCAAGCCCGCTCTTTTCATTTGTGGGGCCCACATCAGGGCCGCTGGGCCGGCCGTTCAGGTCTGCCGCTTAAGCTCGGCGCTGACCCACGATGTTCACGAACAGGGTGGGCAGGTAGGTCCGCGACACCGGCAGCCGCTCGGTGGCCTGGCGGGCCAGCACGGCGCGGTTGTCCTCATGGTCGAGGACGAGCTGGAACAGCCCCCGCTCGACGGCGCCGGCCCGCGGATCGAGATCGGGCCGGCCATCCCGCATGACGCGATAGGCGACGTCGAGGCCGACATCGCCGCCGCTGTAGAACGACGACACGATCTCCAGCCGCTCGAACATCAGCATCAGGCCGCTCACCGAGAAGCGCCAGTAATCGTCCGGCGTGGCGTGGAAGGCTTGCGACCACGGCGTCGCCACGTAGGCCAGACCGCCCGGGCGCAGAACGCGCTCGATGTTGCCGGCCGCCCGTGCCGGATGGCTCGTGTGTTCCGCGGATGGTTGTTGCCGCAAATCAAGGTCGATATTCCGATCGGCAACCAAGGCTTCGACACAGACGAACGTGTCATCAAACTGTCAGAGGAAGCCGTTAGCAACATCGTCGTCGTGTCCAACGACAACTGCAAGCACTGGGTTCCACTGACAAGAAGCTCTCCAAAGATCGTCGTCGCATCTGTTTCGCGGGCCTCCTTTGGATGGAAACCAGTTCTTACAAATGTGAGAGAGGGAGAAAGATGAAGAAGCTTCTGTTGAGCTCGACCGCCTTGGTTGTCGGTGGAGTTATGGCCGCTCCGGCCATGGCCGCCGATCCGATCAAGATCGGCGTGGGCGGCTACTATACCTTCTACGCCGTCGCCAACAACACTAGCTCGACCTACGCGACGAACGGTACCTTCGTGGCCAACAAAGGCCTGTTCTTCCAGCAGGAGGGCGAAATCCACTTCATTGGCCGGACCAAGCTGGACAATGGCACTTCGGTCGGCATCAACGTCGAACTCGAAGCCTGGAACCCGAACAATATCGCGGCCAGCCCTACGAATGTCGCCTCTATTCAACCCGCCAACCCGACGATCGACGAAGCCTTCCTGTTCGCCTTCGGCGACTGGGGCCGCGTCGAGTTCGGCTCACGCGACGCCCCTTCCTACCGCATGTACTACGGTTCGCCGTCGGCGCTGATCGGCTACGGCGCCTTTGCGCTCAACCAAACCATCGGCAATGCATTGGCCCTAGCCAGCAACAAGGCCTACTTTCACACCTCGGTGGCCGCCAACACGGCGGCATGGCAAGACACCAACCGCATCAACGTCTTCACGCCCCGCTTCCAGGGCCTGCAGATCGGTGTCGGCTACACACCAAAGATCAACACTCCCAGCGGCGCCGGCATCCTTGGCTCCACAGCTCTGACCTCTGGCCCATCGGGCAACAGTGGCTTCTCGGGCTGCGGCTATGCCGGTGCGGTGAACATCTCGAACTGCTCCAACAACGACTACGCTTGGCAGGACGCCTTCGACATCGGCGCGAACTACCTGAACAAGCTCGGTGACGTCACGGTCGCGGTTTACGGTTCGTTTGCCTACGCCGCGTTCAATCCGGGCTACAGGGCGTTCGCAGGCTCGGCGAACCAGATCACCGGCTCAAACCTCGCTAACTGGACGATGTGGGCCGCCGGTCTGCAGTTCGGCTACAGGGGCATAACCGTCGGTGGCTCGGTCGGCTACGACAACCAGGGCATGGGCTCAAACTACTACACCGGTACCGACAATGCGACCCGCTACGCCAACGCGGGTATCATGTACGAGACCGGCCCGTGGCAAGTGTCGTTCTTGTGGATGGGAGCGGTCAATTCGAACGGTAACGGCTCCGGCACCGTCCAGACCATCGCGTCCGGCACGAACGTCGCGACGCTTAACACCTCTAGTAACGCCGCTGTCCCACTGTCCGGCATTCCCGGCGTGAACAGCACCGCGTTCAGCGGATCGAATGCGCTGTTGTTCGGTGCTGAAACGGCCAACAAGTTCGAAATCGGTGCCAACTACGCGCTCGGACCGGGCGTGAAGATCACCGGTGGCGGTATCTTCAACAATCAGAGCGGCCCCTCGAACGCCGTCACGGGTCAAACCTGGGCACTGCTCCTGGGCATGGACGTGCGCTTCTAGCTGTGAGCTTTCAATAGGTTGTCCATCCGGCCCTGACCGAGGAAGCTGAGGTTGCGAGACTTCAGTAGTCCTTGGGAGAGAGCCGAATGGACATGCATAAGAATGCCCGCCTGACGCCGCTCGGTCGAGAGCGTGTCGTCAAAATGGTCCTGGGTGGGCAAACGCCGAAGGCCGTCAGTGAGGCCGTAGGCGTTTGCCCGCGCACGGTGCGCAAATGGGTCGGTCGCTACAACAGCGAAGGCCTGGCCGGCGTGCACGATCGCAGCTCGCGGCCCCAGCGGCTCCATCGACCGACCCCGCAGCCTGTCATCGACCGTATTGAAAGCCTGCGCCGCCAGCGCCTGACCGGGCAGGCGATCGCCGCCGAAACCGGTGTCTCGGCAGCCACCGTCAGCCGCGTCCTCAGGCGCCTGGGCCTCAACAGGATGAGCGCGCTCGAGCCGGCCCAACCAGTGCACCGCTATGAGCGCGACCGGCCGGGCGAGCTGATCCACATCGACATCAAAAAGCTCGGCAAGTTCAGCCGGGTAGGCCACCGCATCACCGGCGACCGCACCGGCCAGAGCAACAGCCGTGGTGTCGGTTGGGAGTTCGTCCATGTCTGCATCGACGATGCTTCCCGCATCGCCTTCAGCCGCGTCATGAAGACCGAGCGCAAGGGCTGCGCCATCGCCTTCCTCAAGGCTGCCGTCGCCTACTATGCAAGCCTCGGCATCACCGTCGAGCGGGTCATGACCGACAACGGTTCCTGCTACAAAGCCTTCGCCTTCCGCAACGCCTGTCGCCGGCTCGGCCTCCGTCACATCCGCACCAGGCCTTACACGCCCAGGACCAACGGCAAGGCCGAGCGCTTCATCCAGACCGCCTTGCGCGAATGGGCCTACGCCAGGGCTTACGACACTTCATGGCAACGCGCCGCAGAGCTTCCTTACTGGATGCACCGCTACAACTGGCACCGACCTCATGGCAGTATCGGATCCCTGCCGCCCATCAGCAGACTCGGTTTAGCCGAGGACAACCTGTTGAGGCTCCACATCTATGCCCACGACAATCCGACAAATCGCAAAGAGCGGGCGCAAGCCCGCTCTTTTCATTTGTGGGGCCCACATCAGGGCGGCCGTTCAGGTCTGCTGCTTAAGCTCGGCGCTGACCCACGATGTTCACGAACAGGGTGGGCAGGTAGGTCCGCGACACCGGCAGCCGCTCGGTGGCCTGGCGGGCCAGCACGGCGCGGTTGTCCTCGTGGTCGAGGACGAGCTGGAACAGCCCCTGCTCGACGGCGCCGGCCCGCGGATCGAGATCGGGCCTGCCGTCGCGCACGACACGGTAGGCGACGTCGAGGCCGACATCGCCGCCGCTGTAGAACGACGACACGACCTCGAGTTTGCCGAACATCAGCATCAGGCCACGCACCGAGAAGCGCCAATAGTCGTCGGGCGTCGCGTGGAAGGCTTGCGACCACGGCGTCGCCACGTAGGCCAGACCGCCAGGCCGCAGCACGCGCTCGATGTTGCCGGCCGCCCGTGCCGGATGGCGCGTATGCTCCAGCACGTGGCAGCAGATGACCAGGTCGAACGGGTCCGGGCCGAGCTTGCCAGCCAGCGTCCGCGGGCTGCTGCAGATGTCGCCCACGACGTCGACATTGGTGCCGTCCAGCAGGTCGAGGCCGACGAATCGGGCGCGCCGACCGAAGCGCTTGGCGATCAGGTTGCGCCAGTTCCGCTCGTTGCGATCCGAAACCGACGCTCGCGATCCGACCTGCAGCACGCGCGGCGCGCGGCGTCCGAGCTCGCCGGCGAGGCGGTCGAGCAGCAGCTCGACCTCGCGCCCGACGCTGGTGCCGACGACGCGCAGCTCCCCGCGGGGTTCGGCGGACGGCGGGCCGCCGGCCGCCGCTGTCATCGGCCGCGCCGTGTCGTGGCGGTCATTCCCGCACCACGACGATGTGCATGCGCCGCGGACCATGGGCGCCGAGCTCGATGGTCTGCTCGATGTCGCCGGTGCGCGACGGCCCGGTGATGGTGTTGATCGTGCGCGGCATGCGGTTCTTGCCGTAACGCTCGCGCAGGCGCTCCCAGACCTCCTCGTAGCCGCCGACGATGTCGGCCTCACGCAGCACGACGATGTGCGTATCGGGCAGAAGGTTCAGCGTCACCGGATGCTCGGGACCGGACGCCATGACGAGCGTGCCCGTCTCGGCGATGGCGGCGAAGGCGCCGGTGATCGCCACCTGGTCGCTCGCCTCGCCGCGGCCGCGCCGCGGCCGCAGCATTTTCTGGCTCGCCCAGTCGTAGTCCGCGAGCTGGGGCGAGGGCGCCATGGCCACATCGGTCGGCAGGTTGTTGCGCGCGAGATACGCCATGATCTCGGCCGGCACGGCCGCGGCACCGACGCGCGCCACCGTGGCGTTGTTGGCTTCGGCCCACTGGCAGAACAGCGCCACCTTTTCCGGCTGGGCGAGCCGGGCGCGCGCCACGGCCGGTCCGCGCGGTGGAGCTGCCAGCCGCGCCTCGACCGCCTGCCGCTCGGCGCCCGAGATCTCGCCCCGTCGCAGCGCCCGGCGGATGCTATTCAGAATCTGAGAACGCGCCGTTGCCGCCGATTCACTCATGGCTTTCTCTGGGCTGACGGGCTCTTGACCGACCGGCTCTTGGTCCACTGGGCATGAAACGTGCCGCCGGCTGGCGGCGCCGGGAAATCGCGAAAGCGCGTCCAGCCCGATGCCAAGGGCAGGGCGCGGTAGCGCCCCTCGGCGCGGCCGAACAGCGCCAGTATCCGGTTGGCGAGCGCCGTGAGCCCGCGATAGAGCCGCGGCCGGCGGGCGATAAAGCTCCACAGCGCCAATCCCCGGCGGACCGCAGCCGGCGTCAGGTGGCGCTCGAACTCGCGCTCGCGCCAGTGGCGCATCAGCTTGGGCAGCGGGATGCGCACGGGGCAGACGCTTTCGCAGCGGCCGCAGAAGGTCGAGGCGTTGGGCAGGTTGCCCGCTTCCTCGACGCCGATCAGCTGCGGCGTCAGCACGGCGCCGATCGGCCCGGGATAGACCCAGCCATAGGCGTGACCGCCGATCGCGCCGTAGACCGGACAGTGGTTCATGCAGGCGCCGCAGCGGATGCAGCGCAGCATGTCCTGCATGTCGGTGCCGAGCACGTTGGAGCGGCCGTTGTCGAGGATGACGACGTGATACTGCTCCGGCCCGTCGAGATCGCCCGGTCGCTTCGGTCCGGTGTTGAGAGTCGTATAGGCCGACGATTCCTGGCCGGTGGCCGAGCGTGCCAGCACGCGCAGCAGGACGGCCGCGTCCTCGAGGGTGGGGATCACCTTCTCGATGCTGGCCAGCACGATATGCATGCGCGGCAGCGTGTTGGACAGGTCGGCATTGCCCTCGTTGGTGATCAGCATCGACGAGCCGGTCTCGGCGACGAGGAAGTTGGCGCCGGTGAGACCGACGTCGGCGTCGAGGAACTTTTGGCGCAGCACGTGGCGGGCCTCGGCCACCAGGTCGTTGCGCTCGGTCAGACGCTTGGTGAAGCCGAGTTTGGCGTGATGTTCGAGAAAGGTGTCGGCGACCTGGTCCTTGGTCAGATGGACGGCCGGCGCAATGATGTGGCTGGGCGGTTCGTGGCGCAGCTGGATGATGTATTCGCCGAGGTCGGTCTCGATGGGGGCGATGCCGATCGCCTCGAGATGCTCGTTGAGCGCAATCTCCTCCGCCACCATCGACTTCGACTTGGCGACGGTGCGGGCCCCGACGCTGAGACAGAGATCGGCGATGATGCGCCGCGCGTCGGCGGCGGTCGGCGCCCAATGGACGTGGCCGCCCAGTGCCAGGACCTTGCGCTCGAACTCTTCGAGGTAGAAGTCGAGATTGGCCAGCGCATGGTTCTTGATGTCGCGCGCGCGGTCGCGCAACGCCTCGAATTCGGGCAGGCGCTCGGCGGCCTGGCGCCGCCGCTCGGAAAAGCCGACCTTGAGCTTGCTGAGCGAGTCCTGGAGGTTGGGGTCGGCCAGGGCGTGGTCGACATTGTGCTTGAAGTCGCGGGCCGTGGACTCCATCAGCCGGGCTCGCGGCTGTCCGGCTCGCCGATGGCCGGCAGGTCGCCCATGCCGGCCAGCACCTCGGCGACATGCCGCACCTGCACCGCGCTGCCTTCGCGCTGCAGCTTGCCGGCCATGTTCATCAGGCAGCCAAGGTCGCCTGCGAGGAGGGTGCTGGCGCCGGCGGCGGCGATATCCGCTGATTTTTCGCCAACCATGGCATTGGATATTTCAGGATATTTCACACAGAACGTGCCCCCGAAGCCGCAGCACACCTCCGGGCTCTTCATCTCCCGCAACGTCAACCCGGCCACGGACCCGAGCAAATGGCGCGGCTGGTCCTTGACGCCGAGCTCGCGCAGGCCCGAGCACGAGTCGTGATAGGTGACGGCACCGTCATAGCGCGCGGTAACCTTCTTCACACCAAGGACATCGACAAGGAACGCCATGAGCTCATAGCTTCGCTCGGCAAGGTTCTCGGCTTTGAGTTTCATCGCCGGATCGTCGTCGAACAGGCCGGGATAGTGGTGGCTCAGCATGCCACCGCAGGATCCCGACGGCGCTACGACGGCGTCATAGCCTTCGAAGGCGTCGATGACCTGCGCGGCGATGGCCCGGGTCGTCTTGCGGTCGCCGCTGTTGTAGGCAGGCTGGCCGCAGCAGACCTGCGCAGCGGGCACCTCGACCGCGCAGCCCGCCTCTTCGAGCAGTTTGACGGCAGCGAAGCCGACGGAAGGCCGGAACAGATCGACCAGGCAGGTGACGAAAAGCGCGACGCGGCGCGGACGAATCGGGGGGCTGGGAGGCTTGGACACAGCGGACAAGATGGCAGCCGCGAAAATAGGGTGCAACGACCCCTTGTTTAGAATAGTTCTAATACATACTTTTTAGAGAGCCTCAGGCCAGCCTTCGTGGCTCGCTGGTCCTGAGATCGAATTGTCATCGGCGACGTTCATGGTGATCGGCCAGGCGCCGGTCTGATCAACGCAACCGCAATTGGAGAGTGAGATGGGTGAACAGAATTCAGGAAATGCCGGCAAGTGCCCGGTCGTCCATGCGGCCCGCCCCAATGCGACTTTTGCGGCCAGGTCGAACCGCGACTGGTGGCCGAACCAGTTGAATCTCAGGATTCTGCATCAGAACTCCTCCCTGTCCGATCCGATGGACAAGAGCTTCGACTATGCGGCGGAGTTCAAGAAGCTCGACCTCGAGGCGTTGAAGAAGGACCTCCATGCGCTGATGACCGACTCGCAGGACTGGTGGCCGGCCGACTTCGGGCACTACGGGCCGTTCTTCATCCGCATGGCGTGGCACAGCGCCGGCACCTACCGCGTCGGCGACGGCCGCGGCGGCGCGTCCTCGGGCACGCAGCGCTTCGCACCGCTGAACAGCTGGCCGGACAACGTGAACCTCGACAAGGCGCGCCGTCTGCTCCTGCCGGTCAAGCTCAAGTACGGCAACAGCATCTCCTGGGCCGACCTGATGGTCCTCACCGGAAACGTCGCGCTGGAGTCGATGGGACTGAAGACTTTCGGCTTCGCCGGCGGACGGGTGGACGTCTGGGAGCCCGAAGAGGACATCTACTGGGGCAAGGAGGATACCTGGCTCGGCGACAAGCGCTATTCGGGCGATCGCGACCTCGAAAACCCGCTCGGCGCCGTTCAGATGGGCCTGATTTACGTCAATCCGGAAGGCCCCAACGGCAAGCCCGATCCGCTCGCCGCCGCCCGGGACATTCGCGAGACCTTCGCGCGCATGGCCATGAACGACGAGGAGACCGTGGCCCTCATCGCCGGCGGCCACACTTTCGGCAAGACCCACGGCGCCGGCGATGCGGCCCTGGTGGGCCCGGAGCCGGAAGCCGCCGGCATCGAGGAGCAGGGCTTCGGCTGGCAGAGCAAATTCGGCACGGGCAAGGGCGGCGACACGATCAGCAGCGGCCTGGAAGTCACCTGGACGACGACGCCCACGAAGTGGAGCAACGATTTCTTCCGCCACCTGTTCGCCTATGACTGGGAATTGACCAAGAGCCCGGCCGGTGCACATCAGTGGACACCGAAGAACGGCGCCGGCGCCGGCACGGCGCCGGACGCGCACGACCCGTCGAAGCGCCATGCGCCGGCCATGTTGACCACCGACCTCGCGTTGCGGTTCGACCCCGCCTACGAAAGGATCTCGCGGCACTTCCACGACCATCCGGATCAGTTCGCCGATGCGTTCGCGCGGGCATGGTACAAGCTCACCCACCGCGACATGGGTCCGCGCGCGCGCTATCTCGGACCGGACGTCCCGGCGGAAGAGCTGCTGTGGCAGGACCCCGTCCCGGCGGTCGACCACAGGCTGATCGATGCCCAGGATATCGGCGCGCTCAAGGCCAGGATCCTGGCGTCGGGCCTCTCCATCTCCGATCTGGTCTCGACCGCCTGGGCGTCGGCGGCGACCTTCCGCGGCTCCGACAAGCGCGGCGGGGCGAACGGCGCACGCATCCGCCTCGCGCCGCAGAAGGACTGGGAAGCGAACCAGCCCGCCCGGCTGGCGGCCGTGCTCGAGGCCTTCGAGGGCATCCGCAAGGAATTCAACGCGGCCCAAACCGGCAGCAAGAAAGTCTCGCTGGCAGACCTGATCGTTCTCGGGGGCTGCGCCGCCGTCGAACGCGCGGCCAAGAACGCCGGACATGACACGGAGGTTCCCTTCAGGCCGGGCCGAACGGATGCGTCGCAGGCGCAGACCGACGTCGAGTCCTTCGCGGTGCTCGAACCGGCCGCCGACGGGTTCCGCAACTACCTCAAGGCCGAGTACAAGGCTTCGGCGGAGGCGATGCTGGTGGACCGTGCGCAGCTCCTGACGTTGACCGCCCCCGAAATGACGGTTCTGGTTGGCGGGCTGCGCGTGCTGAATGCGAACGTCGGACAGTCGCCGCACGGCGTCTTCACCAGCCGCCCGGGGACGCTTACCAACGACTTCTTCGCCAACCTGCTCGACATGGGCACGACGTGGAAGGCGGTTTCGGACGCCCACGACGTCTTCGAAGGACGGGATCGCGCGACCGGCGCGGCCAAGTGGTCCGCCACACGTGTCGACCTCGTCTTCGGCTCCAACTCCCAGCTTCGGGCCCTGGCCGAGGTCTATGCCGGCCGCGACTCGCAGCAGAAGTTCGTGCGCGACTTCGTGGCCGCCTGGAACAAGGTCATGAACCTCGACCGCTTCGATCAGGCCTGACCCCGGGGGCGTCAGCTCTTGTTGGGCACCAGCACGATGGCCCGGCCGCCGCTGTTCATGCGGCCGGCCCAGTCGGCGGCCTGCGCGCCGCTGCCAAAGAAGACATCGCCGCGCGCCGGCCCCTTGATGGCGGCGCCGGCATCCTGGGCGATCATCAGGCGGCGATAGGGCTCGGTGGCGCCCGGCTTGCGTGCCAGCGGTCGCGCGGTGTCGATCCAGATCGGCGTGCCGAACGGTGTGAAAGCGGTGTCGACTGCCATACTGCGCTGCGCGGTGAGTGGCGAGCCTTCGGCGCCGGCGGCGGCCTGGCCCCGGGTGTCCTTGAAGAAGATATAGCGCTCGTTCTTGCGCATGACGTCGCGCGCCTGCTGCGGATTGCGCTTCAGCCAGTCGCGGATCGCGGGCCAGGTGACGTCGTCCTTCTTCATCACCCCCATCTCGACCAGGGTGTTGCCGATCGCCGTGTACGGCCGGTTGTTGGAGCCGTCGAAGCCGAGGGTCATCGTCCCGCCTTCGGCCAGCTGGACACGTCCGCTGCCCTGGACCTGGACTTCGAACAGGCCGACCGGATCCTGCACCCAGGCGACTTCGAGCCCCTTGCCTTTTAGCGCCCCCTGTTCGATTTCGGACCGGGTCAGGTAGGGTTTGTCGGACAGGTCGGGCGGCCGGCGATAGACCGGCACCGTGAACAGGCGCGAAGGCGCCCGGCTGCCGCGCAGTTCGGGCTCGAAGTAGCCGGTGAACTTGCCCGGCGACTGAACGACCAGCGGACGGAAATTCGACTCGAAAAACAGCCGGGCGGCGCGCGCGTCGCCCGCCTTCACCGCGCCGCCGGTATCGCAGATGCGCTTCCATTCGGCAGCGGAGATCGTCTTCTCGCCGCCGTCTGTCGCGATCCTGGTGTCGGGTCCGGCGGTCAGCCGGGGGCAGGACCGGCGGAACGCGGCCAGTGCTTCGGCGTGCCTGTCGTCGGCCCAGCCGGCAATCTCGTTGAAAGAGATGGGGGCCATCGCGACGCGCTTGTCGGCCGCCCCGCTGCTGCCGTCAGCGCACGCAGACAGGAGACCGGCGGCGGCGAGCCACGCCACGCCACCGGACAGAACGCTCCAGCGCATGCTCGGAAAGCCTCCCTCAGCCTTCGCTTTCAGTCTTTGTCAGCAACCAGTTGGGATCGCTCGACTTGGTATCGCGGCGGAATGTCCAGAGATCGATGACCTTCTGTACTTCGTTGGGGTTGCCGTCGGCGATCTGGCCTTCGGCATTGCGCACCACGTTGATCTGTTCGCTGACGAACCGCACGGTGACGAGGGCGTGCGTGCCCTGCAATTCGGCGGCCGAGATGTCGGAGGCCTCGAACCCGATCAGGGTGGTCTCGGCCTTCTCGTTGCGTTCGCTGCGGCCGCGAATGGCCGCCTCGAAGCTCGCGTAGGTCGGGCCGTCGAGCAGCGGCCGAAGAGCTGCGGCATCGCCCTTGGCAAAGGCCTCGACGATGACGGTGAACGCCGCCCGGGCGCCGCCGCAGAAGCCCAGCGGGTCGAAGTTGGGATCGGCGGCGCGGATGGCGGCAACGCCTGCAGTGGCCGTCGGCATGACGGTCGCCCGGATGCCGCCCGGCCCGGTCGTCGCCAGCGAGGGACGCGGCGCCGGCGTGGCGGCGTTCGGCAGGGGGACGACGTTATCGCCGCGCGCCGGCGCATCGCCGGCCGGCGGCGCGGCCGGTGGCGGCGCGAAGGGATCTCGCGCCGGCGGGCGTTCGTTGCCCGTGCGCTTGCCGAGAACGGAGCGCAGCCGCAGGATCAAGAAGACTGCAACCAGCCCGATGAGAATGATGTCGTAGTTGTTACCCACGATGGCGCTCCGCCAACTCTTCTCCAGGATGCGTCAAATTACATAGGCTCCGATTACGGAAAGGGCAAGGCAACGGCCGTCCGGCATTTTACGCCGCCAGAACCACAATATCGACCGAATCGGTAACACCCCCCACCCGCCGACCTGTCCGGCGCTCGCGCGCCGCCTGTGGCACATAGCCCTGCCGGACGGCCAGGTCGTAGGTTTCGGCGTCCGTGAGGGCCCGGGTCCTCTCGTCCTTGTTGTGCTTTTCCAGTTTCGCCGCAAAATTCACCGCGTCGCCGATCACGGTGAATTCCAGCCTTTCGCCGTCGCCGACGGCGCCGAAAACCACCCGGCCCGACGCGATCGCCAGCCCGATCTCGAGCGGCGGCTGGCCGGCGGCCCGACGCTCGGCAATCCAGCTATCGGCCGCCGCCATCACGGCGTCGGCGGCCCGCAGGGCATCGGCGGCGGCGGTCGACGAGGGGGCCACCGCACCGAACGAGGCCAGGATGCCGTCGCCCAGGAATTTGTCGATGCTGCCGCCATGGCTCTGGATCAGCGGGCAGACACGTCCCTGGTAGTCCTGCAGCACCTTCATCACCTCGGCCGGCGCCAGCGCCGTCGACAGCCGGGTGAAACCGCGCAAATCGACATTCAGGATGGCGACGTCGCGCAGCTCTCCTTCACCGGCCTTGATCGACATCGCAGCGCCGCGGATTCGGGCAGCAACCCCGGGATCGAAAAATCGCGAAAGATCGCGCGCCGCGGCGCCCTCGCTGACCGACCGCTCCAGCAGGTGGCGGGCCCGCGAAATCGCCAGCGCCAGCACCGCCGTCGCCAACAGAATGGCAATGATCTTGTCGATCTCGGCGCCCAGCAGCAGGGCGTTGGACGTCATGTAGTCGACGAAATTGCGCGTCCTGTTGGGCGGACCGCCGTCGCCCGAGGCGACATAGTAGGTGAGGTAGGCCCAACCCGCCGCCGCGGCCAGGCCGGTGAAGACGACGAAGCGTGCCTCGAAGCGCAGGGTGCGAAGGGCGATGAACAGGAAGACGTAGAAAAGCGTCGGAACCTTCAGGTAGAAGGCCGCCGGCTGCGCATATTTCAGGTGGAAGCTCCAGATCAACGCCATCAGCAGGGCGATGTCGGCAATCACCGACACATAGAGCATCCAGCCGGCGAGCAGCCTCGCATGTGCCAGTGCGATCCGAATGATGCAGAACACCGAGTAGATGAACAGCACCTGCAGTTCGAGCGAGTAGTCGTCCTGCACCAGGCCTTCGGCCATGCGGGTGCTTTGGTAGACGCCGGTGATCAGCGCCACGATGCCGAGCTGAATCCAGCCGATCAGGATCTCGCTGCGTTCCTGCTGCTGGCGGATCGCGTTCCGGACGCGCTCGGGCAGAAGCGTCGGACCACCCGAGTCGAACAACCAGTCTCGAAGTCGGGTCAGCATCAGCGCTTCTCCAGCCACAGGCTCGTCGGCATCGCGTCGGCCGGCCGGGGCAGCCGCGCCACCACCGATGTCGCCAGGCGTTCGGACATTCGCTGCTCCGCCCATACGCTCGAGAACAGCGGCACGTAGGCGCCGGTCGCCAGCAGCGGCAGGACGCCCTGCTGCTCGTTGTAGTTACGCCAGCCCCAGGCCGGCGGGTAGTCGAAGGGCAGGAAGATGTCGTGGATGTGAACCAAGACGCCCGCCGGAAGAGCTGGCAGGACCCGATTGAGCAGGATGTCGACGTCGCTGCCCGGCATCAGGATGTGGCTCGAATCGATGAACAGCACATCGCCGGTCCGCAGGCCGTCGAACAGCTCGGCCGGGGCCGCCTGCAGGGTCGAGGACACGACGCGCACGCCGGGCAGACCGGCGATGTCGGCGCGCGGCATCGGATCGATGGCAATGATCTCGCCGACGCCGCACTCGGCCCGCGCCAGGATGCGGGTCGAATGCCCCGAGCCGACCTCGACGAGGCGTCGCGGCTTGCGCTCGCGCACCACGGTGTAGGCGACGGCGGCATCGAGCGCGGGAAACCAGGACTGCGCCAGCAGGTTCTTCAGCCCCTCGAGTCCGGCGGCGTGGGCATCGACGGCGTCGAGCATTGCCGCGAAGGCCGCCGTATGCCGCTCGAACAGCTGCTCGATCGCCGGATAGGGTGGCTGCGCGCCCGGTGGCGGCAGCAGCGGCGCATAGCGGTGCGGGATGAACCAGCCGCGCGGCGTCAGGCCCAGCACGGTCGGCAGCCCGAGAGCCAGCCGTCGCCAGCGGCCACGCAAGCTGAGCCGGGCGGTCACGGACTGAGGGTCAGCCCTTCGTGGGCGACGATCGCGCGCGGCAGGCCGTTGCGGGCATTGCCGGGGCGCAGCAGCGCCGCCTCGCGGGCGACGCCGTCCATGAAGGCGTCATCGTGGCCGGGATCGTGGTGGAAGATGGCCAGCGTGCCGACGCCGGCTGCGTCGGCGAGCCGCACGCCTTCCTGCCAGGTCGAGTGTCCCCAGCCGCGGTAGCGGGGATATTCGGCGTCGGTATAGCTCGAATCGTAGATCATCACGTCGGCGCCGCGGCACAGTTCGATAATCGTCTGGTCGCGCTCGCCCTCGCGGTGCTCCGTGTCGGTGATGTAGCAGATCGACCGGCCGTCATGCTCGATGCGGTAGCCGGTGGCGCCGTTGGGATGATTGAGCGGCGCGGTGCGCATGCCGACCGGGTCACAGGACAGCGTCTGGCCGCTCTTGAACTCCTTGAACTCGACCGTCGCCTGGAAGACTTCGAGCGACACCGGGTAGAGCGGCGCCTGCATGAGGTGGCCGACGACCTTCTTCAGCGTATAGGGCTGCTCGAGATGGCCCGCCCACAGCCGCACGGAGTTGCTGCGTTCGAACAACGGCGCGAAGAACGTCAGGCCGGAGATGTGATCGAGATGGGTGTGCGTGAAAAAAATATCGAGATCGAGCGCTCCGCGGCGGGCGAGTTCGACGCCCAGCGGCCTGATCCCCGTGCCGGCGTCGAAGATCAGGCGTCGGCCGCCGGCCGTGACTTCCAGGCAGGATGTGTTGCCGCCGTAGCGCGCATATTCGGCACCAGGACACGATATCGAGCCGCGCACGCCCCAGAACCTGACTTTTAGACCGTCGGCCAACGACTTATTCTCCCGCTCCCCCCAACGGCCGCAGAGTCCACGGGCGGGCGGGCCGCGTCAACCGACGGCAGCCCGCCGTTCCGCCCGCCGTTCCGGTAGCGTTCCTGCCCCGCGATCCGTCGGCCGGCCCTTCACACATTGTTGCATGGTGGCGCGAATTCGCCTGCTGGAGCGCGTTGCCTGCAACCCGGTTCGGGGTAATACTTGGAACATGGACATCGAAAATCAGGCTTCCCGGTCGACGATCGTCGAGCCGCCGATGCGGACGGCCAAGTTCGCCATCGGACAGGTGGTGAAGCACCGCGTCTATCCGTTCCGGGGCGTCATTTTCGACGTCGATCCGGTGTTCGCCAACACCGAGGATTGGCTGGCGTCGATCCCGGCCGAGGTCCGTCCGCGGCGCGACCAGCCTTTCTACCATTTGCTGGCAGAGAACGCGCAGACCACCTATGTGGCCTACGTCTCGGAGCAGAACCTGCTGCCCGACGACAGCGGCAAACCGGTGTCCCACCCGCAGGTTCCGCATTTCTTCAAGGAGCTCAGGCGCGGCCACTACGTCTCGCGCGATCGCGCTCTGAACTGACCCTGCGGCGGCCGGCCGCGACGATTTACCAGGTCAGGTAGTCAGTTCAGCGCGAACGGGAAGTACTTCTCGTTGATCTTCTTGTAGGTGCCGTCGGTCAGCATCTCGCCGATCGCCTTGTTGAAGGCATCGCGCAGCTTGACGTCTTCCTTGCGCAGGCCGGCGGCCACGCCGATGCCCAGCGTCTGGTTGTCCTTGATGTCCTGGCCGATCAGCTCGCAGCACTTGCCCTCGGGCTTTTGACTCCAAAGCCACAGCTGCACCTTGTCGCCGAAAACCGCGTCGACTTCGTCGTTGGCCAGCGCCCGCAGCGCCTCGGCCAGGGTGTTGTAGCGCCTGAGCTGGGCGGAGCGGCGGAAGCTCTTGTCGGCCCAGTCGGCGTGTGTCGAATCCTTCTGAATGCCGATCCGCTTGTTGCGCAGCAGCGAGGGCGGCCCGTCGAACGGCGCACCCTTCGGCGCGATGAAGGCACCGGGCGAGAGGTAGTAGCGCCGCGACAGACCGAGCCGCTTGCGCCGCTCGCTGGTCACTTCCATCGACGACATGACGATGTCGAATTTCTTGTCGAGCAGGCCCGGGATCAGCTCGTCCCACTTGAAGGCGGCGAACTCGCACTCGGCTTTCATGCGCTGGCAGGCCTCCTGCGCCAGCTCCATCTCGAAGCCGGCCGGCATGCCCTTGCGGTCGAGATAATTGAACGGCGGGAAAGCCGCTTCGGTGGCGACCGTGATCTTGAAGGCAGGCGGGGTGAACGGCGACTTGGGCGGGGGCTTGGCCGGCTGTTGCGTCGGCCGCGCCGGCGGGCGCGGCTGTGGCTGCTGTTGTGCTGCGGCGGCCCCGGCCAGGGTCAAGGCGAGCAACATCAGGAAGGCGGCGGGAAGCTTCACGCGATCAGCCGTTCCAGAAGCGCATTGAGCCGCTGGCGGCCGGCCGGGGTGGCGCCCAGCCGATCCGGCCCGACCTCGAGGAAACCTGCCGCGACCAACGGCGCCAGCCGCGCCTCGCCCAGGGCCGCGACGGGATCGGCGCCGGTGACGGACGCGAACGTGGCGCGGTCGATGCCGTCGGCCAGTCGCAGTCCCATCATCAACGCCTCCTCGACCAAATCCTGCCCGGCGACGACCGAACTCTCGGCCGTGCCGTGACCTGCCCGTTCGACGGCATCCAGCCACGCCTCGGGCCCGCTTGCCCGCCGGGTCGCCCGCTTGCCGGGCCCCTGCGCGGTGGCCTCGGCGAAACGGCCGTGCGCCCCCGGCCCGATGCCGACGTAATCCTGATAGCGCCAATAGATCAAATTGTGGCGGCAGGCAGCCCCCGGCCGGGCATGGTTGGAAATTTCGTAGGCCGGCAGGCCGGCCGCCGCGAGGCGCGTCTGGGTCAGTTCGAACATCGTGGCCGCCGTGTCCTCGTCCGGCAGGACGAAGGCGCCACGGGCATGGTCGGTGAAGAAGCGGGTGCCGCGTTCGATGGTCAGCTGATAGAGCGAGAGATGCTCGCCCGTGAGCGCCAGCGCGCGGTCCAGTTCGTCGGCCCAGGCTGCGAGCGTCTGGCCCGGGCGGGCATAGATCAGGTCGAAGGAATAGCGCGCGAAATGGCGGCGGGCTGTTTCGAGAGCGGCCAGCGCCTCGTCGGTCGAATGCTCGCGACCGAGAAACCTGAGCGACGCCTCGTCGAGTGCCTGCACCCCCAGCGACACGCGGTTGACACCGGCTTGTGCCAGCGCCGCGAAGCGGCCGGCCTCGACGGAAGTCGGGTTGGCTTCCAGGGTGATTTCCATGTCGGGCGCGCTGTCCCACAGCGTCCGGATGCGCGCGATGACGGCGGCCACGGTGCCGGGGTCCATCAGCGAAGGCGTGCCGCCGCCGAAGAAGATCGTTTCGACGTGGCGTCCCGGCGCTTCGCGTGCCGCGTACTCGAGTTCCTTCAGCAGCGCGGCGCGCCAGCGACCCTGTTCGACACCCTCGCGGACGTGGCTGTTGAAGTCGCAATAGGGGCACTTCGACTTGCAGAAGGGCCAATGGACGTAGACGCCCAGCGGCTGCGCGCTCATCCGAAGCAGGCCTCCACCATCATCCGGAAGGCGCGGCCGCGATGGCTGATGGCGTTCTTCTCGTCGTCGGACATCTCGGCCGTCGTGCGCAGGCTGCCTGCCGGCTGGAAGCAGGGATCGTAGCCGTGGCCGCCGCTGCCGCGCGGCGGCCAGACAATGCTGCCGTCCAGCGTGCCATGGAACAACTCCAGATGCTCGTCAGGCCAGGCGAGCGCCAGCACGCAATGGAAGGTGGCGGCGCGGGCCGTGTCCGTGTCGGGCACCTCGCGCGCGGCGAGTTCGCGCTGGATGCGGCGCATGCCGACCATGGCGTCGCGGGCCGGACCTTCCCAGTCGGCGGTATGGAGGCCAGGCTGGCCGTCGAGCGCATGCACGCTGAGGCCGGAATCGTCGGCCAGCACCGGCAGGCCGCTCGCACGGGTCGCCGCCAGCGCCTTGATGGTGGCATTGGCCTCGAAAGTCGTGCCGGTCTCGTCGGGCGCCGGCAGGCCGAGGTCGCCCGCCGAGACGATTTCGACGCCGAAGGGAGAAAGCATCGTGGCGATCTCGCCCGCCTTGCCGCGGTTGTGGGTGGCCACGACCAGCTTGGGCAGGACGAAGCGCCGCGCCATTACGCCTTGCCGATCGCCAGCCGCTGCAGACGCGCGAGCTCGCTGACGCCTTTCTTGGCGAGGGCCATCAGTTCGAGGAACTGGGTCTCGCTGAAGGGCTTGTCCTCCGCCGTGCCCTGGACTTCGACGATTCCGCCATCGCCCGTCAGAACGAAATTGGCGTCGGCCTGGGCTTTGGAGTCTTCGGGATAGTCGAGATCGAGCACAGCCATGCCCTCGAACAGACCGCACGAGACGGCAGCGACCTGGCCGGTGATCGGGCTGGTCGCGAGCTTGCCGTCCTTGATCAGGCGCTCGAAGGCGAAATGCAGCGCCACCCAGGAGCCGGTGATGCTGGCGGTGCGGGTGCCGCCGTCGGCCTGCAGGACGTCGCAGTCGATGTTGATCTGCCGTTCGCCCATGGCCGGCAGGTCGACCACGGCGCGCAGCGCGCGGCCGATCAGACGCTGGATCTCCTGGGTGCGGCCGGATTGCTTGCCGCGAGCAGCCTCACGGTCGGTGCGGGTATGGGTCGAGCGCGGCAGCATGCCGTATTCGGCGGTGACCCAGCCGCGGCCCGAATTGCGCAGAAAGGGCGGCACCTTCTCGTCGACCGAGGCGGTGCACAGAACGTGGGTCTCGCCGAACTTCACCAGGCACGAGCCCTCGGCGTAGCGCGAGAAGCCCGGCTCGAGGGAGATCGGGCGTAGCTGGTCGGGGGTGCGGCCAGAAGGGCGCATTCGTTACTCCTGCACGTATATCGCCCGGATGGCGGGCGGCCGGTGTAGCGCCGGGACGGCTCCGAATCCAGCCGCTCAAGGCCGTTCATTGACCCGCCCCCCTGTACTACCTACATTTTTTCCATGGCGATCCACCGCATCGGTTCTCCCGGAGGGGTCCTCACCGACGCTTCTCCCGGTCAAAGACAGACGGCTTCGGTGGCCGAGCTGAACGATCGGGCGCGCGAGGTCCTGCGCCTGGTGGTCGAAAGCTACGTGGAGACCGGCGAGCCGGTGGGCTCACGGGCGCTGACGCGCAAGCTCTCGGAGACCCTGTCGCCGGCCACCATTCGCAACATCATGGCCGATCTGCAGGATGTCGGGTTGCTCTATGCCCCGCATACGTCGGCCGGCCGTCTGCCGACCGACGCCGGGTTGCGCCTCTTCGTCAACGGCCTGCTCGAAGTCGGCAACATCTCCGAGGAAGAGCGCACCAGCATCGAGGCGCGATGCGCCACCGTCGGCCGCAGTGTCACCGAGGCGCTGGAGCAGGCAACCACCCTGCTGTCGGGGCTGTCGCGTTGCGCCGGGCTGGTGATGGCGCCCAAGACCGAGCAGCCGCTGAAGCATATCGAGTTCGTCAATCTCGGCCCGGGCCGCGCCCTGGTGGTCACGGTCACCCAGTCGGGCCATGTCGAGAACCGCGTGATCGACATCCCGCTCGGCCTGCCGCCGTCGGCGCTGGTCGAGGCCACCAACTATCTCAATGCGCGCCTGATGGGCCGCACCTTCGAGGATGCCCGGCGTCTCATTCTGGAAGACCTGAAGCTGAAGCGGGCCGAGTTGAACGACCTCACGGCGCGTGTGATCGAGTCGGGATTGGCCACCTGGGCCGGCGAGCCGGGCAGCGCGCTGATCGTGCGCGGCCAGGCGCGGCTTCTGGAGGACATCACCGCCATAGAGGATCTCGAGCGCGTCCGGATCCTGTTCGACGCGCTCGAACGCGGCGAGGGCTTCGTGCGCCTGCTCGAACTCGCCAACGGTGCGGCGGGTGTGCAGATCTTCATCGGTGCCGACAATCCGCTGTTCGCCAATACCGGCTGCTCGATGGTGGTGGCGCCGTTCCGCGATTCGCAGGAGCGGATCCTGGGCGCGATCGGCGTCATCGGCCCGACGCGGCTCAACTACGCCCGCATCATCCCGCTGGTCGACTATACAGCCCGCGCCATCGGTCGCGTTGTCGGCTAGGCCGGTTCACCAGTCCCGTTCGTCGAAATCCTCGAGCAGCTTCGCGTCGACGTTGGACGTGGTGGCCTGGTCGACGGCCGGCCGGGCCAGTACGCGCAGGCGGGTCTCGGGGCCGATCAGCGTGACCAGCTCCAGGAGGTCGGTCCGGGCGAAGGCCACGCAACCTTTGGTCGGACCAAAATCGTCGCGCGCGAGATGGAGGAAAATGGCGCTGCCCCACTCGCCCTCGGGCGGGTCGTCGTTGTAGCCGACCACGACCACGAGATCGTAGAGCCCGTCGTCGCGCCACATCCTCTCGGCGCTCCACTCGTTGGGCACCCGGACCAGCCGGTTGTAGGTCGGCGATCGCGGGTCGTCGCACCAGCCATCATGTTCGGAGATCGGCCGGGCCGGCAGGCCGACCTTGGGCAGCACCAGCCGGTCGTTGCGGAAATAGATGCGGCGCAACGGGTATTCCCCGGCCGGCGTGGCGGCGTCGCCCTCGACCTTGTCCTCGCGGACCCCGCCTTCGCCGACCGTGCAGCGCCAGCGCCGCGGGCCCAGCGTTGCCCAGGCCAGCGACGTCTCGGCCGAATCGACCTGGACGGTCAGGATGTTCGCGTCGGTCATTGCCTCGTACTCCGGTGCGCCCCATAAAGGCACGCTTCTGAGGGAGAAAGCGATGGCTTATGTCGTGACGCCGCCCGCCACGGTCGGCGTGCCGGTCCATGGAACCGGCGACCTGTTTCCGGTCCGCCGCATCTTCTGCGTCGGCCGCAATTATGCCGCCCATGCCCGCGAGATGGGCCACGATCCCGACCGAGAGCCGCCATTCTTCTTCACCAAGCCGGCCGATGCCATCGTCGTCTGCGCCGATCCCAAGAACCCGACCAAGGTCGCCTATCCGCCGGCCACCAAGAACCTGCATCACGAGATGGAGCTCGTCGTGGCGATGAAATCGGGCGGCACCGACATCCCGGTCGACAAGGCGCTCGCCCATGTCTTCGGCTATGGCGTCGGCCTCGATATGACCCGCCGCGACCTGCAGAACCAAGCCAAGGACATGGGCCGCCCGTGGGACATGGGCAAGGGCTTCGACCAATCCGCGCCGATCGGCGAGATCTACCCGGCAGCGCGGATCGGCCATCCCTCGAAAGGCATCATCCAGCTCGATGTGAACGGCAAGACCCGTCAGAAGTCCGACCTCAACGCGCTGATCTGGAGCGTGCCCGAGACGATCTCGTATCTCTCGGGCCTTGTCGCACTGGCCGCCGGCGACCTGATCTACACCGGCACGCCCGATGGCGTCGCCGCCGTCGTCAGGGGCGACACGCTGGCCGGCTTCGTCGAGGGCTGCGGCACGGTGACCTGTACTTTGGTGTGAGCATGCTCACACCAAAGTAGGCGGGCTCCCGCGCCTTCGCTGCGCTGCAGGCGCTGCCGCCCGCCAGCGCGCTTGCGCGCAAGCGCGCTAGAGTTGCTGGGCCCTGAACGTATCGCACTTGCGCATGTCGCCGCTGTCGAGGCCGGTGCGGAACCAGCGGGCGCGTTGCGCGCTGCTGCCGTGGGTAAAGCTGTCCGGGACGACGCGGCCCTGCGTCTGGCGTTGCAGGCGGTCGTCGCCGATCGCCGACGCCGCGGCCAGCGCCTGCTCGACGTCGCGGTCGTCGATCATGCGGCCGCCGCGCTGGCGGTCGGCGCGGTTGGCCCAGACTCCGGCGAAGCAGTCCGCCTGCAGCTCGGCCCGCACCGACAGCGCGTTGCCGTCGCGCCTGCTCATGCTCTGGCGCATCTGTTGCACCTTGTCGGAGATGCCGAGCAGGTTCTGCACGTGATGGCCGATTTCGTGGGCGATCACGTAGGCCTGCGGGAACTGGCCGGGCGCGCGGAAGCGCGATGCGAGTTCGTCGAAAAAGCCGAGATCGAGGTAGACCCGCTCGTCGGCCGGGCAATAGAACGGCCCCATCGCCGACTGCCCGACGCCGCAGGCCGTGCGCGTGGCGTCGCGAAACAGCACCAGCCTCGGTTCGCGATACTGCCGGCCCATGTCGCGAAAGATGTCGGACCACACGTCCTCGGTGCTTTTCAGCACCCGCGACACGAACTGCGTCTCGGGATCGGCGGCCGGCGGCGCGGTGCGGCCGGCCGCAGGCGGCGCGGAGGCGTGAACCGGCGGCCCGTCGCCGCCGAGGCCGCCCAGCAACGCCCCGGGATCGGCACCCAGTACCAGCGCGATCACGACAAAGGCGACCAGTCCGAAGCCGCCCTTGAACATGCCGCCGCCGCCCATCGGAATGGGCAAGCCGGCGCCGCCCAAGCCGCCGCCACGCTCGTCGCCGCGCCGGTCCTCGATGTTGCTGCTCTCGTTGCCGTCCATCTGCATGGGAGGTCCCCAGGATCGAGATCGTCTATAGTGTTAGGCAATGAGCCTCTCGATAGCCACCTGGAACATCAACTCGGTCCGTCTGCGGATCGGCAACGTCGAACGCTACCTGCGGCTGCGCAAACCGGACGTTCTGTGCCTGCAGGAAACCAAGTGCCCGGACGAGTTCTTCCCGCATCTGGCCTTCGAGGCACTGGGCTACCGCCATCGCCTGGCCCAGGGCATGAAATCGTACAATGGCGTGGCGATCCTCTCGAAGGTGCCGTTCACCGCCACCAGCATCCATCATCGCTGCGGCAAGGAGGATTGCCGCCACGTCGAGGCCGCCCTCGATGTCGGGGCCGATCCGATCCTCCTGGACAATCTCTACATTCCGGCGGGCGGCGACATTCCCGATCCCGACCAGAACGTGAAGTTCGCGCACAAGCTCGATTTCTACCGCGAGATGGCCAAATGGTATGCCGGGCGCAAGCCGCGGCCGCGCGCGCGCAAGGGCCTGCGTCGCATCGCCGTCGGCGACCTCAACGTGGCGCCGCTGGAACACGACGTGTGGAGCCACAAGCAGCTGCTCAACATCGTGTCGCATACGCCGGTCGAGGTCGACCTGTTTGGCCGCCTGCAGGCATCGCTCGACTGGATCGACGTGCCGCGCCGCTTCGTGGCGGCCGACAAGAAGCTCTATTCATGGTGGAGCTACCGCAACAACGACTGGCGGGTGTCCAACCGCGGCCGCCGGCTCGACCACATCCTGGCAACGCCGGCATTGTCGGGGGCGATCCGCAGCCACCGGATCGACATCGACACGCGCGACTGGGAGAAGGCATCGGACCACGTGCCGGTGATGGCGACTTTCGACATCTGACGGGAGAGAGCAATGAGCATCTTGGGCATCATCCTGATCGGCCTGGTGGTCGGCCTGATCGCGCGCTTCGTGACGCCGGGTCCGAACCCGCGCGGCATTATCGTCACCATCGTGATCGGCGTCGTCGGTGCGGTGATCGCCACCTACGGCGGCCAGGCGCTCGGCCTCTACCAGGTCGGCCAGACCGCCGGGTTTCTCGGTTCGATCGTGGGTGCCGTCGTCCTGCTGATCCTGCTGCGGCTGATCGGCCGCTAGCTCACCCGATAGAGGAAATACCGGTCCCGGGGCACGCCGGGCGGCTCGGGCAGCCGCCGCCAGCGCGGCACGTCCAGCGGCTGGTTGGCGAGGATGTAGCCGCCCGGTCCGGCCAGCGCGTCGAGGGCCGGGCCGAGCCAGGCGCCCATCGCCATGTTGGCGGCGTGATCGCCGGTGCCGAGGTCGGTGTGGATCAGCGATGCCGTGGCGCCGAGGGCGCGCGCGGCGCGCGGCAGCGCCTCGTCCGCGTCGCCGAGGAACAGCCGGTCGTCGGGCGGGATGCAGTCGGGATGGGCCGCCACCCGGCGCTCGAAGACATAGATGTCACGACGGGGGAAGAGCTCGCGCAGATGGTCGTAGGTGCGGCCGTTGCCCAGCCCGACCTCGAGGATCGGGCCGCTCAGGCGATCGATGGCGGGCTTCAGGAAATTCAGGCAATCGCGTTGCGCCTGCATGCGCGCGATGAAGCTGTCGAGGCGGCTCATGCGGTGGCGCTACGCCGCCTTGGTGGCGGCGCGCAGCTTCTCGTTGGTGTCCTCGAGGCGATGGGCCAGTTCACGCATGATCTCGACGGCCATCTGCGGGAATTCCGCAACCAGGCGATAAAACATGTCCTTGGTGATCTTGAGCGTGGAGAGCGGCTCCTTGGCCTTGATGGTGGCGGTGCGCGGCACGTCGCACAGGATGGCGATCTCGCCGAAGAAGCTGTTCTTCTTCATTTCGGCCACCGCGATCTGGCCGCCCGGCGTGTCGATCAGCACGTCTGCCGTGCCGCCCAGGATGACGTACATGGTGTCACCCTGGTCGCCCTGGTGGCAGACCTCCTGGCCGGCGGCGAAGTTCACGCGCTCGCTGGTGAAAGCCAGAAGTTTCAGTTTGGCCTGCTCGATCTTGGAGAAGATCGGCACCCGCTTGAGCAGCTCGACTTCTTCATTGAGGTTCATCGTTCCCTCCGGTCCCGTTACGCCGACGCCATCAGCTCGGTATAGAGTCCGCCGCGCGCCGCCAGTTCAGAGGGCGCACCTTGCGCGGCGATCTTGCCGCCCTGCATGACGACGATCTGCTCGAACGGCTCGGCCTGCGCCGGCCGGTTCGCGATCCACACCACGCCGCGCTTGTCCGCTGTCGCCGCCGCCAGGATGTTGTCGCGGATGCGGTCCTGGGTGCGGCCGTCGAACATGGCGACGGCCTCGTTGACGATCAGCAGCTGCGGTCGCTTGATCAGCGCACGGGCGATCCCGAGCTTCTGGCGCTGGGTTGCCGGCAGGCGCTTGCCGGCGACGCCGACATTGTAGTCGAGACCGACCTCGATTGCCGAATCGCGCAGCCCGAGCTCGTTCAGCACCTCGGCGATCAGCGTGCCGATGCGCTGCTCCGCCTCGGCCTGGCCGTACACCAGGCGGCCGAACAGGATGTTGTCCTGAAGGGTGGCGGCGCTGTTGTAGCGTTCGAAGTCGTAGAACTCGACGGCGCCCCGCAGCTCGGCGGGCAGCCGCTCGGCGAAGGCGTGACGGGCGCCGAGAATGCGCTCCTCCATGGCCGCGTCGATCAGGCCGAGGCGATGGCGGGCCTCGATGTAGCGGAAGGGCAGCGTCATCAGGCGTTGCCGGTCGCCCTCGGGCACGGCCTCGATGCCCTTGCCCCCCAGCCTCTGCAGCAGCAGGCGGACGTTGGGCAGGTCGTCGGCCGAGATGAAGCTGTATTGCTCGAACAGCGGATTGTCGGGCGACAGGCCGGAGAACAGCTCGACCATGGTTTCGGCGATGCTCAGCCCCATGCGCTGCAGATCGAGATCGAGCCCGGTCGCCTGAAGCACCGACTGGACGTAGGGGTCGCCGGCAATGTTGTCGCCGTCGAACTGCTTGCCGAGCGGCGTGCCGAACAGCAGGTTCTCCGCCACCGACAGGTTCTTGTTGTAGAGGTCGCCGTTGAACGGTTCGACCAGCCCGGCATAGGCCGCGTTCTGCAGCCGGCCGTGCAGGGTATGACGCGCCTTCAGGATGGCGGCGGCCAGGTCGGGCCGGAGCGCGGCATCGATGGTGCCGCGCAGGCCCAGCGAATAGATGTCCTCGTCGATTTCGACCTGGCGCAGGGCGTCGACCATGCGCGGCAGCAGGTCGGCCGGGCCGGTGGCGCCGGCCAGCTCATAGTCGATCCAGTCGGCATTGGGATCGAACGGCGGATTGCCGGCGCGCGTCGACTCCTTCCAGAACGTCTCGCGGATCGCGCGGGTGGCGTCGTCGTAGGCGGCGGGCGTCACGGGCCGGAACTTCAGGCCGAACAGCAGATTGTCGCGGACCGAGAGCGGAAACAGGTAGGTGTCCTGGCCGATGTAGGCGGTACGGGCGCCCAGCACATGCTCGGGCACCTGGAAGAAATCCTTGCCGTCCAGGCGGACCGCACCGCCGGTCGGCAGCACCAGCCGGGCCAGCACCTGGCCCAGCACATCCTTGCCGGAGCCCGCGCCGCCGATCACCGCGACCGTGGCCGAGGTCGGCAGCGAAAGCGTTACGCCATCGAGCAGCTTCACCCGCCCGTCCTCGGAAAACGCCACGCCGGTCAGGGCAAGTTCCTTGCCCAGCGGTGGCGGCGGCCCGTCGGGAATGGCCTGCAGTTCCGGCGGCATCATGCCTTCGGGCTGGAACTGGTCGATCACCTGTTCGTACTTGATCTGCACGTCCTGGCGCTGCTGGTCCCAGTCGATCAGCTCCTTGATCGGTGACGGCAGGTCCTTGTAGGCAAGCAGCACACCGACCACGGCGCCGACATCCATCTGGCCGGTGATCGCGAAGTAGCCGCCGATCAGGTAGATCGCGAAGGGCGTCGCCTGTGACAGGAAATTGTTCCAGAACTTGGCGACGAACTTCTTCTGATAAAGATCGAAACGGATCTTGAAGATGGCGCCCAGCCGCTCCGAGATGTCGGCCCGTTCGTAGTTGGCGGCGCCATGGATGTGGATCTCGTGGATGCCGTCGGCGGTCTCGGCAATGCGGCCGGCAAGCAGCCTGGCCGAGAGCTGGCGCTGACGGCCGAGCACCAGTACCGGCTTGCGCAGCCGCGGGATGATCGCCATCTGAACGCCCAGCAGGACGATCACGACGATGCCGAGCAGCCAGTTCTGCAGCATGATGAAGATGATCGCCGTCAGCGCCTGGCCGCCCAGGAACATCGGCGCCACGAAGGCATCGCCGATGAAGCCGCCGAGCGGCTCGACTTCATCCTTGACCATGGTGGCCAGCTCGGCCTGCTTGACCTTGCGGAAATGGGCCGGTGGAAAACGCAGGATGCGGTCGTAGAGCTCGTAGCGCAGGCGACGCAGCATGCGCTCGCCCATGCGTCCCTTCTGGGTGTTGATCGTCTTCTTGAACTGACCGTTTATCACCACGGCGCCCAGGAAGACGAAGCTCATGACGACGAGGTACTGGAGCTGATCGACCTGGAAGCCGTCGAAGAAGCGGATCACCGTGCCCGGCAGGACCGCCGACAGGTCGAGCTCCCAGACCAGGAACGGGATGGTCTTGCTGTCCTTGAAGGCGTTGCCCTGGATGCCGTTGTTGATGACCGACTTCGGCACCGTCAACGACAGGAAGTAAAAGACCTGCGCCAGGATCACGAGCGCCAGGATCACCAGCTGCTCGGGCCTGCTGTGTCGCCAGGTGTAGGTAAACAGATTGCGTTGCATCGACTTCCGCGCGAGGCCGGCCCTGGGCCTGTATATTCGATCAGACCATTGATTACATTCAATTTTTTCCGGCTGAAGCGGCCGATTTCACGCCGCCGCCCGGCTGTGGCATAGTCCCGGCGACATTCACCGGCGGAGGCAGGAGGCGCTTCGGCCAGGGGGAGACGCGTTGCATGCCCACCAGCAGCCGGTCCAAGCGTGTGCTGCTCTACAGCCACGACTCCTTCGGTCTCGGGCATGTGAGCCGATGCCGCACCATCGCCAATGCCATCGTCGAGGCCGACCAGTCGGTGTCGGTGCTGATCCTGTCCGGCTCGCCGATGATCGGCTCCTACGAGTTCCGCTCGGGCATCGACTTCGTGCGTGTGCCGGGTGTGGTCAAGCAGATCAACGGCGAGTACGACTCCGCCAACCTCAGGGTCGGGGTCGAGCACACACTCGAGATGCGGACCCGCATCATCCGCGATACCGCCGATATCTACAGACCCGACCTGTTCATTGTCGACAAGGAGCCGCTCGGGCTGCGCGGCGAGGTCGGCCCGGCCCTCAGGCTGCTCAAGGACCGCGGCACGCCGCTGGTGCTCGGCCTGCGCGACGTCATGGACGATCCGGCGGCACTCGCCCAGGAGTGGGAGCGCAAGAACGTCGTGCCGGCGCTGCGCGACCTCTACGACGAGATCTGGATCTATGGTCTGCCGCAGATCAACAAGCCGATGACCGGCATCGATCTGCCGGCGTCGGTGCGGCACAAGTCGGTCTATACCGGCTATCTGCGCCGCGACCTGCCGTTGCACGCCGACATCCCGCACGAGGTCGAGGAAATCGACGGCCCGTTCATCCTGGTCACTGCGGGCGGCGGCGGCGACGGCGAGGATCTCGTCGACTGGGTACTCGCCGCCTACGAGTCCGATCCGCACATTCCCTATGGCGCGGTGATCGTTTTCGGCCCGTTCATGTCGGCGACGGCGCGCGAGGCCTTCAGGGATCGCGCCGCCAAGTTCCGCAACATCCGCACGCTCACCTTCACCAACAACCTCGGCGCCCTGATGCAGCGCGCGGCGGGCGTGGTCGCCATGGGTGGCTACAACACGTTCTGCGAGATCCTGTCGTTCGACAAGAAGGCGATCATCGTGCCGCGCACCAGACCGCGGCTGGAGCAGTTCATCCGCGCCCGCGCGGCGCGCAACGTCGGCCTGATCGAGATGCTCGACGCCGACAAGGGCCGCGATCCGCAGGATATGGCGAC
>JAIETA010000095.1 GCA_019745575.1 Reyranella sp. | reverse complement strand
ACTTCGCGCAGCAGGAAATAGCGCACCGGGTCGAGCCCGAACTCCGCCGTAACGGCGACCGGGTCGATGGCGTTGCCCAGCGATTTCGAGATCTTCTGGCCTTCTGTCGTCCACCAGCCCGAAGCGAAGACCCGTCGGGGCGGCGCCACGCCCGCGGCCATCAGGAAGGCCGGCCAGAACACGCAATGGAAGCGGATGATGTCCTTGCCGACAATGTGCAGATCGGCCGGCCAGAACCGCCACAGCGGATTGCTTTCGTCAGGGTAGCCGCACTCCGTGATGTAGTTGGTGAGCGCGTCCAGCCAAACGTACATGATATGCTTGGGATCGCCCGGCACCGGCACGCCCCAGGAGAAGCTGGTGCGCGACACCGAAAGGTCCTGCAGGCCGCCCTTGACGAAGCTGATGACCTCGTTGCGCCGGCTTTCGGGCGCAATGAACCGTGGATTCCGATCGTAGAAGTCGAGCAGCCGGTCGCCCCAGGCCGAGAGCCTGAAGAAGTACGACGGCTCCTCGACCCATTCCACTTCGTTGCCGACCGGTCCCGCGCGGCGCTTGCCGTCGGTGCCGACCTCGGTCTCACTGTCGGCATAGAAGGCCTCGTCGCGCACCGAGTACCAGCCGGCATACTTGCCGAGATAGATGTCACCGGCTGCCACGAGCTTCTCCCACAACGCCTGGCAGGCGGCATGGTGACGCTTCTCCGTCGTGCGGATGAAGCCGTCGGGGCTGTAGTCCATGACACCGATGAGGTCTCGGAACGACTGGCTCACTTTATCGGTGAAAGCCTGCGGCGACAGGCCGGCGGCGGCCGCCGCCTTCTCGACCTTCTGGCCGTGTTCGTCCGTTCCGGTGAGGAAGTGGACGTCGTAGCCGTCGAGTCGCTTGAAGCGAGCCATCACGTCACACGCCAGCGTCGCGTAGGCGTGCCCGATGTGGGGCACGTCGTTCACGTAGTAGATCGGCGTGGTGACGTAGAAAGTGGTGCGGCCCGACATGATGACTGAACTCCGGAGTGTCGCCCCTTCCCTGACCTCCCGTCAGGACGCCGGGTTCGCCGCTTCAACGCATCGCCGTCTGGAGAGCCAGGAAGCTGCCGAGCACCGTTTGCTTGCGGTCGAGATTGACCGCATCGGCACGGGACAACAGGTGGGCGACCTTTTCCCACGCCTCCAACCAGCGATCAAGGCTGGCGGCGGCGAGCAGGCGAGCGTGCAAGCCGCTCTCCTGCGGCACGACCGGCGCCTCGTCCGCGCCGACGGCGGCCCGGCGCGCGAGGCCTTTCAGCCATCCGTCGAACAGGTAGTTGAGCGACCGCCAGTCGGCGTTGGCTTCCTCGCCGCGCTTGGCGAAGCGCTCGGCGAATCCATGCAGTCTTACCATGTCGATGTCGGGCAACGTCGCCAGGACGTCGACCATTTCGCGGTAGAGTTCCAGGCTGCCGGCCCCCGCCAGCTCGAGGGCGCGGCCGATGCTGCCTTCCGCGAGTCGCGCCAGGGCGATCCGCTCCTCGGGCGTGGTCTGGGCGGCATGATCGCCGAGCAGCCGGATCACCGTCTCGTCGGACAGAGGCTGCAGCGCCAGCCGGCGGCAGCGCGAGCGGATGGTCGGCAGCAGGCGGCCCGGCGCGTGCGCCACGATCAGCAGCACGGCATTCGGCGGCGGCTCCTCGAGAACCTTCAGGACTGCGTTGGCACTGTTGCGATTCATCTCGTCGGCCGAATCGACGATGGCCACGCGCCACTGCCCCATCGCCGGAGTCATGTGCATGAAGGCGCCGAGGTCGCGCACGTCGTCGACGGCAATCTCGGCGCGCATGCGGCCGGTGTCGGGGTTGAGCGACCGCCGCAGGTGAAACAGGTCGGGATGGGAGCGGGCGTCGACCAGAGCCCTTCCCGGTGCATCGGGGGCGACGTCCAGGGTCTCCGGCGCGTCGCCGAAAAGCCCCCCCTGCTGCCCGCCGCACAGTAGAAAGCGCGCAAACCGCCAGGCAAGCGTCGCCTTGCCGATGCCGCGCGGTCCGGTCAGCAGCCAGGCATGGTGCAGGCGGCCGCTCTGACGGGCGGCCATCAATGTTTTCTCGGCAATCTCGTGACCTAGCAGGCGATCGCTGCGCCACGGCGGCGGCCAGGCGTAAGGCCACTCCAGCTTTTCGGCTTCGGCCGGATCGGCGCTCGCCTTGCCCCTGGCCATGGCCTCAGGCTCCCAGCCGCTGGCCGACGGTGTCGGCGACCTCTGCCGCGACGGTCTCGACGTCGCGGCTGGCGTCGATCACGACGCAGCGGCCGGGCGCCGCCGCTGCGAGCTCCACGAATCCGGTGCGGACGCGCTCGTGAAAATCGCTCGGCAACCCTTCATACCGTGTTTCCGTGCCGCGCCGGGTCGCGGCGCGGGCCAGACCGCGATCCACCGGAAGATCGAGAATCAGCGTGAGATCGGGACGGAACGAGCCAACGGCAATCGCATACAGCCGATCCAGAACCTTCAAATCGAGGCCATGGCCGTAGCCCTGATAGGCCACGGTCGAATCGGCGAAACGATCGCAGAGGACCCAGTCGCCGCGCTCCAGGGCCGGCCAGACGGTCACGCGCAGATGATCGCGCCGGGCGGCGAAATGCAGCAGTGCCTCGGTCGTTCCGTCCCAGCGCTCGGCCGGTCCCTCGACGAGCAGCTTGCGGATCATCTCGGCACCCGGTGCGCCGCCCGGTTCGCGGGTGGCCACGACGGTATGGCCGCGACGCTCGAGCCAGTCCCTCAGTCGACCGATCTGAGTAGACTTCCCCGCTCCCTCGCCGCCTTCCAGAGTGATGAATCGCCCTTGTGAGGAGGTCCGATCCGGCCCGGCACCGGTCACGACAGCCAACCGAACATGTAGTGCCTGATCAGTGTCGTCACGCGCCCGAGCACCCCCATGCGCGCAACCTCGGCGCCGGTCTCCAGCGGGTATTCGATCGTCCTGCCGTCGGGAAGCGTGACGACGGCGGTGCCGACCTTGCTGCCCTTGGCGATGGGCGCCGCCAGCGGTCCATCGAAGCGGGCAACGACGCGCGGCGACACCGTCTGGCCGGTCGGTGCGGTAATCTGGACGGCGCGCGTGACGACCAGCGGTACCTTGTCCTGCGCGCCCAGCCAAACCGGTGCATCCACGACGGTATCGCCGGCACGGAAGATCGTCGTGTTGGTGAACTCGCGATAGCCCCACTCCATCAGCCGCGACGTCTCCTGGGCCCGTTCGGCCATGGAGGCCAGGCCGTTCACCACCAGGACAAGCCGCCGGCCGTCGCGTATTGCCGACGTGGCCTGGCCGTATCCGCCCTCCTCGGTGTGGCCGGTCTTCAGGCCGTCGGTGCCGGGCGTGGTCTTCAGAAGCCGGTTGCGATTCTCCTGCCGGATGTTGTTGTAGGTCCAGCTCGTCTCGGCGTAGTAGCGGTAGAGTTTCGGGAAATCCTCGATGGTGCGCCACGACAGGACGGCGAGATCGCGGGCGGTCGTGTACTGGCCGTCGGCCGGCCATCCCGACGAGTTCTTGAACACCGACTTGCTCATGCCGAGTTCGCGCGCGCGCTTGGTCATACGCTCGGCAAAGCTCTCCTCGCTGCCCGACAGTCCCTCGGCGACGACGACGCAGGCATCGTTGCCCGACAGGATGATGATGCCCCTGATCAGGTCCTCGACCGTGACCTCGCTGCCGAGTTCGAGGAACATGCGCGATCCGCCCATGGCGCGGGCGCGCTCGCTGACGCGGAAACGCGAATCCAGCTTGAGGCGGCCGGCGGCCAGCTCCTCGAAGATGATGTAGATCGTCATCATCTTCGACATCGACGACGGCGCCATCGGCTGCTCGGCGTCCTTGAACAGCATGACCGTCGAAGTCTGCGGGTCGACCATGAAGGCCTGGCGGGCGAACGTGCCGATGCCGACCTGCGAGGGTGGCAAGGCCTCGGCCTTCGCCGCCGGAGGCGTCGCCGGCTTGGCCGGAGCCGCGGCCGGCGGCCGGGGCTTGGCGGCCGGCTTCGGCGGCTGGGTCTGCTGCTGTCGGCGCGGCGGTTCCTGCTGCTGTGCCACGGCCTGGAAGGGGCCGGCCGAGACAATCGCCGCCGCGAGCAGCGTCGCCAACGGGCGCATTCGGTCAATCCGCCACAACACGGGCATCACCATAACCTGATCGTTTCAGCCGATCGGCGACAATGCCGGCGGCATCCGAGGTCGAATAGGGTCCGAGCCGCACGCGAAAGATCTCGCGCCCGCCGGCCGACGCCTGGGAGATCTCCGAGGACCCGTAACTGCGTATCGCGTTGCGCTGGCGTTCGGCGTTCTCGGCGGTCGAGAAGGATCCGGTCTGGACAAAGAAGCCGCCGGGCGATGGCGGTGCGGCCGCCAGGCTGGCCACGGTCGGGCCGCCGTTGCCGGCCGGTGCACCGGCCACCGCAGGGCTGCGCGGATTGGCGGGCCATCCCGCCTGCACCTGCGCGGGGGGCGCCGTGGCTGGCTGCGCCATCGCCATGACCTGCTGCGGCGGCGCGGACGTCGGTCGCTTGCCGGACGCCACCTGGGCGACCGCCTCGAGCTGCTCGGCCGGCCCGCCGCCGTTGATCGCCACTTCCTTCACGGCGAGGCTTTCGGCCTGGAGCTGCTCGATCCTGACCCGTGCCGTGCCGTTGCGGATGACGTCGAGCTCCTGCGCGGCGGTCCGCGACAGATCGATCACCCGGTTGCTGGCGAACGGACCGCGATCGTTGATCCGCACCACGGTGGACAAGCCGTTCGACAGATTGGTGACCCGGACGATGGACGGCATCTGCAGCGTCCGGTGCGCCGCCGTGCGGTCGTTCTGGTCGTAGCGCTCGCCGTTGGCCGTCGCCTTGCCGTGGAAGCCCGGCCCGTACCATGAAGCCACTCCGGTCTCCGCGTGCTGGAAGTCTTCCTTCGGTGTGTAGGTGACACCGTCGATCTTGTAGGGCGCGCCGACCTTGTACGTTCCGCGCTGAGCCGTCGTCGGCGCCTTGCCCGACGGTCCCGAGCCGCAGGCCGCGAGGCTGGCAGCAACGACCGTCATCCCGACAAGGCGGAGGATCGTCGCGGAGAATTCGCCCCAAGGGACCAAGGCTAGCGGCATGATCCTGCCATCATACATCAGGTTGGGGGTCGGGTGGAGCCACTCCCTGTCGAATCTGTCACGCCGCGATCTTGTCGGACAGCAGCCCGACCGCCAGGGCGAAGAAGTCCGACTGATTCCAGCGCAGGATGGCGCGGAAGTTCTCGGTCGTCCGGAAGGCCGGGCCGTCCGCGCCGGCGGGGCGCACGATCCGAACGCCCTGCCCCGCCACCGTTCCCGCCGCGACCTCCTCGCCCCAGCCCAGCCCCGGCCGCCAGCCGACACGGTGGAGATAGTTGACGATGGAGGCAAAGACGTCGGCGCGGTTGGTCCAGATGTCCCGCCGTCCGTCGCCGTCGCCGTCGGCCGCATAGGCGAGAAAGCTGGTCGGGATGAACTGGCACTGGCCCATGGCACCCGCCCACGAGCCTTTCATCGCCTGCAGCCCGATGTGGCCCTGCGACAGGATCTTCAGCGCGGCGATCAGCTGGCCGCGGAAGAACTGTGCCCGGAAGCCGTTGTAGGCGAGTGTCGCCAGCGCCGGCACGACGTCGAAGTCGCCGAGCCGGGTGCCATAGTTGCTCTCGATGCCCCACAGCGCCACGACGATCGAGGCCGGGATGCCCACGGGCGCCGCGAAGCGGTCGATCGCGCTGCGGTTCTCGGCAAGCAGCGTCCGCCCGCGGCTCACGCGCTCGGTCGAGACCACGATCTCGAGATAGCGCGCAAACGTCATCTTGAATTCCGGCTGGTTGCGCGCCAGCTCGAGCACGCGGGGGATTTCCTCGATCCCGCCGAGGGCGGCGTCGAGTGTTCCTTCATCCACGCCGGCGCGCATCGCTTCGGCGCGGACGCCGCGCAGCCAGGCGGCGAACTTGGCGTCGCCCGTCTGGGCCAGCGCCGGAGTCGGGCCGACGGCCATCATTGCGCACAGGAGTCGACGGCTGAGCATGGGCGGCATCCGGTGACAGGTGGTTGCGGTTATCGGCCCGTCCAGAAGTAAGGCATTATCCGTTGAAGTTGCGCCGGGCAAACCGCCGCAAGAGCGGCATATGTACGCCGCAAGCCCGGCGGAGTAACTAGCGTTGCGGGATGGGTGGCCGAGCGGTTTAAGGCACCGGTCTTGAAAACCGGCGTGGGTTCACGCCCACCGTGGGTTCGAATCCCACCCCATCCGCCAATCACCGCGGCACGACGCGACCAAGCCCGCCGGATCGCGGCCGACCTCACGGTTCCAGCGCGTCGCGCCAGGCTCCGCTATCCGTGATCTGCCGGACAGCCGTGAATTGCCTTCCGTCAAAAGGCCAGAAGTGGGCGAACGCCGCGCGCAGCGGCCTGCCGGTGGCATTGGCCTTGCCGACATAGTGTCCGCGCGCGATCAGGACGCAACCGCCGTCGAACAGCTCATCGGGCTCGGGCCGCAACATCTCGAACCGCCGGTCGGCGGCGGCCCAGGCATTCATCATCATCTCGAGGCCGTCGTACTGGCGCCCCAAGCCGTGCGGCAGCCCCTCGGTCAGCCGTCCCTGAAACGCCGGGGACAGCAGCCGGCCAAGGGCATCAGCGTCACCATCCGCGAGTGCTGCGTACAACACGCGTCCTGCCGAAAGTATGTCGCTCATGGTGCCTGAGCCTAGACAGGGTGCTTCATCGTCGTCGAGCCTGGTGCGCCTTGCCCGCCGGTCCTGTCCGTGGCGCGGCAGGTCGTGCGAGCGAAACCCGCGCAAGGCCGACCGGCGTTCGGCTCTTCCGAGGTGTGGCAGCGCGCTCAGCGCACCGGTGGCGAATACTGCATGCCGCCCTGGGACCACAGCGCGTTGGGGCCGCGCGGGATTTTGAGCTGAGAGCCGGCCCCGAGGTTGCGATCGTAGACCTCACCATAGTTCCCGACCTGCTTGACGATGTTGTAGAGCCAACGGTCGTCGATCCCCATTCCCTTGCCCAGGCCGGACGTGGCGCCCATGAGGCGCCTGGCGTCCGGATTGTCGCTCGCCAGCGCCTGGTCGACGTTTTTCGAGGTGATGCCGTCTTCCTCCGCCTGCAGCATTCCGTAGATCACCCAGCGGACGATCTTGCCGAATTGCGGATCGTTGCCGCGGACCACGGTGGCAAGCGGCTCCTTGGAAATGGTCTGCGGCAGGATGATGTAGTCGCCGGGATTTGCCGCGTAGGCCGCCCGTGTGGCGTAGAGGTTGGTGGCGTCCGCCGTGAGGGCGTCGCAGCGACCGCCGAAGAAAGCGGCGCGCAAGTCCTCGACCTTCTCGAAGACTACCGGCTTGAAGGCCATCTTGTTGAGGTTCGAGTAGTCGTTGAGCTGGCGCTCGCTGGTGGTGCCCTTGGTCACGCAGACCGAAGCGCCGGCCAGTTCCTTGACGCTGCGCTTGCCAAGCTTGCGCGGCACCATAAAGCCTTGGCCGTCGTAGAGATAGACGACCGGGAAGTCGAGGCCGAGCTGGGTATCGCGCGCCATCGTCAGGGTCGTGCCGGAAAGCAGCACGTCGACCTCTCCTGCCTGCAGGGCGGCAAACCGCCTGTCAGCCGGAAGAGCAACGAACTTGACCTTCGTCGGGCTGTCGAGCGCCGCAACGGCAATGGCCCGGCAGAGGTCGACGGCGAAGCCCGTCCAGTTTCCGTCGGCGGTGGAGCGCGAAAAGCCGGCCGTGTCACCGCCGACGCCGCAGTTCAGGCTGCCGCGTGCCTTTGCCGCCTCAACGACAGGCCCTGCCATGAGCGGCGGTCCAGAAATACAGATCAATGCAAACGCGAATACCGGGGCAAGTGTCGTCCTGCGCATGTTCGCTCCCTGCTCGGGATCGCCGGCTCGGTCGCGTCCCGCAGGGTTCCATAACTAACCAGCACTTTAACTGCAAGTACATTTGTGAAGACAATCACTCATTGGTTGAGCAGGCCGTCCGGTTCTCAGGGCTTCACGCCATAGCGGCTGAATTCATCGCCGACGTTGGGCAGTAACTCCACGCCGGTCCTGACGTCCGCTTCTCCGCCCGCTTTGTCGCCGGCCTTGAGCTTCGCGATGCCGCGCCCGTAGTACGCGCGCGGCACCCGTGGGTCCGTGGCCAGTACGGCATTGTATTCGGCGATCGCGTTGGCGTACTGCCCCTGCTTGAGGGCAATCAGCCCACGATTGAGGTGTGTAAACGGATCGTTGGGGGAAAGCTCACGGGCGGCGTTGCAGTCGGCGACGGCACGCGGCAGGTCGCTGCCAACGACCGCCTGCGCCATGCACCGGTTGTTGAGGGCCGGCACCATCTTGGGATCGAGTGCGAGCGCGTCGCTGTAGTCCTTGATCGCTTGCCGGTAGTCGCCCTTGCTGAAGCTGGCAATGCCGCGATTGAGAAAGAGGTTGGGATCTTTGGGGCGAAGCTTGATCGCACGATCGTAATCCTCGAGGGCACTGTCGTAGTCCCCGAGACCGTTGTAGATGTTGGCCCGCGTCGAATAAAGCCGGGCATTCCTGGGATCGTGAACCTGCGCTTCGGTCAGATCCTCGAGGGCGCGGGCCGCATCGCCGCGCAAGGCGGCAACCTGGGCCCGGTAGAAAAGCCCTTCCGGATTGCCCGGCGTCAACCTCAAGGCATGGTTGATGTCCTCGAGTGACTTGGGGAATTCGCCTTTCAGACCATAGGCGAAGCCACGCTGAATCAGGGCAGCTACATTCTCGGGAGCAAGACTTAACGCGGCATCGAAGTCCTCGATCGCAGCATCGAGCTGCTGCGTGTAGATCTTGGCCATACCCCGGTTGATGAAGGACAGCGGCTCCTTGGGATCGAGCCGGATCGCCTCCGAATAGTCGGCGATGGCGCGAACATAGTCCTCGACGCGGTGGAAAGCGGTACCGCGCTCGAAATAGGCGAACGCCATTCCCGGCGCCCGCCTGATCGCCTCGTTGAGGTCGATCATAGCCTTCGGCGTGTCGTCGAGCTTGAGGTAGGCCGCGCCGCGGCCGAGCAGTGGCCGCGGATCGTCCGGGGTAAGCTGGTTCGCCGTATCGAAATCGGCCAGCGCGGCGTCGAACTCCTGCTTGTCGATCAGGGCCATGCCGCGCTGATAGTGGGCGTTGGAGACCTGGTCGGCGGCCTCGGCGATCCTGGCCTTCTCCGGCCCATCGGCTGTCTTGAGAGCCTTCAGGATTTGAGCCGTGCTCATCCCGTACTTGAGCGCCAGATTGAAATCCTCGATGGCGCGGTCAGGATTGTTTTTCTGCCGGTAGGTCACGCCTCGGTTGATGAGCGCGTTGACCTCCTTCGGATTGAGCCTCAGGGCCTCGTCGAAATCGGCAATGGCATCGTCGAATTTGCCCTTCTTCGTGTAAAGCACGATACCGCGATTGACGAGCGGCACGGGGTCCTTGGGCGTGAGTTCGTGGGCGGCCGTATAGTCGGCCAGGGCTTTGTCGGCATCGCCGGCGCGATGATAGGCGATGCCGCGCTGCATGAGGGCGAAGGCCTGGCCCGGCGACAGGCGCGCGGACTCGCTGAAGTCGGCGATCGCGCGCTTGGTATCGTCCTGGCGCAGATAGCACCAGCCGCGCCCGACCCAGGGGGCGGCGTCGTGGGGGTTGAGGCGGATCGCCTCGCTGAAGTCGGTGATTGCCTTGTCGTATGCGCTGAGGTCGTAAAATGCCATGGCACGCTGGATATGGGCGAAGGCTGCGAGCAAGGCGATCCGGTTGGCTTCTCGGCCGTCCTTCCTGAGCTGACTTGCCACTGCATCGACCGGGATCTTGGATTGCACCGGCTCGATCTTCGGCGGCAGGTGCCTGATGGCGTCGTCGAAGTCGGCAACAGCGCGCTTCAGGTCACCCTTCTTGCGGTAGACGATGCCGCGGTTGATGTAGGCGCTGACCTCTTTGGAATTGATTTTCAGAGCAGCGGTCAGGTCGGCGATCGCGCCCTCATTGTTGTCCTTGCGCGTATAGAGCACGATTCCGCGGTTGATCAGCGGGTAGGTCTCGCGCGGCGCCATCCGGATGGCATCGCTGTAGTCGATGATTGCCCGGTCAGCCTCGCCGATATTCTGGTAGATCGAGCCCCGCTGGATGTAGAGCCAGGGATTGGTCGGCGAGGCCATGATCAGGTCGGTCATGATCCTGACTGCTTGGCGGAAGTCGGCTTTCGACCTGGCATCGCTGCCGGAGCCGGTTTCAGCCAGGCCGCGATTGAGGTAGGCAAGCGCCAGTTCACCGCCTGCAAGGTTGCCTGTCTTGATCGCCTCGGTGCAGGCGACCACCTTCTCGGAGGCCGACGCACCGGTCAGACCACCACATATGTCGGCTTGCCGGGTGTCGACCGGTTGCGTCTTGGGCTCGACCTTGGGCTGCGCCTGCCCGAACGCGTCGCTCGACGGCACCGCCACGCCTGCAGACAGGACACAAGCGGCCAAACCGAGAGCAATGCGACGCGCGTTACCGAACATAGAAAGAACCTCGAGCGTCCCGGGGGCCGCTCAACGGCCAACCTGCGGTTCGACGCCATAAGTGACAGCATTTTTTGACTTTTCAAGCATCCGAAGCACCAGCACGTCAGTGCTTCGCCACAATCGTGCCACAAGGCCATTGCCGTCCGGACAGTCGACGACGGCCCGGCTCTTTGGCAAGTTCGCTGTGTGTGAAAAAGGGAGGAAAGCAAATGAACGTTCTCAAACGCCCCTTCGGGCGCCGGACCCTGGTCGGCGGACTGGCAGCCGCCCTCGCCGCTCCTGCCGTCGTTCGCGCCCAGGGCGCCTACCCCAACAAGCCTGTCCGTTATATCAACCCCTTCCCGCCTGGCGGCGCGACCGACACGCTGTCGCGCATTCTCTGCCAGAAGCTGACCGAACTCTCCGGCCAGCAATTCATCGTCGAGAATCGCGGCGGCTCGGGTGGCAACGTCGGGATGGACGTCCTGGCGAAATCCGACCCGGACGGTTACACGCTTGGCCTGGGCGGTATCGCCACCCACGCCATTTCGCCGACGCTCTATGCCAAGCTGCCGTTCGACGCGCGCAACGATTTCACCTTCATCACCACCATGTGGTCGTTGCCCAACATGCTCGTGGTCAATCTCGACGTGCCGGCCAAGACGGTGCCGGAACTGATCGATCTGCTGAAGAAGAACCCCGGCAAGTACTCCTATGCCTCGGCCGGTTCGGGCACGACGCTTCACCTGTCTGGCGAGCTGTTCAAGTTGCTGGCTGGCGTCGACATGCTGCACGTGCCTTATCGTGGCGGCGCCCCTGCGATGCAGGACCTGCTGGCGGGCCAGGTGCACATGATCTTCGACAACATCCCCGGTGCCCTCGCCCAGGTGCGGCCCGGCAAGGTACGGCCGATCGCCGTCACCACGACCAAGCGGTCGCCGGCCGCCCCGGACGTGCCGACGATCTCCGAAACCCTTGTCGGATTCGACATCCAATCCTGGACCACACTCACCGGACCGGCAAAGCTGCCACCCGCGATCGTCAGCCGTCTGTCCGAACTGTCCAAGCAGGCCCTCGAAAGCGAGGACATCAAGGCCAAGTTCCTCGAGCAGGGTGCTCTGGCGTGGTGGCAGTCGCCGGCTGACACGCTGGCCTACCGCGACGCCGAGGAAGCGCGGCTGGCACCGGTCATTCGCAAGTCGGGGGCGCGGGTCGAGTAAAAGCAGTGCCCGTCCTCACCACCGCGCAAGCCGTCGTGTCGATGCTGGAAGTGAACGGCATCGACACGATCTACTGCCTGCCCGGCGTCCAGAACGATGCGTTCTTCGACGCGCTCTACGACCGCACCAATGCGATTCGGCCGATCCATGCGCGGCACGAACAGGCCTGTGCCTACATGGCGCTGGGCCACGCCATGGCAACCGGCAAACCCTCCGCCTATGCGGTGGTCCCTGGGCCGGGCTTTCTGAACACGACAGCCGCCCTGTCCACGGCCTATGCGGTGAACGCGCCGGTGCTGGCTCTTACGGGTCAGATCCAGCAAGCGATGATCGGCCGCAATGTCGGCCTTCTGCACGAGTTGCCCGACCAGTTGTCCATCATGCGTGGCCTTACCAAATGGGCGGACCGCCTCGACTCGCCGGCGAGTGCGCCGGGTCTGGTCAACGAGGCCTTCCGCCGTCTGCTCTCGGGCCGCCGCCGGCCGGTCGGGCTCGAGTGCGCCATGGATACCTGGGCGCGTCGCGCCCCTGTTGACCTCATCGCTGCCCCTGCCCGTCCCGATCCCTGCCCTGTCGACGAGGAAGCTGTGGAACGCGCGGCCAAGCTGTTGGGGGCAGCGGCGCGGCCGTTGATCGTGGTCGGCGGCGGGGCCCAGCACGCCGGCGAGGCCGTGCGCCGGATCGCCGAGATGGTCGAGGCACCGGTGATGACCGGTCGCATGGGCCAGGGTGTTCTCGATGCGCGGCACAGATTGTCCGTGACCATGCCGGCCGGCTATCGCTTCTGGGGTGAGGCCGATGTCGTCCTGGCGGTTGGCACCAGACTGCAGCCGCAACAGCAGAACTGGGGCCTGGACGATGCCTTGAAGATCATTCGCATCGACATCGATTCCGAGGAGCTGGACCGGCAAAGGCGACCGGACATCGGCATCGTCGGCGATGCTGCTGCAACGCTCGCTGCGCTGGCCGACAAGCTGGCCGGGCATGTCGTCAAACGCAATGGCCGGGCGGAGGCGGTTGCCGAGATCAGGGCGGCGGCCAGCAAGCAAATCCGCGAGACGCTGGCGCCGCAGATCGCCTACCTCGACGCCATCCGCAAGGCACTGCCCGAGGACGGCATCCTGGTCGACGAGCTGACCCAGATGGGCTACGCCGCACGCCTCGCCTATCCGACCTACAAGCCACGCACGTTCCTCTCCCCCGGCTATCAGGGCACTCTGGGCTGGGGATACGCCACATCGCTCGGCGCCAAGAGCGCCCGACCTGACGCCGCGGTCGTCTCGATCAGCGGTGATGGCGGCTTCTTGTTCACCGCGATGGAAATGGCCACGGCGGCGCAGCATGGGATTGGCGTCGTCGCGGTCGTCTTCAGCGATGGCGCCTACGGCAACGTCCGGCGCATCCAGCAGCAGTCGTACAACAACCGGACCATCGCCAGCGATCTGCGCAATCCCGACTTCGTCAAGCTGGCCGAGAGCTTCGGCCTCGATGCCATGCGCGTGACGTCCCCCGAGGAACTGGGTGCCGCGATTTCAAGCGGCATCGCCCGGGGCGGCCCGCTGCTGATCGACTGCCCGGTCGGCGAGCTGCCCGATCCCTGGCCTCTGGTCCAGGTACCGCGGATCAGGCCGCGTAAGTCTTGATGACGTCGGGATCGGGATCGCGCCCGAGGCCCGGCCCGGTCGGCAGGGTGAAATGTCCCTTCACCGGCGTGATCACGTCGCCATAGAGACTGGCCTCCAGATCCATGTGATAGCGCTCGACGAGTCCGCCGGGCTCGGCGCGTGCCGCCATGAGCTGGAGAGGCGCCAGGAAGCCCGGGCCGAAGTAGGGCGAGTGCGGCATGAGCGTGACGCCGGCCGCATCCGCCAGCACCGCAACCTTCTGGAATTCGCTGACGCCGCCCACCTTGGTGACGCTGGGCTGGGCGTAGTCAACCGCGCCGGCGGCGAACATCTCGCGAAACTGGAAGGACGTGCAGTTGTTCTCGCCGGCCGCCATGGCAACGCCCGTACCGGCGCGCAGCCGCGCGATGGCCGCAAAATCCTCGGGCGGAAAGATCGGCTCCTCCAGCCAATGCAATCCATACGGCCGAAGCTTAAGCGTCATGTGGCGAGCCTGCTCGGGTGTCCACGGGCAGTTGGTGTCGACCATGATCGCCACCCCCTCGCCCGCCGCCAGCCGAGCCGCCTTCACCTCGGCTTCCTCCGTTTCATGCAGCTTGATGTGGCGATAGCCCTGATCGAGCGCCTGCCTGACACGGGCCGCGACCCGCTCGGGGTCGCGATACTTCACCAGACTTGCATAGGCCGGCAGGCTATCGCGACCCGCGCCGCCCAGCAGCCGGTGCAGCGGCAGGTTTGCCGCCTTGCCGGCGATATCCCACAGTGCGATGTCGAGCCCGGACAGAGCAAAGACGGTGATGCCGTACCGGCCGAACAGATGCAGCATCTGCTGCAGATCGCGCGACAGGCCTGCAATGTCGCGAGCATCGCGGCCGACAGCGATGGGCACGATCATGCCGTGAAGGGCCGCGCGCACGGCATCCAGGCAGCCGTAGCAGAACGCCTCGCCCCAGCCGACCAGGCCGTTGTCGGTCTCGACGCGGACCAGCAGGATGTCGTTAGTCGTCCAGTTGCGTCCGCCATAGCCCGTTGGCTTGCCGCCGAAGCTGAAGGGCACCTTGATGGCGTGGCTGTCGATGCGTGCGATCTTCATGTGAGGCGTCCCTGGCGGAGGTCGGCGAGCAGCCGTTCGGCGTGCTCGCGATCGGAGAGTCTTTTTGACGTGAAGCGCGGATCGCCCGCCGGCGCAGCCGCCAGCAGGCGAGCGGCCAGTCGCGCCGGCAGCGGTGGCGGCTCGGTCTGTCGCTCCGGCATTTCGACTTCCGCCATGGCGAAATAGGTTCTGCCTTCCTCGCCCTTGAAGAAATCGACATCCCAGTGGAAGCGGCCGTCGTCCCAAGCGTAGCGGACCTTCTGCAGGAATTCATTGCATTGCGTCCAGAGCCGCTCGAAATCCACTGCGCTGATGGCCGTCTCGATTTCGACGACCTGTCCGTCGACCGTCCGCTTGTATGTGAACAGATGGTGCTTCTTGCCGCCTTCCTCGACGGAGCGAATGCGCAGGCCGGGCACGTCGAGATAGGCCTGCCGTAGCAAGCAGCGCGACACGCCGGGGGCGGTGGCAAGCGCCGGCTCCAGGCTGCCGTCGTCGTCGAGGACGAATTTGCGTTCGTTTTCGATCGGCATGTGCGATTTGACCGTCGTCGGGTTGGCGGAAACAATGGCGGCAACAAGGAAACGACCTCATGGCCACCCAGACCATCGACGACCTGCCGACGCCCGCCCTCATTCTCGACCGGGCGATCCTGCGCCGCAACCTCAAGCGCATGAGCGAGCGCCTGCTCGGAGCCGGCGTGATGCTGCGCCCCCACCTCAAGACCGCGAAGTCTATCCAGGTCGGCCGCATGGCGGTCGAGGGTCACGATGGCCGCATCACCGTGTCGACCCTGGCCGAGGCGCGCTACTTCGCCAAAGGCGGCTTCACCGATATCCTCTACGGCGTCGGCATCGTACCGTCGAAGCTGGCGGCGGTGGCCGAACTGCGCCGCCAGGGCGTCAACCTGCGGATCGTGACCGACAATCTGGCAGTCGCCCGAGCCATCGCCGGCGCCGCGACGGACGGCGACACGTTCTCCGTCTTCATCGAGATCGACAGCGGCGGCGGCCGGGCCGGGCTGCCGTTCCCCGAGCTGCCCGGCCTGCTCGACATCGCGCGGACGCTGCACGCGGCACCCGGCGTCGATCTGGCCGGCGTCATGACCCACGCCGGCCACTCCTACCATCAGAACACGCCCGACGGCATCGCGGCGGTGGCTGAACAGGAACGCCGAGCGATCGTCGGTGCAGCCGAGACGTTGCGTGCGGCCGGCATCCCCTGCCCGATCGTGTCGGGCGGCTCGACCCCGACCGCCACGCACTCGCGCGATTTCACCGGCATCACCGAGATGCGGCCCGGCGTCTACGTGTTCAACGACCTCGACCAGGAGTTCATCGGATCCTGCGGCGCCGGCGATCTCGCCCTTTCGGTGCTGGCGTCGGTGATCGGCCACTACCCGCACCGCAACCAGGCGCTGATCGACGCCGGCGCGCTCGCGCTCAGCAAGGACATCAGCGCCCAGGAGTTTCAGCCCAAAGTCGGTTACGGCACCATTGCCGACCCGCCGGCTCGCGCCATGGCGGTCGTCGCCTGTTCGCAGGAGCATGGCTTCGTCGGCGCCGACGATCCCCTGCCCTACGGCAATCTGCCGGTCGGCTCGCGCGTCCGCGTCCTGCCCAACCATGCCTGCATCACCGCCGCGGCCTACGAGCGCTACTACGTGGTCGACAGCGACCTCGACGGCGGCCGGTCGGTGGTGGACGTCTACGACCGCATCAACGGCTGGTGAGCGCAGCCTCCGTCTCTGGCGCACACCGGAATGTGACAGTTGGCTACGCTCGTGCTTCTGTCTATTGAGCTTTTGCACATCGGCGTGCCTGGAGTACTGACTTGGGCGATGCAAGGAAAGCGCGAAAAGCAGCGAAGGCTGACGCCGGGCGGCACAGAGCGTCTGGATCACCGCGTGTGCGACGTCGTCTACCGCCGGAAGAGCGTGAGCGCGATATCGCGGAACATGCCGTACGCTACTTTGCCGAAGTAGGGTTCGATGCCGACACGCGTGCTCTGGCGCGCGAAATGGGAGTGACGCAGTCCCTGATCTTTCGCTACTTCCCGACCAAGGAAGCGCTCGTCGATCGGGTCTATCGTGAAGTGTATGTCGGGCGCTGGAAGCCGGCCTGGGAGGCACTGATCGCCGATCGGACGCGCCCGCTACCTGACCGGCTCAAGGAACTCTATGTCGACTACTCCCATACAGCCCTGACGCGCGATTGGGTCCGGATTTTCTTGTTCTCCGGCCTCCGCGGCCATGACATCAACTCGCGCTATCTCGCGACGCTGCGCAAGCGGATATTGGAGCCGGTCGCCGCTGAAGTGCGGGCCTATCTCGGCCTGCCGACGCCCGCGAAGATTCCCCTTTTGGAGGAAGAAGTCGAGCTGGTGTGGAGCATCAACGCCCGGGTGTTCTACTATGGGCAGCGCAATTGGGTATTCAACGTCCCGGCACGCGTCGACGTCGATCGGCTGGTCGAATTCACGATCGACGCCTTCGTGGAGTCGGCCAAGGTCCTTGTGCCGCGACTGGTGCTGACCCGACCGGGCGGGAAGCGGCGGCGCCGCGCGCCGACATAATTGATCATCTGATTAATTAAGCGTTGACACGGGGTGGGCCGAGTGCGATGTGCAGTTATTGATCAATAGATCAATAACAGGGAAGGAAACACAATGCACGCCAAGACCCTCCTGGCCTCCGCCGCGCTGGCGCTCGCCGCCTTTGCGATCACGCCAGCGGCCCGCGCAGACGACATCAAGCTCCGCATCAGCGCCAGCCATGGACCCGCGAGCACTTACGTTCGGCTGCTGCAGGAGTTCTTCGTCCCTGAGGTCAAGAAGCGCGCAGCCGAACGCACCAGGCATCGCGTCGATTTCATCGAGGGTTACGGCGGCAGCATGCTCAAGATCGCCGACTCGCTGGAAGGCGTACAGGCCGGCGTTGTCGACATCGCGGGCTACTGCTTCTGCTTCGAGCCCTCCAACCTCGCCCTGCACAACTTCCAGGCCATGCTGCCATTCAACGTCACGACGGCCACCCACAGCCTGGCTCAGGCGCGGGCCGTCTACGCCAAGGTGCCGTTCCTCGGCCAGCAGCTCGAGGGCAGGTTCGGGCAGAAGCTCCTGGCGCTGCTTGCCGACCCCTCCTACCAGCTCGGCACCACCTTCGAATGGTCGAGTGTAGCCGACCTCAAGGGCAAGAAGATTGCCGCCGCCGGCCCCAATGCGTGGTGGCTGGAATACACTGGCGCCACGCCGGTCCAGAGCAGCCTCGTCGAGGCCTACACTTCGCTGCAGACCGGCGTATACAGCGGCTGGATCATGTTCGCGCCAGGTTGGTCGAACAACAAGCTGTACGAAGTCGCCAAGCACTTCACCATGACCGGGTTCGGTGCGCCGACCTGGCACGGCCTGGTCGTCAACGTGAATCGCTTCAAGCGCCTGCCCAAGGAAATCCAGGACATCCTGGTCGAGGTCGGTCGCGAGTACGAGGCCCTGACCGCCAAGACGAACGATGAGCTGGACGAGCGTCTGCGCCAGACCATCAAGGCCAACTCGCTCAGCTTCCGCGAACTGCCCGCCGACGTGCGCGCCGACTGGGCTCGCCACCTCAAGGACGGCCCGCGCAAGCGTGCCGAGGAGCTGGAGAAGCGCGGCATGCCGGCGCTCAGGGTGCTGCAGATCGCCATGGAAGAGGCGGAGAAGCTCGGCCACGTCTTCCCCGTCCGCTACGACCTCGGCGCCCGCCACTAGGTCGCCGCGTCTCGCCTCCCCTCTTGCGGCATCGTCCGCGCGATGCCGCCCCGGACCAGGAGATCCACATGCTGCGAACCTTCGCCGATCGCACGGCCTATGCCTGCCTGCTCGTGGCCGCCGCACTTGCCTTCGCGCTCGCCTTCCTGATCGTCGCCGACGTCACCGGGCGCTCGTTGTTCAACAGCCCCGTCCAAGGCACGCCCGAGTTGGTGTCGAGTACGTTGGTGGTGATCTGCTTCCTGCAGGCGCCCTACGCCATCCGCAGCGGCGGCATGATCAGTGTCGACTTCCTTTCGTCGAAGGCATCGCCTGCCCTCCAGGCGCTGATGGCCGGAGTGGCGGCCGTGGTCGGCGCCGCTTTCCTGCTGTTCATCGTTTGGGGCAGTGTCGAACCCACGCTGCACGCCTGGGAGAGCGGCGAGTACGAAGGCGAAGGCGCGCTGCATGTGCCGGTCTGGCCGGTGCGGACGGTCCTGATCGTCGGCTGCCTGCTCGGCGCCGTCTCGTACCTGTTGCTGGCCGCCGACAACCTCGGCGCGGCGCTGCGCGGCGAAGGTCCGCCGCCGCCGCCCCGGCTCGGGGCTGACGACCAGCCCATCTCCCAGATCTGAAGGAAGCTCTCATGCTCGATCAGATCGATCTGCTGATCCTCCTGGGCACGATGCTCGTCATCGTGTTCGCCGGCGTCCACGTCGCCATAGCGCTCGGAGTCACCTCCATCCTAGGCCTGGTCCTGATGAGCGGGGACCTCGCCACGGCCAGAACTTTCGTCGCCAACACCGGCTACGAGGCCCTGCGCGACTATGTGCTGGCCGTCATTCCGCTGTTCATGCTGATGGGCGAGTTCCTGGCACGCTGCGGCGCGGCGCGCGACATGTTCGCCCTGGTCAACCGCGCCTGCCGCTGCCTGCCTGGACGGCTCGGCATCGCCACCGTGTTGGCCAACGGCATCTTCGCCTTCGTGAGCGGCGTCAGCATCGCGGCCGCCGCCACCTTCTCGCGCATCGCCTATCCAGAAATGAAGCGAGCAGGATACGAGCCGCGCTTCGCCGTGGGCTGCATCGCCGGCAGCGCTGTGCTGGGCATGCTGATCCCGCCTTCGGTCCTGATGATCGTCTGGGGCGTGCTGACGGAGACCTCGATCGGCGGCCTGTTCCTGGCCGGCGTCATGCCCGGCCTCCTGCTGATCGCTTACTACATCGTCTACATCCTGGGCACCGCCTGGCGCCGTCCCGACATCGTCGGCGAAGTCCGCGTAGTATCGACCGTCGGTGCGCAGCAGGTCACGCCGCTCCGCCGGGAGCCCTTGCCGACGGCGGCCGTGACCGACGACACCCCCTCTGGCTTGTCGGGCACGTTGGCCGTGCTTTGCTTGGTTGTGGCCGTTCTGGTCGGCATCTGGGCCGGCGCCTTTACGCCGACCGAGGGCGCCGCGGTAGGCGCCGTCGCCTCGCTGCTGCTCGCCGTGGCGCGCGGCCTGCGCGGCAAGGAAATCGCCGAAGTCGTGATCTCAGTCGCAAGGACGTCGGGGCCGCTCCTGCTGCTGTTGTTCGCCGCGCAACTTTATTCGCGGACGCTCGCCATGACCGGTGTCACCAACATGGTTCAGAGCGCGTTGGTCGGCACCGGCCTGGGGCCGCTTGCCATCCTCGCCTTGATGGTGCTGGTTTGGTTCATTCTCGGCTGCTTGATCGATTCCATTTCGATCATCCTGCTGACTGCACCGGTCTTCTACCCGATCGCCATGGCGCTGGGCTTCGATCCGCTGGCCTTCGCCATCGTCGCCATCCTGGCGATCGAGACTGGGCTGTTGACGCCGCCTTTCGGGATCCTGGTCTTCACGGTGCGCGCATCGCTCGCCTCCGAGCGTATCCCGACCGGAACCATCTTCCGGGGTGCCATCCCCTACTGGATAGCGCTGCTTGGCGTGATCGTCTCCATCGTCGCATTCCCGGAAGTCGCGACCTGGCTACCCAAGCTCGCGTTCGGCGCCGGCTGAGGAGGATCTGATGACCGCACCCGTCGCATCGTCGAACACCGCCACCACAAAGACGATCAACATCATCGAGGCGGCCGGCCTGCCGTTCGACAGCCGGGCGCTGCGCGACGTGCTCGGGGCTTTCGTGACCGGCGTCACCGTCATCACGGCGCTGGACGAGGCAGGCACGCCCTACGGCCTCACGGCCAATTCGTTCAGCTCCGTCTCGCTCGACCCACCGCTCGTACTGTGGAGTCAGGCGCTCACGGCACCGAGCCATCCAGTGTTCCGCGCCGCCGACCGCTTCGCCATCAACATCCTGGCGTGCGACCAGGTCGAGATCTCCAACCGTTTCGCCCGTGCCGCCGACCGCAAGTTCGAGGGCGTACCTGTCCGCGTAGGCCTGGGCGGGCTTCCCCTGCTCGAGGGCTGCGCCGCATACCTCGAGTGCCGAAAGATCACGAGCTATCCGGGCGGCGATCATGCGGTGTTTCTCGGGCAGGTCGAACGCATCGAGCGGACAGAGCGTCCGCCTCTCGTTTTTGGCGGTGGACGCTATCTGGTCGCTCAGCCGCACGACTTGGGCGCCTTCTCGATCGATCTCGGCATCGCGAGCCTTGCCCGCGTTCACGCCGTGCGGCTCGCGTCGGCCGCCGTGGCGCAGCTCGCCGCCGAACTGGACGAAACGGTGGGCCTCGGCGTTTGGGGCAACCAGGGTCCGACCATCGTGCGATGGGAGCCCGCCCGGCGACCGGTCAGTCCCAACCTGCGAACGGGGCTTGTCCTGCCCGTCTGTACGTCCGCGACGGGGATCTGCTTTGCGGCACATCTGCCTCCGGAGTTGACCGACGGCCTCATCCGCCGGGAACTCCTGGCGACTCCCGAAATGTGTTCGATTTTCGATGCTGCTGTGGAAGCGGCACGCTGGGCCGGCGTCGTCCGACTCGTGGCGACGCGAGACTTCTCAGACATGTATGGCGTCTCGATCGACGCCCTGAGCGTTCCTGTCTTCGATCAGACGGGCACTATCGCACTGGCGCTTACTGCGATCGGTCACGCAGGCCAACTCGACGTCGATCCGAACGGACGCCTCGTGTCCGCGCTGGCACGTTGCGCCGAGGGTCTGTCGGCCCAACTCGGACACGTCCAACCCGACCACAACGGAGGTCAAAGATGAAACTCGGTACCTTCATGATGCCGCTCCACCCGCCGGGGCGCAATCCGACTGAGACTCTGCGTGAGGATCGCATGGCCATCCTCCACGCGGATGCGCTGGGCTACGCCGAAGCATTCGTCGGCGAGCATGTCACGGACCTGGCCGAGAACGTCACCTCGTGCCTGATGTTCCTGGCATCGCTGGCCCATGACACGCGTCAAATCGTCTTGGGCAGCGGCACCATCAACCTGCCGAACACGCATCCCGCGGCAGTGGCCGCCCAGGTGGCCATGCTCGACCATATCCTCGAGGGCCGCTTCATCATGGGCATCAGCCCCGGCGGGTTGATGTCCGACGCCGAGGTATTCGGCAGTCTCGACAAGGATCGCAACGCGATGTTCGTCGAAGCGATCAACATGGTGCTCGACATCTGGGCGGGCGAGGCGCCTTACGATCTCAAGGGCGAGTTCTTCAATGTCAGCACGCGCCGGACAATGATCCCGGAGATCGGCCAAGGCGCCATACTGCGGCCCTACCAGCGACCGCATCCACGCATCGTCGGCACGGCGGTCGCCCCCTACTCCAAGGGCGTGACGGAGATGGCCAAGCGAGGCTGGCAACCGATCTCGGCCAACTTCCTGTTGCCGGAGTGGGTAGCGACGCATTGGCCGAAATATGTCGAAGGCCGACGGGCCGTCGGCGCTCGCCCCTCGACATCCGAATGGCGTGTCGCAAAGTCGATCTTCGTTGCCGATGACGAAGCCACGGCGCGCCGCTACGGCCTTTCGCCCGAGGGGCCATACCACTTCTACTTCAGACAACTCGTGCGCAAACTCGTCGGTGCCGGTGGGCGCGCGAATCTGTTCAAACTCGACCAGGCCCAGCCCGATAGCGAGATCACGCCCGACTACGTGACCAACCGTTTGGTGATCGCAGGCACCGTGGACAGCGTGGTTGACCAGCTTCTCGCTTTCCGTGAGACGGTGGGTGAGTTCGGCACCCTGCTCTATGCATGCCACGACTGGCTGGATCCCCATCTCGGCAGGCGTTCGATGCAGCTCATGGCCGAGGAGGTGATGCCGCGTGTCAACGCAGCCATTGCGGCTTCGCAGCGATCAGTGGCGTGAGAAGCCGCAGCAGGAGGGCAGATGGCGACGGGCAGCAAAGAAGTCGGCGTGGTCGGGCTTGGTCTCATGGGCGCGCAGATCGCCCGGCATCTTGTCGACGCAGGCTGGGCGGTGCGTGGCCATGACTTGCGCCCCGAGGCGGGGGCGGCGCTTGAGGCGGCGGGCGGCGTCTTCTGCCCCGATGTCGCCGGCGCCTTCGTCTCCGGCGGCATCACGCTGCTTTCTCTGCCTTCAAGCAGCGCCCTCAGGACCGTGCTCGACACATTGCTCGCAAACGCGGCTCACCCCCGCTGTGTCGTCGATACCAGTACCCTGAGTGTCGCCGACAAGGAGTGGGCACGCGACCGCCTGGGCGAGTTGAGCGTCGAGTTCATCGACTGTCCATTGAGCGGCACGGCGGCGCAGATGACCCATAAAGACGTCGTGGCCTTTGCCAGCGGTTGCGAGGTTGCAGTAGCTGATGTGACACCCCTGCTCGAAGCGTTTTGTCGGGTGGTTTACTTCGTCGGCCCCTGCGGGGCCGGGACCAAACTGAAGTTGGTCGCCAACCTTCTCGTCGCGGTGCACAACGTCGCAGCCGCCGAAGCGATCAACCTCGCCCGTCGAGCTGGTCTTGACGCAGACTTGGTGGTGCGCGCCATCGGCGAAGGAGCCGGTGGCTCGCGCATGCTGCAGGTGCGTGGCCCCATGATGGCGGAGCGGCGATACCGGCCGGCGACCATGAAGATCGACGTCTTTCGCAAGGATCTCGACCTGATCGGCGCCTTCGCCGCCGATTGCGGCGCCGCGACGCCGCTGCTCGCGGCAGCCGCCGAACTCTACCGGGCGGCCTCCGCCGAGGGCCTGGACGGCGAAGACACGGCAGCCGTCTGCAGCGTCCTCGAGAACATGGCCTTGTCGGCTAAAGAGAATTGACGGTGTGGCCGCCGTCGACCGTCACGATGCTGCCGGTCATGAAAGCGCCGGCGTCCGACGTCAGCAGCAGCAGCGCGCCGTCGAGATGTTCCGGCTGTCCGATGCGACGTTGCGGGATGCGTTCGATCAGGCGCTGACCGCCGGGGGTCCTCCAGAAGGCGCTGTTCATCTCCGTTTCGATGTAGCCGGGACAGATCGCGTTCACCCGGATGTCGTGGCGCGCCCATTCCATGGCAAGCGCTCGCGTCAGGTGAATGAGGCCAGCCTTCGAGGCATTGTAGGGCGCCACCTGGCCGATGGTCCGCAGACCGAGGATCGAGGCGATATTGACGATGACCCCGGGCCGCTTGGCTGCCACCCAGCGGCGGCCCGCCGTCTGGGCGACCAGCCAGGCGCCGCGCAGGTTGGTGTCGACGACGGCGTCCCAGTCCGCCTCGGGCATGTCGAGAGCCGGCTTCACGATCGAGATGCCGGCATTGTTGACGACGATGTCGATGGCGCCCAGCGTCTGCTCCGCGCGATCGAATGCGGCCGCGATGGAAGCGCCCGACTGCACGTCGAGGTCGATGGCAACGGCACGCCCCCCACCCCGCTGCAGTTCCGCCTGTAGAGACGACAGCCGGTCGGCACGGCGGGCAGCGATGACCACGACCGCTCCGGCGCCGGCCAGCGTGCGGGCGAAGTGGACGCCGAGGCCTGACGAGGCGCCGGTCACCAGGACCACCTTGCCGCTGAGGTCGAATCGCTTGGACATCGCCATAGCTCCCCTGTTCTATGCCCGCCTTATAGGCGGGCGGCCCAGCGGGAGGAAACATGGACCTCGGTCTCAAAGGCAAGCGTGTGCTGGTCACCGGCGGGACCAAGAGTATCGGCCGCGCCATCGTCGACGCTTTCGTTGCGGAAGGCGCGATCGTGGGCTTCTGCGCCCGCGAGCCCAAACTGGTGAAGGAACGCGAGCAGGCGTGGCGATCCAGCCAGGCTCGCGTCTCCGGCACGGCGCTGGATGTCACCGACGATGCCGCGCTCAAGAAGTGGATCGACGGCTTCGCCGGCGACGGCGGGCTCAATCATTTCGTCGCCAATGTCAGCGCACTCGGGATCGAGGATACGGAGGCGAGCTGGCGCTCCAGCATCGAGGTCGATCTGGTTGCGACGGTGAATGCGCTACGCCACGCGCGACCCCATCTGGAGAAGCAAGGCAACGGCGCGACCCTCACCGTCATCGGCACGGTGTCCCTGGTCGAGGTCGCAGGCCCGACCCAGCCCTATCGCTCGGTCAAGGCGGCGCTGGTACCGCTCGTGAAGTCGCTCGCCATCGACATGGCGTCCAAGGGCGTTCGCGCCAACATGGTCTCGCCCGGCACGATCCTGGAAGACGGCAATGTCTGGGGCCGCCAGCGTGACGCTGGTGCGGAGCGTTACAAGCGCATGTTGGCCCGCAATCCGACCGGCCGCATGGGCACGCCACAGGAAGTTGCCAGCGCCGTCGTCTTCCTCGCCGGAGCACCGGCCTCGTTCGTGAGCGGCGTCAACTTCATCGTCGATGGCGCGCTGACGGCACGGGTGCAGTACTGAACGCGGCGCCACGCACGCCGTGGCCGCTGGTCGGCCTGCTGGTCGCCGCCGGCATTGTCGCCGCCTTTCAGGTCGGCAAGGTGCCGCCCGCGCTGCCGTCGATCCGCGAGGAACTCCACGCCAGTCTGGGCCAGGCCGGCTGGCTGCTTTCCATCATCAATCTGACCACGGCACTGGGCGGCATGGCGATCGCGCTCACCGCCGACCGGTTCGGCCATCGCCGCCTGGTGCTGCTGGGCACCGCGCTTTGCATGCTGGCCAGCCTGTTCGGTGCCTATGCCGGCAGCGTCGAGGTGCTGCTGGTCGGCCGCGTGATCGAGGGACTCGGTTTCATTGCGGTGGTCGTGGCGATCCCGTCCCTCCTGCTGCGGCTTGCCGGTCCGGGCGACCAGCGACGCGCGATGGCGCTGTGGACGACCTACATGCCGGCAGGCGCCGGCACCATGATGCTGATCGCGGCGCTCATCCTGCCCACGAATTCGTGGCGCACGGTCTGGCTGCTGGCCGCGGGCGCGGCGGCGGCCATGTTGATTGCGCTGCTGCTGGCCGCCGCACCGCGTCGCGAGCTCGATCGCCTGCCGGCCGCCCACCGTCCGGTGCTCGCCGCAATGGTCGAAGTGGCCACCAGCGGCGGGCCGCTCGCCATCGCCCTCTGCTTCGGCGCCTACTCCTGCTGCTGGTTCGCCGTCGTGGGCTTTCTGCCGACGCTGCTGATCGAACGACTGGGCTTTTCGATATCGATGGCAGCGATCGTGACGGCCCTCGTGGCCATGGTGAACGTGCTGGGCAACCTCTCGGCCGGATGGCTGCTTCATCGCGGCGTGCCGCGGGTCGCGTTGATCATCGGTGCCACCACCTCAATGGCATTCTGCGCCGCCGGCATTTTCGTCGACGGCGTGCCCGATCTGGTGCGGTTAGCTCTGGCCGGCATCTACTCGGCCGTGATCGGGGTGGTGCCGGGCGCGCTCTTCACCGCCATTCCCATCCACAGTCCGCGCCCCCAGCTCGCTGGCGCGTCGACCGGCCTTTTGATGCAGGGTTCCAACATCGGTGGCCTGCTCGGCCCGCCGGCGGCCGGTGCGCTTGTGGCTGCCGGCGGGTGGCCGAGTGCCGCCTGGCTCACCACGCTCGCACTGGCCGCCGCAGCGGGCGCCGGTCTCTTCCTGCACGGACGGGAAAAGCGTAGGCTCGGCCCATGATCTACGTCGATATCGTCTCCGACACGATCTGCCCCTGGTGCTACATCGGCAAGCGCCGCTTCGAGCGTGCCCTGGCGCTGAGCGGCCGCAACGACGTGGCGATTTCCTGGCGACCCTTCCAGCTCAATCCCGACATGCCGGCCGAAGGCATGACGCGCGACGACTACGTCCGCGCCAAGTTCGGCGGCGGCGATCGACCGCGCCAGATCTACCAGGCGATCGCCGAGAGCGGCCGCGAGGCCGGGATCGACTTCCATTTCTCGCGCATCACCCGCACGCCCAATACCGTGCTGTCGCATCGGCTGGTGCATTGGAGCGCCAAGAACGGCCGTCAGGACGAGGTCGTGGCCGAGCTGTTCCGTGCGTACTTCGAGGAGGGGCAGGATATCGGCGACCTCGACACTTTGGTCGTCTGCGCCGTCCGCGCCGGCCTCGAGGAGATTCGCGCGCGTCGCTACCTGTTGAGCGACGAAGGCCGGCAGGAAGTCGTGGCGTCGGACGTCTACGCCCGGCGCCTCGGCATCAACGGCGTTCCCTGCTTCATCGTGAACCGGAAATACGCCGTCTCCGGCGCGCAGCCGCCGTCGGCCTTCGTGGAGGTCTTCAACCTCGCCGAGCGCGACGCCGCCACCAGCGCGGCACAGTCTACGGCCTAGAAGCCCTTCGGTGGCGGGCGTAGATCGCCCGCACCCAGGCCGCTCCGGGATGCGCCTGGACCGAGGCGATCCAGGCGGCGTTGCCGGCCGGCATCGGCCGCGGCTTGGTCATGGTCGAGTCCGGCGGATCCACGACCATGGCGAGGATCGACGCTGCTGCGATGTCGGCCGCGGTAAGATCCGCACCGACGAGATATCCCGTCGCCCGCGACCTCTCGGCGACCAGCGCCAACCCTTCCTGCAAGGCGCTTTCGCCGTCGTCGATGGCGGCCCGGCCGGTGATCCCGTTGCCGCGCCGGACCATGCCTTGGGCAAGCGGCAGCATCATCCGGTAGGCCGTGCGGCCGAGCGCGCTCTGTCCCTCGGCAAAGACCCGGCAGAAGTAGCCGTGATCTTCCAGCAACAACGCCAGTACCTTGCGGCGAATGCGCGGGCCCAGATCGTCGTCGAACTTTCGCTCGACGGCAGCAACTTCCGGTCTGCCGCAATGCAACGGCGGCTCCGGCCGCAGCCGGTCAAGCTCGCGCAGTATCGCCGCCGAGCCTGCGATGGCCCGCCCGTCGACCACGAGGACAGGCGTGGCGGTCTGGCCCGATATCTTGCGGACCTTGGCCATGTGCGGACCCGGCATGAGATCGGTGCGCCGGTGAGGCAGTTGCTTCAGGTCGAGCGCCCAGCGGGCTTTTTCGTTGTACGGCGAATAGCGGAACTGCAGCAGCTCGATGTCCATGCCGCCCTCCCGTGGCAACAAATATGATAATTAACATATAATATGATATATAACATAAAAAGGGAGAATCGCCGTGCCGGTCAACCCCCACCGCAAGGCCCGGACCCGCCAGGAAATCCTCGATCACGCCGCCCGCCTGTTCCGGCTGCGCGGCTATGAGGCCACGACCATCGACGACGTCATGCTCGCGGCCGGGCTGACCCGCGGCGCCTTCTATGCCCACTTCGAGTCGAAGGACGACCTGTTCGCCGAGGTCCTGCGCACCAGTCACGGCCTGCTTCGGCTCCTGCGGTCACGGACCGGAGACGATCCGCGTACGCTGGGGCGCGAGGCCGCGCGGGTGCTCGACGATTACCTGCACAAGGATCACATCGGCGAGGTCTCCGTCGGCTGTACGCTGGCGGCATTGCCGGGCGACGTCGGCCGAGGGCCGCTGGCCGCCCGCCTGGCCTACGCCAACGCAGTTTATGGGCTGATCGCCGAACTTGGACGCGGCCGCCCGCGACCCCGCCGGCTCGACGCCAGCGCCACGGCCGCCGCAGTGCTGTGTGTCGGAGCGATCGGCATGGCCCGTGCCTCGGGCGACCGCCGGCTCAGCGACTGGCTGCTGCGATGTGCCCGGCGCGCGGCGGCGGCTCTGCTGAATGCGCCGGCGGCCAAAGTCAGGCCGCGAGCTTCGCCAGCCCGGCCAAGATCGAAGTCACGCCGGAAATCCGCTGCCGCTCGTCGACCCAAACGCGCTGCACGATCACGCGGTGGTCAGGCCGGAGCTTGACCAGCGGCGCATTCTTCTGGATCCAGGCGATCAGCCGGTCGGGCCGCGCGAACTTGTTCTCGTGGAACGACAGCACGACCGCCTTCTCGCCGGCATCGATCCGCTCGACGCCGGCCGCGCGGCACAGGATCTTTAACGCCACCGTGTTCAGCAGGAATTCGGCCTCCACCGGCATCTTTCCGAACCGGTCGACCAGCTCGGCGGCGAAGGAGTCGATCTCCCCTTGGTTCGCCAGGGCGCCGATACGGCGGTAGAGCCCCATCCGCACCGCAAGGTCCCCGACATACTCCTCGGGGATCAGCACGGGGATGGCGAGGTTGATCTGCGGCGACCAGTCCGCCTTGTCCGCCTCGTCGGCGCGGCCCCGTGCGGAGGCCACGGCCTCGTCCAGCAGCTGCTGATAGAGTTCGATGCCGACTTCGCGGATATGGCCCGACTGTTCCTCGCCCAGCAGGTTGCCGGCGCCGCGGATGTCGAGATCGTAGCTGGCCAGCTGGAACCCGGCACCCAGCGTGTCGAGGGTCTGCATCACGTCGAGGCGCTTGGCGGCTGCCTCGTTGAGGGCGCGACCCGGCGGCACCGTCAGGTAGGCGTAGGCGCGGGTCTTGCCGCGGCCGATGCGACCGCGCAGCTGGTAGAGCTGGGCCAGGCCGAACATGTCGGCGCGATGGATGATCATGGTGTTGGCATTGCGGATATCGAGCCCGCTCTCGACGATATTGGTCGACAGCAGTACGTCGAACTTGCCGTCGACGAAGTCCTGCATGGTGTTCTCGATCTGGGTCGGCGCCAGCCGACCGTGCGCCATGGCCATGCGGATCTCGGGCACCAGTTCGCGCAGCTCGGCCGCCACCGTCGCGAGGTCTTCTATGCGCGGGCAGACGTAGAAGCTCTGTCCGCCGCGATACTGCTCGCGCAGCAGCGCCTCGCGGATGGCCACGCCGTCGAACGGCGTGACGAAGGTGCGCACGGCCAGGCGGTCGACCGGCGGGGTGGCGATCAGGCTCATGTCGCGCACGCCGGTCAGCGCAAGCTGCAGGGTCCGCGGAATGGGCGTCGCCGTCAGCGTGAGAACGTGAACGTCGGCCCGCAACTCCTTCAGCCGCTCCTTGTGGGCCACGCCGAAATGCTGCTCCTCGTCGACGATCAACAGGCCGAGGTCCTTGAATTCGATGCTCTTGGCCAGCAGGGCATGGGTGCCGATGACGATGTCGACGCCGCCTTCCTTGAGGGCCGCCTTGGTTTCCTTCGATTCCTTGGCCGCAACCAGGCGCGATAGCCGGCCGATCCGCACCGGCAGCCCCTGGAAACGCTCGACGAAGGTGCGATGGTGCTGTCGCGCCAGCAGCGTCGTGGGCCCGATCACGGCCACCTGCTTGCCCGACAGCGCCGCCACGAATGCGGCGCGCAGCGCCACCTCGGTCTTGCCGAAGCCGACGTCGCCGCAGATCAGCCGGTCCATCGGCTTGCCCGACGAGAGATCGTCCAGAACGTCGGAGATGGCCTGCAGCTGATCATCGGTCTCGGCATAGGGAAAGCGGGCGCAGAACTCCTCGTACAATCCGTCGGGCGGCGTCAGGGTTTCACCGCGCCGGACGGCGCGCTCGGCGGCAATCCGGATCAGCCGGTCGGCCATGTCGGCAATGCGCTGCTTCAGCCGCGCCTTGCGCGACTGCCACGCGACGCCGCCCAGGCGATCGAGGGCGGCGCCCTCCTCCGACGCGCCATAGCGGCTCAGCACGTCGATGTTCTCGACCGGCAGGAAGAGCTTGTCGCCGCCCTCGTAGGTCAGCCGCAGGCAATCGTGCCGGGCGTTCTGGATCTCGAGGGTGACCAACCCCTCGTAGCGGCCGACGCCATGTTCGCGGTGGACGACAAGATCGCCCTCGCTGAGCGCCGATGCCTCGGCGATGAAGCGCTCCGACGGCCGGCGCTTCCTGGCCGGGCGCGACAGGCGATCGCCTAAAATGTCCTCCTCGCCGATGACCTCCAAACTGTCGAGCACAAAGCCGTGCTCGATCGGCCATACCGCGATACCCAGCACGCCGGGCGGCAGCCCGAGAACGGTCGCGAAATCCGGCACGGGAACCGGCGTCGTGGCGCCGTGTTCCTGCAGGAGATGTTGGAGGCGGTTGGCCGAGCCCTCGGTGTAGCCGGCGACGATCACCCGGCGGCCGGCGCCGTTGGCGGCGGTCAGGTGCTCGGCCACTTTGTCGAACAGGTTCACGCCCTGCGCCGTCCGAGCCTTGGCGAAGCCTTCGTGACGGCGTCCGTGGAGATCGATCGTATTGGTGGCCGACGGCGAGGCGTCGAAAGTCGTGAAGGCGGCAACGGTGCGCCCGTCGAGCAGACCGCTCCACTCTTGCGGATTGAGATAGAGCAGCTCCGGCGCGATCGGCTTGTAGTCGGCGGCGCCGCTCATGCCGCCCTTGCCGCCGGTCTTGCGGCGGGCATCGTAGTAGTCGACGATCAGCTCGTGTCGGGCGCGCAAGGCGTCGGCAATCTGGTGATCCGACGTCACCGTCGCGCCGGGGCAGTAGTCGAGCAGCGTCTCCATCCGCTCGTGGAACAGCGGCAGCCAGTGCTCCATGCCGACATGGCGTTGACCGGCCGACACGGCCTCGTAGAGCACGTCGTCGCCGACGTTGCCGAACAACTCGCGGTAACCGCTGCGGAAACGCGCGATACCCTCGGCGGTCAACGGCACCTCGCTCACCGGCAGCAGCACGACCTCGTCGCGTGTGCCGGTCGAGCGTTGGCTCATGGCGTCGAACGACCGGATCGCCTCCAGCGTGTCGCCAAACAGGTCCAGGCGCAGCGGTTCGCCGGTGCCCGGCGGGAAAAGGTCGACCAGGCCGCCGCGGATGGCGAACTCGCCCGGCTCCATCACGCTCTCGGCGCGGCCATAGCCGTTCTCGCCGAGGAACTTCGCCAGCCAGGTGACGTCGACCGTCTGGCCCTTGCGCAGGACCACCGCGGCGTCGGCATAGAGGCTGCGCGGCGGCACCTTCTGCAGGGCCGCGCCGACCGACGCCAGCACGATCCTGGCCGGCATCCCGGGTTTCTTGCCCGCGGCGAGCTTGGCCAGGGTCGTCAGGCGTTCGGCCACGATGTCGGGGTGCGGCGACAACCGGTCATAGGGCAGGCAGTCCCAGGCCGGAAAGACCAGAACCTCGCGCTCCGGCGCGAAGAAGCGCAGACCGTCCTGCAGGCGCTCCAGCCGCTGGCCGTCGCGTGCCACGTGCAGGACATCCTGCCCGCCGGTCGTGCGTGCCAGTTCGGCGAGCGCCAGAGAATCGGCGCCTTCCGGCAGGCCGGCGATGGTCCAGTGGCCGGCCTTGCGGTGAATCGCGGCCAGCGCCTCGGCAAGCTGCGGGATCACGGAAAGCTCACCCGGAAGGCCAGAAACAGGCGCAGGACTGGCGTGTCGGCCTCGGGCGGGATCTCGGCCTTGCCGGACACCCAGTCGAAGATATCGTTGTCGCCGGCGTCCAGCAGGCGCTCGTACTGATCCAGCTCGGCCGGGCCGAACGCGGTAATATGGGCGCGCGCGAACTGGCCAAGGAGAATGTCGTTCTCCTTGTTGCCGCGGTAGATGCTGCGATAGAGCAGCCGCTTGCGCCGCGTTTCGATGTCCGCCGCGCCCGTCGTACTCGCCATCTTTTCCCCAGGCCCGACCCGAAAAGGGGCGTAGCATATAGGCGGCGGCGATGGCGGAGTCACGCAGCCTCCGACCTGCCGACCCCCGATGCCTCAAGAATGCGCCCGCAAAGCCTGACCCCTCTTTTCGCCCAGGTGACATCGCTGCCCGGAATCGGGCCGCGATTCGGCAAGCTTGTGGAGAAGCTTGCGGGGCCGCTGGTTGTCGACCTGCTCTGGCACCTGCCCTTTGCCCTCATCGACCGCCGCAATGCTCCCGAGGTTGCGGGCGCCCGGGCGGGCGAGGTCGCGACACTCACCGTCACCGTCGACGAGCACCTGGTGCCGCGCAACCCTCGCCAGCCCTACCGGGTCTGGTGCAGCGACGAGACCGGCCGGCTCTGCCTCACCTATTTCAACGGCCGCGAGGACTACCTCAGGAAACTTCTGCCGCCGGGCGAGATCCGCGTCGTGAGCGGGAAAGTCGATCTCTACCAGGGCGAGGTGCAGATCACGCACCCGGATCATGTCGTGCCGCTCGATCAGCGCCAATCGATCCTGCGCGTCGAACCGCTCTACGGCCTGACCGCTGGCCTGACGCAGCGGCCAATCCAGAAGGCGATCGCCGCCGCGGTCGATCGCGCACCCGCCCTGCCGGAATGGCAGGACGCCGCCTTCCTGGCCCGCAACCGTTGGTCCGACTGGAAGTCTTCATTGGGCAGTGCCCATGCGCCCACCGAGGACTCCGACCTGGCGCCCCTGCACCCGGCGCGGGCCCGTCTCGCCTTCGACGAACTGTTGGCAAGCCAGCTCGCAATCGCGCTGGTGCGGCATCACAACCGGACTCTGAGCGGCCGCGCCACCAAGGGCGACCGGCGGCTGCACAAGGCCACGCTCGGCGCCCTGCCATTCGAACTGACAGCGAGCCAGAAGGGCGCGGTCGAGGAGATCGCCGCCGACATGGCCAAGCCCGAACGGATGATCCGCCTGCTGCAGGGCGACGTCGGCAGCGGCAAGACCCTGGTGGCGTTCCTGGCCATGCTGATCGCCGTCGAGGCCGGGGCCCAGGCGGCCCTGATGGCGCCGACGGAGATCCTGGCCCGCCAGCACTATGCCACCATCGCGCCGCTCGCCGAGGCCACCGGCGTCCGCCTGGCTCTCCTCACCGGCCGGGACAGCCAGAAGCAGAAGAAGGAGACGATGCGCGGCCTGGCCGACGGTTCGATCGATCTCGTCATCGGCACGCACGCGCTCGTCCAGGAAGACGTCGAGTTTGCCGACCTGGCGCTGGCCGTCGTCGACGAGCAGCACCGCTTTGGCGTGCATCAGCGGATGGCGCTGTCGTCCAAGGGCCAAGCGGTCGACCTGCTGGTGATGACGGCAACGCCCATCCCGCGCACCCTGATGCTGGCGGCCTATGGCGACCTCGACGTCTCCAAACTCACCGAGAAGCCGGCCGGCCGGCTGCCGATCGACACCCGCACCCTGCCGCTGGAGCGCCTCGGCGAGGTCGTCGAGGGCGTCGGCCGCATGATCGGCCCCTCATCCATCAGTCCTGGCGCCCGCGCCTACTGGGTCTGTCCGCTGATCGAGGAGTCGGAGGAAGTCGACCTTGCCAATGTCGAGGAGCGCTTCACCGCGCTGAGCGCGCGCTTTCCCGGCAAGGTCGGCTTGCTGCACGGGCGCCTAAAAGGTGCCGAGCGTGAGGCGACCATGGCGGCTTTTGCCGACGGCCGCCTGTCCATCCTTGTCGCCACGACGGTCATCGAGGTCGGTGTCGACGTGCCGGCCGCCACGGTGATGGTGATCGAGCATGCCGAGCGCTTTGGCCTCGCCCAACTCCACCAGCTGCGCGGCCGGGTCGGCCGCGGCGCCGCCAAGTCGAGCTGCCTTCTGCTCTACGCCCAGCCGCTCGGTGAGACCGCCAAGGCGCGGCTCGCCATCATGCGCGAGACCGAGGACGGATTCCGTATCGCCGAGGAGGATCTCCGCCTGCGCGGCGCGGGCGAGCTGTTGGGGACGCGGCAGAGCGGCCTGCCGGACATGCGCCTGGCCGATCTCGCCGCTCATGGCGAACTGTTGCAAGCCGCTCGCGACGACGCGCGCCTGGTGATCGATCGCGACCCCGACCTGAAGTCGGAGCGCGGCGCGGCGCTGCGTACCCTGCTCTACCTCTTCCGCCGCGACGATGCGGTGAGGACATTGCGCGCCGGTTAGAGTCTTTCCGATGTGGATCGAATCATCAGAGTCGGAATCATTCTCTTCCCCTTTGCGGAGTCCGCAAAGTCGGTGCTAGGGCGCAAAGCGACCTAGCACCTGAAGTGCCCTCGTCTTACGAGGGCGATGGGGTCATGAGCCTCGACAAAGGCTGAGCAACCCGATAGATGCCTGACAGAATGACCCGGATAGATGCCTGACAGTTTTCGGCATTTTAGTCATGTC
>JAIETA010000064.1 GCA_019745575.1 Reyranella sp. | reverse complement strand
ACCGCCTCGTCGGCGATCAGCAGCTCGGGCTCCATGGCGAGCGCGCGGGCGATGCAGATGCGCTGGCGCTGGCCGCCCGAGAACTGGTGCGGATAGCGGTCGAGCGAGTTTGGATCGAGCCGCACCGTCTCCATCAGCTTGCGCGCGCGGGCCAGAGCCTCGTCGCGCTTGAGGCCAAAATTCATCGGCCCCTCGATGATCGACTCGCCGATGGTGATGCGCGGGTTCATCGAGCGGTAGGGATCCTGAAAGACGATCTGCACGCGCCGCCGGTGCGGCCGCAGCCTGCTGGCCGACATGGTGGCGATCTCGGTGTCGCCCAGGAACACCTTGCCTTCCGTCGGATCGATCAGCCGGGCGATGCAGCGCGCCACCGTCGACTTGCCGGAGCCCGATTCGCCCACGATGCCCAGTGTCTCGCCCTTGCGGATGTCGAGGTCGACGTCGATCGCCGCCTTGACCACGCGCGACTTCTGGAAGAAGGCGCTGGCGCTATAAGTCTTGCCGAGCTTCTCGGTGCGCAGCACGGTCGGTCCGTCCTTGCGCACGCCGCGATGCTGCGGATGGATCGACGGCACCGATGAGATCAGCATCTTGGTGTAGCCGTGCTCGGGCCGCGACAGGATCTTCTCGGTCGGCCCCATCTCGACCAGCTCGCCCCAGCGCAGCACCGCCACGCGATGGGCGATCTCGGCGACCACGCCGAAATCGTGGGTGATGAACAGCACGCCGGTGCCTTCGAGCGTCTGCAGCTCGGCGATCAGCTTCAGGATCTCGGCCTGGGTGGTGACGTCGAGCGCCGTCGTCGGCTCGTCGGCGATCAGCAGCACGGGATCGAGGACCAGCGCCATGGCGATCATGATGCGTTGGCGCTGGCCGCCCGACAGCTGATGCGGGTAAGAGGCGTAGATCCGCTCCGGCTCGGGCAGCTTAACGCGATCGAGAATGGCGATGATCTTGGCCTTGCGCGCCGTGGCGTCGAGGTCGGTGTGGGTGTCCAGCACCTCGTCGATCTGCTGGCCGCAGGTCATGACCGGGTTGAGCGCGGTCATCGGCTCCTGGAAGATCATCGACATGCGGGTGCAGCGCAGTTCGCGCAGCCGCGTCTCGTCGGCCGCCAGGATGTTTTCACCCTCGAGCAGGATCTCGCCGGAGGTCGGCTTCAGCGCCTTGGCGAGCAGCCCCATGACGGTGAAGGCGATCACCGACTTGCCTGACCCTGACTCGCCCACCAGACAGACGATCTCGCCGGGATTGACCGTGAAGTTCACCTTCTCGACGGCATGGACGCGGTCGGCGCCGGCCGGCAGCGCGACGCTCAGGTTGCGGACTTCGAGAACGGGACGCTGGGTATCGGTCATCACTGAACTCTCGTCGTCCCGAGCGGAGCGCGTAGCGCGCAGCCGAGGGACCTTGTTTCAACGGCAAGATTTTCGATCATGGAGACGAGACCCTTCGGCTCGCTGCGCTCGCTCAGGGTGAGCAAGAAGGTATGACCTGCGGTCATACCTTCTTGCTCATCTTCGGATCGAGCGTGTCGCGCAGCCCGTCGCCCATGATGTTGATTGCCAGCACGGTGAGCGCGAGGAAGATGCCGGGGAAGAAGATGTTGTGCGGGAACACCCGGAACAGCGTGCGGCCCTCGGCCATGATGTTGCCCCAGCTCGGAATCTCGGGCGGGATGCCGATGCCCAGGAAGCTGAGCGCCGCCTCGACCAGGATCGCGGCGGCGGCGAGGAACGTACCCTGCACGATCAGCGGTGCCACGCAGTTGGGCAGAATGTGGCGGAACATCAGGATCCAGGACGGCGTGCCGACCGAAATGGCGCCCTCGACATAGGGTTCCTCGCGCACCGTCAGCACAATCGATCGCACGAGGCGCACGACGCGCGGCACGTCGGGCACGACGATGGCGAAAACGACCGTGATCAGGCCGGCGCGCCAGATCGAGACCAGGGCGATGGCGAGCAATATGCCCGGTATCGCCATCAGCCCGTCCATTATGCGCATGATGATGCCGTCGAGCCACCGGATGTATCCCGAGATCAGGCCGATCACCACGCCGATGGCGACCGCGATGATGGCGACGGAGACGCCGACCGCCAGCGAGACCCGCGCCCCGTAGAGCACCCGGCTGTAGATGTCGCGACCGAGACTGTCGGTGCCCATGATGGCCACGCGCTTGACCGTGGTGCCGTCGTCCAGCCGCATGGTGATCTCGGTGCCGGGCTTCTTGTTGCGCCCCGCGGGATCGATGCGCGTCGGATCGACCGTGCCGAGAAACGGCGCCAGCACGCCGATCATCAGCATGATCAGCAGGATGGACCCGCCGATGATGACGTTGGGGTTCTTGATCGCCGCGAGCCAGAGGCTCTTGCGCTTGGTCGATGCCGCCGCGATGGAGGCGGAGTCGACGACTTCTTCGATGATGGCGCTCAATAGCGGATCCTCGGGTCGAACAGGGTGTAGCTGATGTCGATCAGCAGGTTGATCACGACATAGACCACGGAGAACATCAGGATGACCGTCTGGATGGTCGGGAAGTCGCGGCTCAACACGGCCTCGACGGTGAGGCGGCCGAGCCCGGGCAGGCCGAACACGCTCTCCGTCACCACGGCGCCGCCGATCAGGATGGCGATGCCGAGGCCGATCACGGTCAGGATCGGCACCGCGGCGTTGCGTAGCGCGTGGCGCATCAGGACCACGCGATTGGACAGCCCCTTGGCGCGCGCGGTGCGGATATAGTCTTCGTTCAGCACCTCGAGCACCGAGGCGCGCGTGATGCGCGAGATCAGCGCGATGAAGCCCACCGACAGGGTCAGGGAGGGCAGCACCATGCGCTCCAGGAAGGCCCAGAAATTGACGCCGATCCGGATATAGCCCTGCACCGGCAGCCAGCCGAGTTCGATGGCGAAGACATAGATCAGGCAATAGCCGATGACGAAACCCGGCACCGAGAAACCCAGCACCGAAAAGCCCATGACGACGCGATCGAGCATCGATCCCTGGCGGTAGGCGGCGAGCACGCCGAGCGGCACCGAGAGTGTCACGGCGAAGACCAGCGTGCACACCGCCAGTGCCAGTGTCGGCTCGACCCGCTGGGCGATCAATTCAGCCACGGTCTTCTTGAAGAAGAAGCTCTCGCCGAAATTGCCCTGCAGCATGTTGCTGATCCAGATGACGAACTGCGTCCAGATCGGCTCGTCGAGGCCGAGCTTGCGGCGGATGTCGTCGATCTGGTCCGACGTCGCGTTGTCGCCGGCGATGACCGCCGCCGGATCGCCCGGCGTCAGCCGCAGCATGAGGAAGACGAACACCGCCACCACCGTGAGCACGGGGATGATGGCGATCAGTCGGCGGACGATGAAATCGAGCATTTTCCCTCTATCTGTCGTCCCCGACGAAGCGAGGGACCTTTGCGTGTCCCGAAAGATCCTTCGCTCCGCTCGGCATAGCGGCACGGTCGCCGGCTGGCGACAGCGCCGTCACTTCTTTTCGATGTTCCAGAACACCGGAACCGGAGCCTTGAGCCAGCCCGTGACGTTGGTCCGTCTTGCGCCCGGCCCGTACCACTGGCCGATCCAGCCGAACTGGGCGGTCTCGAGGGCGCGAAGCTGCACGGCTTCGGCGAGCGCCTTGGCCTTGGCCGGATCGGTCTCCTTGGCGTAGGCGTCCCGTAGCTTCTCCATCTCGGGATCGGTCGGCCAGCCGAACCAGGACTTGTCGCCAGCCGCCACGAAGTAGGAGTTGGAGATCGGGTTGAGCGCGTCGGCCGACACCGAGTAGGTGTGGAAGACGTTCCAGCCGCCGGCACTCGGTGCGTCCTTCTTGGTGCGGCGGCTGACCAGTGTCTGCCAGTCCATCGACTGCATGTCGACCTTGAAGCCGCCCTTCTCGAGCAGCGACTTGGTGACGGGCGCGGTATTGGTGAGGATAGGCAGCGTGGTCGACTGCATCAGGACGACCGGCGTGCCGTCGTAGCCGGCTTCCTTCAGGAGTTCCTTCGATTTCTCGAAATTTGACTTGAGCAGGATGTCCGAGCCCTTGTCGGAGGCATTGGGTGTGCCGCAGATAAACGCGGCGCCGCAGACTTTGTAGTAGGCCGGATCGCCGACGGTCGCCTTGAGGTAGTCCTCCTGGTTGATGGCGTGAAGCGCGGCCAGACGCACCTTGGGATTGTCGAACGGCTTCACCAGGTGGTTGAAGCGGATGACGAAGACATGGCCCAGCGGGTTCCAGTCGTCGAGCGCAATGTTCTTGTCTTTCTTCAGCGTCGGCAGGAGGTCGTGCGGCGGCGCCTCGATGATGTCGATCTCACCGGCGATCAGCGCATTCACCTGCTGCAGGGTGTCTGGCATCTCGATGATCTCGACCCGGTCGACCTTGGCGACCTTGCCGCCGGCCAGGCCCGACGGCGCTTCGCTGCGCGGCTTGTACTTCGGATTCTTGACGTAGACGTGGCGTTCGCCGGGCTTCGACTCGGCGGCCCGATAGATGAACGGGCCGGAGCCGATGTAGGAATCGAACTGCTTGAAGGCGTCGGTGTCGGCGACGGCTTTGGGCATCATGAACGGCACGTTGGAACTCGGCTTGCCGAGTGTGTCGAGGACGAGGCCGTAGGGCTCCTTCAGCACCATCTGGAAAGTCTTGCCGTCGACCTCCTTGAATTCCTTGACGAAGTCCATGAGCTTCAGGCCCATGGCGTCGCGCTTGCCCCAGCGCTGCAGCGAGGCGATGCAATCGGCCGACGTGACGGGTTTGCCGTCATGCCATTCGAGGCCATCGCGCAGCGTGAACGTCCAGACGGTCTTGTCCGGCGACACCGTGTAGGTGTCGACCATCTGGGGCTTGACGGCGTAGTCGCCGTCGGCGGCGAACAGCGTGTCGTAGATCAGATAGCCGTGGTTTCGCGTGACGTAGGCCGTCGTCCAGACCGGATCGAGGATTGTCAGATTTCCGTGCTGCACGACCTTGAGGGTCTTGCCCTGGGCCATCACCGGTCCCGCTGCCGCCACCACTGCGCCAGCGGCGATCGCGGCGAGTGTCCGTCTCATCACCTGTTTCATCGAAGCCCCTCTCGGTTTTTCTCCCACGGAGGAAGGCGGACCCCCATCCGCCTTCGTCGGTGGGCGCGCGGGGGCGGACCCCCGCGCGCTGACCTCCTACTTCTTGGTCACGTTCCAGAACACCGTCACCGGCGCGATCATGTTGCCTTCGACGGTGTTGCGCCGGGCGAGCGGCGCATACCACTGCCCGACGTTGATATGGGTCGGGTGGTCGACCCAGTATTTCTGCAGGGCTTCGACGATGGCCTTTTGCTTGGCCGGATCCGATTCCTTCGAGAACTGGTCGCGGAACTTCTCGATCGTGGCGTCGCATGGCCAGCCGAACATGGCCTTGTCGCACGAGGCGTTGAAGAAGCCGGCCATCACCGGGTTGAGGATGTCGGCGGCCACCCAAGAGGTGAGGAAGGCGTGCCAGCCACCCTGGCTCGGCGGATCCTTCTTGACGCGACGCGCAACCAGGGTCTGCCAGTCCATCGCCACCAGGTCGACCTTGAAGCCGGCCCGCTCCAACTGCGCCTTGGCGACCGGCGCGAGGTTGGTGAGCACCTGCAGGTCGGTCGACTGCATCAGCACGATCGGCGTGCCGTCGTAGCCGGCCTCGGTCAGGAGCTGCTTGGCCTTGGCGGCGTTGCCATTCAGCACATCGGCCATGCCGGCGTCGGTGGCCAGCGGGGTCCCGCAGATGAACGGCGCCTTGCAGACCTTGTAGTACTTCGGATCGCCGATGGTCGCCTTGAGGAAGTCGTCCTGGGCGAAGGCCACGAACACGGCGTGACGGACCTTGGCATTGTCGAACGGCTTGGCCGTGCTGTTGAAGCGGAAGGTGTACTGATTTCCGGTCGGGTTCGTCGTGACCAGGGAGATGTTCTTGTCCTTGGCCAACAGCGGCAGCAGATCGTGGCCGGGCGATTCGATCATGTCGATTTCGCCATTCTGGATGGCGCCGACCTGGGTTTGGACGTCGGAGATCCAGATCCACTCGACGCGATCGACCTTGGCGACCTTGCCGCCGGCCAGGCCCGACGGTGCCTCGCTACGCGGCTTGTACTTGGGATTCTTGACGTAGACCGTCTTTTCGCCGGGCTTCCATTCATCGCGCTTGAAGATGAAGGGACCGGAGCCGACCACGTCCTCGACCTTGATCTGAGTGTTCGGATCGGTGGCGGCGACGCGAGCCGGCATCATGAAGGGGACGTTGGACGACGGCTTGCCGAGAGACTCCAGCACCAGGCCGTAAGGTTCCGTCATGGTCATCTTGAAGGTCTTGGCGTCGACGACATCGAGGCTCTTCACCGAGCCCATCAGCTTCTGGCCCATCGAATCCTTGGCCGCCCAGCGCTTGATCGACGCGACGCAGTCCTCGGCCGTGACCGGCTTGCCGTCGTGCCACTCGAGGCCGTCACGCAGCGTGAAGGTCCAGGTCAGCTTGTCGGGCGAGACCTCCCACTTGTCGACCATCTGAGGCTTGACCTCGAACTTCTCGTCCATCGCGAACAGCGTGTCCCAGACGAGATAGCCGTGGTTGCGTACGATGTAGGCAGTCGTCCAGATCGGATCGAGAATCTTCAGATCCGAATGCATGACGACCTTGAGGGTCTGCGCCTGGGCCGGCGCGATTCCCAGCAGTCCGGTCAGACTGGCGGCCGCCATGACGGTCGCGACCGACTTCCTGAAATTGAACATTGGTTAGGACTCCCTGAATGTGCGGTCTGTCTTTGCAAGAATTGAGCCGCTCTCCGGGACAGTAGCAGCCGGAGGCCCCCCTCTGACAAGCCGATTCAGAGTTCATGAAGCCGCCTAGCGCGGCTGGCTGAGCGCCTTCTCCAGCAGTTCGAGCACACCTTCCGACGCCGCCGTCGCCACGATGTCGCCGAAGCCCGCCCACGACCCCCGGGCGGCGGCAAGCGGCACCGGGTTGGATTGCTCGATATCGCCGACGGTCTTGCCCGCCGGGTCCTTCAGCAGCCATTTTACGACCAGTTGGCCTGTCTTTTCATCGATCGGCGTCAGGCTCACCGCGCCGATGACGGTGAAGACGTCGGCGCCGGCCGCATCCGAAATGACGACCTTGCTCGACCCCAGGGCGCGCCGCATGCCCGAGAAGAGCTGGCGGTTGCCGTCGGACGGCGCGCCGGTGACGGGCGCCACCATCACCTTGATTTGCGGCGGGACGGCCGCGGTCGCCGCGACCGGCGTTGGGCCGGGCGGGGCGGTGGCGACATCGGCGGTCTCGGGCGGCGGCTCGGGCGGCATGCTGAGGCCGGCGGCGACCTGCCCGGGCGAGCGCGGCTGGAAGGTCGGGGGGCGGCCGATCAGGGTGGCAATGCGCGGGGCAGCCTGCTGGGCCATACGCGATACCAGACGGTCGCTGGCTTCGGCATAGTCCTCGCCGCGCGTGCGCGTCCGGCTGACCGCCGGTTCCTGATTGGCCGGCTTGCCCTCGATGCGCCAGTCGATCTGGACTTCTATGCCTTCGCCGGCATCTCGGGTGCTCATCACGCCACCCACCCGGATCGGTGCCTCCGCCGGCTGGATCACGGCCACCACGCCGTAGGACTGCAGTTCGATGGCGAGCGCCGCCGCCAGCCGGGAGCCCATCTCGCGCGGCATGTTGCGCGGCGCCGCGATGGCCAGGTCCACCTTGTCCAGCGGCGAGCGATAGGGCGCCGCCTCCGAGCTCACCGTTTCGAAAGGGCGCGAACCCGCCGCGCACGCCCCCAGCAGGGCGCCGCAGAGCAGGATCACAACAGCGCGCATGTCGCGACGAGTCCCAGCAAGCAGCAGAACATCAGGATGATCAGGTACGGCACGTCAGCCGCGCAAGGCGATGGCCGACAGGCCGCGACCGTAGTCGCGCACGCCCTGGAGCGTATTGCGGCGGTAGCTGAAGAAATCCTCGGTGGCGGCCAGCGTGTCATGGCCGGTCGTGCTGGCGGCAACGCCGGCGCGGGCGATGCGGCGGCCGAGGTAGCCGGCCAGGTCGAACAGAAAGTGGCCGGTGCGCGGGGCGGCGCGAAAGAAGGCGGCGTTGGCGTCGTCCTGGGCCAGGAACGGCGCGGGAAACTCGGGGCCGACCTCGTAGGAGTCGGGCCCGATGCAGGGGCCGATGGCGGCACGGATGGCTTCGCGCCGGGCGCCCAGCCGTTCCATGGCGGCGATCGTGGCCTCGACGACGCCACCCAGCGCGCCCTTCCAGCCGGCGTGGGCCGCGCCCACGACGCCGGCATCGCCATCAGCCAGCAGGACCGGCGCGCAGTCGGCGGCGAGGACGCCCAGCACCACCCCGGGCCGGTCGGTCACCAGCGCGTCGGCCTTGGGTGCGCCCGGCGAACGCCAGCGGTCGCCGCCGACGGTCAGCACGTCGGTCGAATGGATCTGGTGGAGGGTCAGCAGGTCGGTTTCGGCTCGCGTGAAATGACCGGCGACGCGGCGGCGGTTCTCGCGCACGTTGTCCGGCGCGTCGCCCGAGCCGTAGCCGCAGTTCAGGGACGAATAGAGGCCGGCGCTCACGCCGCCGGCGCGGGTGAAGAAGCGGTGCTGCACGCCGTCGAGGTCGGCAAGCGTCTGGGCCAGGATCATGTCGCGTCCGAGGGGGGTTCCGCAAAGCCGGCCGGCGCGGCGCTTCTCGTGTCGCCCACGGCCAGAACGCGGAAGAGGGTGCCCATTTGATCGGGGCCGATCAAGCGCGCCAGTGCCGCGTCGATGGCGCGGCGTTGCACGGCGGGTGCGCGTTCTTTGAGGACAGCGGCCCGCCGCTCGATGCCGAGCCGACGCAGGAAGTCGCCCTGGCTGACCGGCCCGAAGCACGGTACGCCGGCCGCCGCGGCGAGGGCGGTGAAGTCGACATGAGCGCTGAGGTCGGTCTCGCCCGGCCGGTCGAGGATGTCGGCGCCGCGGTGGCCGCGCACAGCCTGCAGCGAGGCCGCGCGCCCGGCCTCCGGCACGCCGTAGTCGACGATCAGCGCCCAGCCGCCATCGCGGCCGATGCGCGCGCCGATCGCCGCGGCGAGGCTGCGGCCGGCCTCCGATATCTCGGCCTCGGCGCCGGGCGGGGCGTCGCCCAAAAGGGCGCTGAAAGGGGTGATGCCCGGCGCCAGTGCGAGCCGCAGACTGCCGTCGGCGGCGAGCCCCACCATGCGTTCGACCCAGCCCCGCGGCGTGCGGTGGAACTGCCGGACCGGCAGGGCGTCGAAGAACTCGTTGGCGACCAGCAGGAGCGGTCCGGCCGGCACGCCGTCGAAACGTTCGTGCCAGGTCGGCCGGACGCTCGACAGGGCGGCGCGCTGGGCGGCGCGCAGCGGCTCGTTGGTCTCGACGAGGTGCAGGTCGATCGCGGCATGGAAGCCTGCCACGCCGCGGGTGGCGCGCAGGGCGTCGGCCATCAGCGTGCCGCGCCCCGGTCCGAGTTCGACCAGCCGCACCGGTGCCGGCCGTCCCATGGCCTGCCAGCGGTCGGCCAGCCATGCTCCGACGAGCTCGCCGAACATCTGCGAGATTTCCGGCGCCGTGGTGAAGTCGCCGGCGGCGCCCAATGGTGCTGCGCGGCGGTAGTAGCCGAGGCGCGGATGGCCGAGCGCTTCGGCCATGAAGTCGGCGAGAGAGATCGGGCCGGCGAGCGCGATGCGCCGGGCGATCAGGCCGGCCAGCTCGCTGGTCACGGCCGGGCGGGCCGGGCGCAGGCGCGGACGATCAGCCAGCCTCCGAAGGCGAGCATGGGCGCCGACAGCAGCATGCCCATGGTAAGCGGTCCCCACAGATAGCCGAGATGGGCGTCGGGCTCGCGGAAGAGTTCGCCGGCGATGCGCGCCAGTCCGTAGCCGGCGCAGAAGACGCCGGTCAGCAGCCCGGGACGGCGGCGGCCGTCGGCCAGACGCCACACCGCCGCGACCGCCAGGAACAGCAGCACGCCCTCGAAGAAGGCCTGGTAGAGCTGGCTGGGATGGCGCGGCACGGGGCCGCCGCGCGGGAACACCATGGCCCACGCCACGTCGCTGGCGCGTCCCCACAGCTCGCCGTTGATGAAATTGGCCAGCCGGCCGAAGAACAGGCCGATCGGCGCCACGATGGCCACCAGGTCGGACAGCATGAACGGGTCGGTCTTGTTGCGGATCGCGAACAGCAGGATCGCGGCGATCACGCCCAGCAGACCGCCGTGGAACGACATGCCGCCTTCCCACAACGTCAGCGCCGCCAGCGGATGGTCGAGGTAGAAGCCCGGCTTGTAGAACAGCACGTAGCCCAGCCGGCCGCCCAGGATGACGCCCAGCGCCGCCCACAGCAGGAAGTCGTCGATCTTGAGCGGCGACAGGATGGCCGGAGGCTGCTCGCAGACCCGGCGCATAATGCGCCAGCCGAGCACGAGGCCCGCGATGTAGGCCAGCGCATACCAGCGGATGGCGAACGGCCCGAGCTGCACCAGCACCGGGTCGATTTCGGGATAGGGGATCAGAAGCGGGGTCATGGGACGCGAGGACTATAGCCCATAATGGGCGCGGCGCCGGCCTGGGGGGCCGGCGCCGCTGAGGACGATCCGAACAGAGACGTTTATTGTGTTTTTACGAGAGGGGGCGTCGGACGGTCCTATTCCTGGTCAGGCTTCGCCGACCGTCTCGAGGATCGAGGCGGTAAGCGCGTCGGCGGGCGTCTTGCCGGCCCACACGACGTATTGAAAGGCGGGGTAAAAGCGCTCGCTTTCGCTGATCGCCACCTCGACGAGGTCGTTCAGCTGGTCGGGCATCAGGCCGGTGGTGCCGCGCAGCGGGATGGCGTGGCGGAACATCGGCAGGCCTTCTTCGGTCCACAGATCGAAGTGGCCCAGCCACATCTTCTCGTTGATCAGCGCCAGCAGGACATGGATCTCGTTGTGGCGCTCGGGCGGAATGCGGACGTCGTAGGCGCAGGTGAAGTGCAGCGCCTCGACATCGTCGCGCCAGCTGAAGAACATGCGGTAGTCGCACCAGCGGCCGGCGACCTCGACGGCGATTTCACGGTCCGAGGTGCGGTCGAACGGCCAGTCGTTGTCGGCGATGACTCTCTCGATCATCTCGAGCGGGTTCAAATCGGCTTTCCGTCTGGTCCGCTCGTGTCGCGATAACGCCATCGACCCACTCCCCAACCATTTCCGCCCTGCGGCTCCTGAGGACCCGTTCTAGGGGCGGGTGGCCGACATATCGTGGTGGGCACCCAACAACCCACAATTGGTAGCCTGCCATAAGGGTGACTCTGCACGCAATAAGAAATCGAGCGGAAATCGGGGAAAGAGTCAGCGATTCCATAAATTTAATCCCCAGCGTTAAGATTCGAGTCACAGAATTCCGCAGATCGAATCGCGACTGTGTGCCGGATTTTTAGGCAAAACGAGCCTCACTCAACGGATTGCCTCGGAATTCCGCATATCCGGCGGCCTTGGCACGTTGCTTGCGTCCTCGCTCCTCAGGCGCTCGCGCGAGGAGGCGGCATGTCGATGTTCAAGGATCCCTTCGACCCCAAGGCTTTGCTGGGCGGGCGATGCGGCTGCGGCGGCAACCACGCGGCGGCCGACCATGCCCGCCTGACCGCCGAGGCCGCGCCGGCGGGCGAGGAGCAGCGCTGGAACCGGGTGGTCGACGCCGCCGTCCTGCGGGCGGTCTTCCCGGTCGATGCCCAGCGGCGTCTGTTCCTGCGCACCGTCGGGGCGGCGACCGCGATGGCCGCCATCTCCTCGGTGCTGCCGCTGGCGGCGGCGCGCGAGGCCTTCGCCCAAGGGGGGCCAGGGGCTGGCACGCCCGAGAAGAAGGACCTCAAGGTCGGGTTCATCCCGATCACCTGCGCCACGCCCATCATCATGGCTCATCCGATGGGCTTCTATTCCAAACACGGCCTCAACGTCGAAGTCGTCAAGACGGCGGGCTGGGCGGTGATCCGCGACAAGTCGCTGGCCAAGGAATACGACGCCGCCCACATGCTCTCGCCGATGCCGCTCGCCATCTCGCTCGGCGTCGGTTCGAACCCGGTGCCGTGGACCATGCCGGCGATCGAGAACATCAATGGCCAGGCGATCACGCTCGCCAACAAGCACAAGGACAAGCGCAACCCGAAGGACTGGAAGGGCTTCCGCTTTGCCGTGCCGTTCGACTACTCGATGCACAACTACCTGCTGCGCTACTACGTGGCCGAGCACGGGCTCGATCCCGACCAGGACATTTCCATCCGCTCCGTGCCGCCGCCCGAGATGGTGGCCAACCTCAGGGCCGACAACATCGACGGCTATCTCGGGCCCGATCCGTTCAACCAGCGCGCCGTCTACGACGGTATCGGCTTCATCCATCTCCTGACCAAGGAGCTGTGGGACGGCCATCCCTGTTGCGCTTTCACGGTCAGCAAGGAATTCGCGGCCCAGAACCCCAACACCTACCGGGCGCTCCTGAAGGCGATCATCGAGGCCACGGCCTACGCCTCCAAGGCCGACAATCGCAAGGAGATCGCCAAGGCGATCGCGCCGCAGAACTACCTCAACCAGCCCGAAACGGTGCTGGAGCAGGTCCTCACCGGCACCTATGCCGATGGCCTGGGCGGCGTGAAGCGCGACCCCAACCGCATCGACTTCGACCCGTTCCCGTGGAACCAGTTCGCGATCTGGATCCTGACGCAGATGAAGCGCTGGGGGCAGCTCAAGGCCGACATAGACTACGCCAAGGTCGCGTCGGAGGTTTTCCTCGCCACCGACACCGCCGCGATGATGAAGGAGATGGGGCTGACGCCGCCCGATCCGACGAAGAAGACGATCGTCGTCATGGGCAAGCCGTTCGACGCCAGCAAGCCCGCCGAGTACGTCAGCAGCTTCGCCATCCGCCGGAGCTGAGAGCGTGGCGGCGTTCCGCAATTCCCTCGGCCTCAGGGCCGGGCTGCTGTCGCTGCTGATCTTCGTCGGCATCGTGGCGTTCTGGCAGATCGCCACGACGCCGACGGCGGGCACCGGCCCGGCGCTGGACCCGGAATACGCCAAGCTGCTGGGCGCCGCCGCGGCCAGCGGCACCAAGTCGGCGATGCCGACGCCGGCCGACATCGGCACCACCATCTGGAAGCATCTCGTCGACCCGTTCTATATCCGCGGCAGCAACGACAAGGGCATCGGCATCCAGCTCGCCTATTCGCTGGGCCGCGTGCTGCTGGGCTTCGCCCTGGCCGCCCTGGTCGCGGTGCCGCTCGGCTTCCTGATCGGCATGTCGCCGCTGATCTACCGCGCGCTCGATCCGTTCATCCAGATCCTGAAACCGGTGTCGCCGCTCGCCTGGATGCCGCTCGCGCTCTACACCATCAAGGACAGCGCCATCTCCTCGATCTTCGTGATCTTCATCTGCTCGGTATGGCCGATGCTGATCAACACCGCCTTCGGCGTGGCGAGCGTCCGGCGCGAATGGCTGAACGTGGCACGCACCCTCGAGGTCGGCCCGTTCCGCACCGCCTTCCGGGTCATCCTGCCGGCGGCGGCGCCCACCATCATGACCGGCATGCGCATTTCCATCGGCATCGCCTGGCTGGTCATCGTGGCGGCGGAGATGCTCGTGGGCGGCACCGGCATCGGCTACTTCGTGTGGAACGAGTGGAACAACCTCTCCATCGCCAACATCGTGACGGCGATCCTGCTGATCGGCCTGGTCGGGCTGGCCCTCGACCAGGGCCTGGCCTGGCTCGCCCGGCTCGTCACCTATCCGGAGTAGCGTCATGGAACGCCCGTTGATCAGCGTCGAGGGCCTGGCGCGCCGCTTCGGCGACTCCGCCCAGCCCGCCGTGTTCGAGGACATCTGGTTCGGCGTCGAGCGCGGCGAATTCCTCTGCCTGATCGGCCACTCCGGCTGCGGCAAGACCACCATCCTGAACGTCCTGGCCGGCCTCGACCGGCCGAGCGCCGGCGCCGTCATCGTCGACAATCTCGAGATCGACGGCCCCAGCCTCGACCGCGCCGTGATCTTCCAGGGTCATGCGCTGCTGCCCTGGCTCTCGGTGATGGGCAACATCGCCTTCGCCGTCTCCTCGCGCTGGCCCAAGTGGGACCGCACCCGGGTGCAGGATCACGCCCGCCGCTTCATCGAACTGGTCGGGCTGAAGGGTGCCGAGGGCAAGAAGCCGTCGCAGCTCTCGGGCGGCATGAAGCAGCGCGTCGGCATCGCCCGGGCGCTCTCGATCCAGCCCAAGATGCTGCTGATGGACGAGCCGTTCAGCGCCCTCGATGCGCTGACCCGCGGCATGCTGCAGGACGAGGTCTTGCGCATCTGCGCCGATACCAACCAGACGGTGTTCATGATCACCCACGATGTCGACGAGGCCATCCTGCTGGCCGACAAGATCGTGCTGATGACCAATGGCCCCGGCGCCAAGATCGCCGAGATCGTGGTCAACACCATGCCCCGGAACGAGCGGCACCGGAACGACCTGCACAAGCATCCGCAGTACTACGCCATCCGCAACCACCTGGTGGAGTTCCTGGTCAACCGATCGAGGGCGTTCGACCAGGAGATCGCCGGCGGCGGCTACGACCCGCGCCGGCTGAAGCTGGTGAAGCCGGGCCTCATGTCCGTGAAATTGGCCGCGGTCAATCCGCCAGCCGAAGTCGTAACTTTGACAACCGGGAGAAGACAATGAAGCGCGCTGAAGTGACCGAGAAGATCCTGACCGCCAAGCGGATGAAGGAACTGAGCTGGGAAGAGATCGCCAAGAAGATCGGCGGCGCCTCGAAGATCATCGTCACCGCGGCCTGCATGGGCCAGATGAAGATGACCAAGGAGCAGGCGACCAAGGCCGGCAAGCTGTTCGGCCTCGGCAAGGAAGAGGTGCTGCTGCTGCAGGAGGTGCCGTACCGCGGCTCGCTGCCCCAGATCCCGCCGACCGACCCGCTGATCTACCGCTTCTACGAGCTGGTCCAGGTCTACGGCACGACCTGGAAAGAGCTGATCCAGGAGGAATTCGGCGACGGCATCATGAGCGCCATCGACTTCGACATGACCATGGAGCGCCAGCCCGACCAGAAGGGCGACCGGGTGAAGATCGCCATGTCGGGCAAGTTCCTGGGCTACAAGTCCTACTAGAAGAGGCGCCGCCGCAGCCTGTTGCACGGCGGTGCCTTTAGGCGCAGGATTGTCGACAATCGACGATGTCAGTTGCCAACCTTCTCGATCCAGTGCCCAGGAGCACGTTGCGCGCCCATGTGGCCGAGCGGCTCAGGACGGCGATTCTGTCCGGTGACATTCCGCCGGGGGCGCCGCTGGTCGAGACGGCCCTGTCAAACCGTTTCGAGGTGAGCCGCGGCCCGCTCCGGGAGGCGCTGCGGCAGCTCATCGAGGAAGGGCTCGTTGTGACGGTGCCCTACACGGGCACCCATGTGGCGTCGCTGTCGGTCGAGGACGTCCAGGAGATCTACTCGCTGCGTACCGCGCTCGAGATTTTTGCCTTCGAGCAGATATGGCCGCATCGCGACGATCGATTCCGAGCCGAACTGCGGCGACGCAACGATGCACTGCTGGTTACCATCGACGCCGGCGACGACCGCGCCAGCATCTCGACCGAGCTCGAGTTCCACGGCCTCGTCTACGAGGCCAGCGGCCACCGGCTGCTGCAACGCGCCTGGAACGGCCTGCGCGGGCGGCTGCAGCTCTACTGGGCTGCGCATCACCGCGCACACGGACGCCGTGGTCCGCGGCGCGACAGCCACGACAGCTACATCGCCGCCGCTTTCGGTGACGACCTCGATGCCATGCGGCGCGAGATCGGCGACCACATGCGTCGCGGTGTCGAGACCACCGAGCGCTTCCTGCGCTCGTTGCCTGCGCGTTAAGGGAAGAAGAGGGGGAAGCCAGTCATGACCATCAATCGTCGTTCCTTGATCACCGTGCTCGCCGCCGCAGGCGGCACGCTCGCCATGCCGTTTGCCGCACGTGCCCAGGCCACCCTCGACGAGGTGAAGAAGCGCGGCGTGCTGCGCGTCGGTGTCACGCAGGCACCGCCCTGGTACTCGAAGGATCCCAAGACCGGCGCGTGGGCGTCGGGACTTGGCGTCTCGATGGGCAAGGCGATGGCCCAGACACTCGGCGTCAAGTTCGAGCCGGTCGAGGTCACCTGGGGCAATGCGATCGCGGCGCTGCAGGGCGACAAGATCGACATCATGTTCATGCTCGACGCCACCGCCGAGCGCAAGCAAGCCGCGAACTTCCCCGACGCGCCGCTCCTTTGGTACTCGCTTGCCGTGCTGGTGCGCGACGACCTGCCAGTGACGACCTGGGAAGACCTCAACAAGGCCGGCGTGCGCATCGCCGTCCCACAGGCCTCGACCATGGATCGCTGGACAACCCAGCACACGCCCAAGGCCGACATCCAGCGCTTTCCGGGCAACGCCGAGGCGATCGCCGCCTTCCAGGCGGGCCGTGTCGACGCCGTCTGCCTCTTCCACCCGCCGCTGCTCGCTGCGCGTCAGCGCCTCGGCAAGGGCAAGATCGTGGTGCCGCTGCCCGCCGAGTCGCAGCCTTCGAGCGCTGCGTTGCGCAAGGGCGACACGGCCTTCACGGAGTGGGTCGATAAGCAGCTCGCCGGCTACTACAAGAGCGGCCAGACGCAGAAATGGTACGAAGCGGCGCTGACCGACTTCGGCCTCGATCCGAAGCTGGCGCCGCCGGTCATGAAGGAAATGATCAAGTAGGGCGTCAGCCGCCCGTGTACGTCTGGGACTTCACGCCGGTCCTTGCCAACGCAGGATTGCTGGCGCAGGGCCTCGTGAATACGCTGAAGGTCACCGGCACGGCGCTCGCCTGCGGACTGGTGCTGGGCCTGGCGTTGGCCTTGATGCGACTGTCGCGTCGTCGGCTCGCCGCGTGGCCGGCGGGTTTCGTGATCGAAGTGTTCCGCACGACGCCGCCGCTGGTCCAGCTCTTCTGGTTCTTCTTCGCCCTGCCGCTGATCATCGGGGTGGAGATGACGCCATTCCTGGCGGCGGCTGTGACCTTCTCGATCCAGTCCTCGGCCTTCTTCGCGGAAGTGTTCCGGGGCGGCATCGTCTCGATCGAGCGCGGCCAGTGGGAGGCCGCGCGCGCCATCGGCATGACGCAGCCCCAGGCGATGCGGCGTATCATCCTGCCGCAGGCCGTGAAGCGCATGATCCCGGCCTTCATGGAACGCGCCATCGAACTCATGAAGACGACGACCCTGGTTGCGACGATTGCCTATGCCGACCTCCTGTTCGCCGCCAATGAGATCGCCCAGAAGACATTCCGGCCGCTCGAGACTTTCACGGTTGCCGCTCTGATCTACTTCGTCGTCATCACCGCCTTCAGCCTGGCCGCCCGCCGGCTGGAACGCCGCTTCGCCGTCAGCGGCGAAACGACGGTGCACTGACATGCAGTGGGACTTCGCCTCGGTACTCGCCAACAGCGATGCGCTGCTTGTCGGTGCGATGGGCACGCTGCGGATTTTCGCGATCTGCCTGGTGGCGGGCCTTGGCCTCGGCCTGGTTGTCGGCCTCGGCCGCTACTCGCGTCGGCGCTGGTTCTACTGGCCGGCGACGGCGTTCGTCGAGTTCTTCCGCAACACGCCGGTGCTGGTCCAGATACTCTGGTTCTATTTTGCGCTTCCGATCCTGATGCCGTTCTCGATCAGCCCGCTTGCCGCAGCGTCGCTCGGCATCTCGCTCAATTCGGCCGCCTTCTCGGCCGAGATTTATCGTGCAGGCATTCAGTCTATCGAGCGCGCTCAATGGGACGGTGCCCGTGCTCTGGGCATGAGCTTCCTGCAGGCGATGCGGCGCATCATCCTGCCGCAGGCCTTGAAGCGCATGACGCCGGCGCTGACCAATCGGGCGATCGAGATCTTCAAGATGTCGACGCTCGCCTCGGCCGTGGCCTACGTCGAGCTACTGCAGCAGGCCAAGCTTATTGCGTCGCTGAACTTCAATCCCATCGAGGCCTATACCGCCGTCGCGGTGATATTCTTCGCCTGCCTATGGCCGATGGTGCAGCTGACCTATTTTCTCGAGCGACGGCTGGCGAGGGACGAATGACGATCCTGCACGTCCAGGGCCTCGCCAAGCGATTCGGCAGTCATGAGGTGTTGTCAGGAATCGACCTCGATGTCGCCAAGGGCGAGCGCATCGCCATCCTCGGGGCCTCCGGCTCAGGGAAGAGCACGCTGCTGCGCTGCATCAACTTCATGGAGATGCCCGATGCCGGCACCGTCACCCTCGACGGCAAGGTCGTCGGCCGCCGCGAGCGCGAGCTGACCGCCGTCCGCCAGCGTATCGGCATGGTCTTTCAGCAGTTCAACCTCTTCCCGCACATGACGGCGCTCGGCAATGTCATGGAGGGACTGCGCACCGTGCGACGAATGCCCAAAGCCGAGGCGGCGGCGCGGGCCGAACGTGAGCTGGCGCGCGTCGGCCTTTCCGACAAAGCGGCGCACTATCCTGCGCACCTGTCCGGTGGCCAGAAGCAGAGGGTGGCGATCGCTCGCGCCCTCGCGATGGATCCGGAACTTCTGCTGTTCGACGAGCCGACCTCGGCGCTCGATCCCGAGCTTGTCGGCGAGGTGCTGGGCGTCATCCGGGCGCTGGCCGAAGAGGGCTGCACGATGCTGCTGGTCACCCACGAGCTGGGCTTTGCCTATCACGTCGCGACGCGCGTGATCTTTCTGGCTGATGGCGCGATCCATGAGCAGGGCACACCTGACGAGGTGCTGAAGGATCCGAAGAAAGAACGCACCCGCGCCTTCCTGGCGCGGCACAAGGAATTCAGTCTGTAGAAAGAGCGAAGATGACAACGGAGCAGGCAAGCGCACAGGCCTACCTGGCCGATGCACGCAACGACAAGGTGCTGGTCTACGTGAACGGGGAGTTCGTGCCGAGGAACGAGGCGCGCGTGTCGGTGTTCGATTCAGGCTTTGTGCTGGGCGACGGTGTCTGGGAGGGGTTGCGGCTGGTCAAGGGCCGGCTGATCAGCCTCGACGCCCACATGGACCGGCTGTTCGAGGGTGCGCGGGCGATCGCTCTCGATATCGGTCTCGACCGCGCTGGCATCGTCAAGGTCGTGACGGACACGCTCGCCAGGAACGGCATGACCGATGGCGCACATGTCCGTCTGATGATCACGCGCGGCCTCAAGAAGACACCAAATCAGGACCCACGTTTCGTGATCGGCAAGGCGACCATCGTCTGTGTCGCCGAGTACAAGACGCCGATCCCGGAGGCCAAGGCCAAGGGCTATGCGCTCTTCACATCGACCTTCCGCACCACTGGCCCCGACCAGTTCGACCTGCGTCTCAACTCGCACTCGCGGCTGAATCTGATCCAGGCGCTGATCCAGGCCATCAACGCCGGAGCTGACGAGGCGCTGATGCTCGATCCGCGCGGCTTCGTGGCGTCCTGCAACTCGACCAACTTCTTCATCGTGCGCGGTCGCGAGCTCTGGACGTCGACGAGCCTCTACAGCTTCAAGGGGATCACTCAGCACAACGTGCTCGACGCCTGGCGCGCGGCTGGAAACGTCGCGAAGGAGTGCGACTTCACCCTGGCGCAGGTCTATTCCGCCGACGAGGCATTCGTGACCGGCACGCTGGGCGGCGTCACGCCGGTAACGAAGGTCGACGGCCGGCCGATCGCCGATGGCAAGGCCGGCAAGGTGACCATGGAAGCCAGCAACCTCTATCTGAAGTCGGTCGGCGCGCTCTAGCTACTCCGCCGCCAACTTCCGCGCCGGCCTCGGATCGCGCGTGAGCAGGCCGTCGGCGAGGTCGCGGTCGATCATGGCATCGGGCCGTTCCTCGACGCGGCCGAAGCCGGCGCCGCCGCCCACGAACATTTCCACGATGTCGCCCTTGGCGAGGTCGATCGCGGCCTTGCTTTTGAGCTCTTCGACGGTGCCGTTGGCGCGGTGGACGCGGCAGTAGCCGCGCTGACCGGGCTCGCCGCCCAGCAGACCCTCGGGCGCGAGCCGGAAGCGGTCGGAATAGACGGCGAGCTGCACGTCGTTCTTCAGGATCTCGCAGCGCCGGCTAAAACCCGCGCCACCGCGCCGGGCGCCCAGGCCGAAGGAGTCGGGGGCGAGTTCGTAGCCGACGATGCGGAAGAAGTCGTAGTCGATGTCGAGCGACTCGACCGGGGCGTTGGAACAGTTGCTGAGCGGCGAGTCGACGGCGTCGCAGCCGTCGGCGCCGCGTGAGGCGCCATAGCCGCCGCCGAAGATTTCGAGATAGACGCTATAGCCCTTCTCGCCGAGGTTGGAGAGGCAGAAGGCGGTCGTGCAGTCGAAGCCTGTGGCGATGACCCTGTCGGGCAACGCCTGGGCCATCGCCTTCATGACGGCGTTGAACACGCGGTAGGCCGGGATCATGCGCGCCCGCACCGGCGCCGGCGGCCGCGGGTTGAGCAGCGAGCCGTAGGGCACCTTTATGACGATCGGCCGCGCCATGCCCTCGTTGTAGGGAATGTCCGGACTGGTCAGCACCGATTTTACGCAGCTGAGCGCCGCGGACAGCGTGCTGGAGTAGGGGCAGTTGAGGTTGCGCTTCACCTGGCCGCAGGTGCCTTCGAAATCGATCTCGACCGAGTCGTCGGAGATGGTGACCTTGGCCTTCACCACCAAAGGTTCGTCGGTGAGGCCGTCGTCGTCGACCGCGTCCTCGCCATAAAAGATGCCCTTGGGCGCCTGAGCGATGGCGGCGCGCACCCGGCGCTCGGAGTAATCCTGCATCTCCTTCATCGCCGCTTCGACCTTGTCGGCGCCGTAGCGGTCGCAGAGCTGTTTTACGCGCAATACGCCGATGGCATTGGCGGCGAACTGGGCATTGAAATCGCCGATGGTGAGGTCGGGCACACGCACGTTGGCGGTGACGAGGCGCTCGAACGAGCCGCCGTTCCAGTCGCGCTGAAAATCGTACTTGCTGGGCGGGAAGCGAATGCCTTCCTGGTAGACGTCCGACGCATGGATGTTGAGGCCGGGCGCGCCGCCGCCGAGATCGAGATGGTGCGCCACCGAGGCGCCGAAGCCCACCAGTTGAGATTTACCTGCGCGGCCGGCGACGAAGATCGGCGTAAAAATGAACACGTCGGGGATGTGCTGGCCGCCCTCGAACGGGTCGTTGTTGATCAGGAAGTCACCCTCTTTGAGCGTCTCGACAGGGTGACGCCTGAGACAAGCGCGCAGCGTCTCGCCGATCGGGCCGAGCTGCATGGGAATGAGTTCGGCCTGGGCCACCGTGTTGCCGAAGCGGTCCATGAGACCGGCCGAGCCGTCGCGGGCCTCGCGCAGGATGGTCGAGTACGCGGAGCGAATGAGTTTTACGCCCATCTCGCGCGCCGAGGCGATCAGCGCCTGACTGATCACGGCATAGTCGATCGGACCCAACTGGCTCATCAAGACCTCCGAAGGATCAGATTGTCGGCCGGGTCGAGCTCGGCTGTCCAGCCGGGCGGCACCCAGGTGGTGGCGGTGTAGCCTTCGATGACGGCGGGGCCGACGATCTTCTGGCCGGATGCCAGCGCCTCCGCCGTGTGGCGGGCGCAGTCGAGCCAGGCCTCGCCATGGAAGATTTTTGCCTGCTCCGGCGCACGGGCGGCGAGCTTCTCGCGGTCGAGCTGGGGAATGGTGCCGATCGGGAGCGTGGCGCCCACGCGCAGCGTCACGATCTCGACCGCCCGATCGAGCGTGGCGCCGTGCATGAATGTGCGATGGTGGGCGTCGGCGAACAGGCCGGCGAGATAGGCGCCATCGAGCGAGCCCAGTCGATCGGCGGGGACTTCCACGCCGACCTCGAAGGCCTGGCCGACGAAGCGCATCTCCAGCGTGTGGGTGTAGTCGAGGTCGCCCGGCAGCTTCATGTCGGCGAACTGCGCGGCGAGCCGGGCCCGCATCTCGGCGAAGGTCTTGCCGGCTTCGGCGGCGGCGGCATCGTCGAGCTTCATCTTGCGCGTGACGGCATCGAACTTGGTGTAGTCGGAGGCCACCAGCCCATAGGCAGAAATCACGCCGGCATTGGGCGGCACGACGATGGTCGAGATACCGAGCTCCTCGGCAATGCGCGCGGCGTGGAGCGGCCCGGCGCCGCCGAACGGCACCAGCGCATAGTCGCGCGGATCGCGACCGCGCTCGGTCGAGACGAGCTGGATGGCGCGCACGATGTTGGCGTCGGCAAGCTGCAGCGCCGAGGACGCGGCCTGTTCGATGCCGAGGCCGAAGCGGGCGGCGATGGGCTCGAAGGCGCGCCGCGCGGCGTCGCCGTCGAGGGTCATCCGGCCGCCCAAGAAGGCGCCGGGCCGGATGGTGCCGATCACGATGTGGGCGTCGGTCGTGGCGGGTTCGGTGCCGCCCTTGCCGTAGCAGGCGGGACCGGGATCGGCGCCGGCACTCTGCGGGCCGACCCGCAGCATGCCGCCGTCGTCGACCCAGGCGATCGAGCCGCCGCCGGCGCCGACCGAGACGATGTCGAGGACCGGCGTGCGGATCGGCAACCCGTCGATCTCGCTTTCCGAAGCGAGTGAGGGCCGTCCGTCCTGCACCAGGCAGACGTCGGTCGAGGTGCCGCCCATGTCGAAGGTGATGAGATCCCTATAACCCGAGCGGGCGGCCTGCCGCGTGGCGCCGACCACGCCGGCGGCAGGACCGGAGTAGAGTGCGGTGATGGCGCTTTGGCGCATCGCCTCGGCGGGCAGGCGGCCGCCGTTGGACTGCATCACCGTGAAGCGGCCGGTGAAGCCTGCGTCCGCAAGCTTGCTCTCGAAGCGATGCAGATAGCCGTCGATGACGGGCTGGACGTAGGCCGAGAGCAACGTCGTCGAGGCGCGCTCGAACTCGCGGAACTCGCGCGCCACCTGGTGGCTACAAGTCACCAGCACGCCGGGCAACGCTTCGGCGATCAGCGCGGCCAGGCGCTTTTCGTGCGCGGGATTGGCATAGGCATTGAGCAGGCAGATCGCGACGGCGCGGTAGCCGCCTGACTTGAGAACCGGAATCAGTTCGGTCCGCGCCTTGGCCTCGTCGAGCGGCATCTCGACCGAGCCGTCGGCGCGCAGGCGCTCCGTCGCCTCGAAACAATCCTTGCGACGCACCGGCGGCGCCGGCTTGGCGTAGAAGAGGTCGTAGATGTTGCGCCGGTCGTGGCGCTGCATGAACAGCAGGTCGCGGAATCCCTGCGTGGCAATGAACGCCACGGCTGCGCCCTTGCGCTCCAGCACGGCGTTGGTGGCGACGGTCGAGCCGTGCCCGAGATCGCTTATGCGCGCGAGGTCGATGCCCGAGGCGGTGAGCGCCGCGAAGGCGCCGACGTCGGGGCTTTTAGGCGTGCTCGGCACCTTGGTGACGACGACCTTGCCGCCTTCGACCGCCACCAGGTCGGTGAAGGTACCGCCGACTTCCACGCCAACGCGCATCGGCTCAGCGCCCGCCCAGCTTGGCCTGTAGTTCGGCGATCTGCTTCTTCAGCTCCTCGTTCTCCTCGCGTGCCCTGGCGGCCATGGCCTTGACCGCGTCGAACTCGTCGCGGCGCGGAATATCCATGCCGTCGAGGATCTTGGCGATCTGGTCGCGTACCCGGGCCTCGACCTCGTCCTTCATGCCGCTCAGCGCTCCCACGGCGCCGTTGGCCACCTTGGCGAGGTCGTCGATGAAGGGATTGCGTGTCTGCATCGCCTTGCTCCTGAAGGGCGTGACTCCTGATGCGACAAGTATGGGCGGCTGGTAGCATCCGGCGCAAGAAGCACCGGAGGGATCCCGTGAGTTTGGTCAAAGTCGAATCGGCCGAAGGCATCACCACCATCACCATGACGCGGGCCGACAAGCGCAATGCGCTGAGCCAGGCGCTGTGCGACCAGCTCTATGAGGCCTACCGTGGCTTCGAGGCCGGCTCCGACCAGGTCGCCATCCTGCAGGCCGACGGGCCCGCCTTCTGCGTCGGCGCCGATCTCAAGGAGCCGCCGTCGGCGATGTGGAAGGCCGTGCCGCATGTCAGCCATGCGCTCAGCAAGCCGGTGATTGCCGCCACCCAGGGCTGGGTGATCGGCGGCGCCATCTGCATGGTCATGACCTGCGACCTGATGGTGTCGGCCGACACGACCAGGTTCATGTACCCGGAGGCCAAGGTCGGGGTGTTCGGCGGCCTGATGCCGGGCATCGTCTCGCGCATGCCGCACAAGGTTGCCATGGAACTGCTGCTGCTGGGCGAGGAGATCTCGGTCAAGCGCGCCTACGACGTGGGCTTCGTGAACAAGGTCGTGCCGCTCGGCGAGGAGCGCGCGGAGGCGCGGCGCATGGCCGCCATCATCGCCGGCTCGGCGCCGCTGGTGATCCGCACCCTGCGCGATTTCGCCAACCAGACGCTGCCGCGCGGTCCGGCCGAGATCTTCGTGCCCGAGCGTTTCAAGCTCGAGCAGATCGCCAACTCCGACGACCGCAAGGAAGGCGCCGCCGCCTTTCGCGAGAAGCGGACGGCGAAATTCAAGGGTCGGTGAGGACGGGAACATGGGCAAGTTACTGCTGGTCGGATGCGGCAAGATGGGCGGCGCCATGCTGGACGGGTGGCTGTCGCGCGGGCTGGCTGCCGCCGACGTCGTCGTGGCCGAGCCGGCCGAGGCCAGCCGGCCCAAGCAGGCCGGGCTTCGCGTCGTCAGCTCATCGAGTGAGATCGGTGAAACGCCGGAGATCGTCGTGCTGGCCGTCAAGCCGCAATCGATGGACGCAACGCTCACCGACCTCAGACGCTTTGCCGATGCGGGAGCCGTGTTCCTGTCGATCGCCGCCGGCAAGACGTTGGGCTACTTCGCAAGCCACCTCGGCAAGGGCGCCAAAGTCGTGCGCTCCATGCCCAACACGCCCGCCGCGGTGCGTCAGGGCATCACCGTCGCCACGGCGGCGCCCGGCGTGTCGGCGGCCGAGAAGAAGCGTTGCCACGACCTGCTCGAAGCCGTGGGCCAGGTGCTGTGGGTCGATGACGAGGCGCTGATGGATCCGGTGACGGCGCTGTCGGGCAGCGGCCCGGCCTATGTCTTCCTGCTGGTCGAGGCGATGGCGGCGGCGGGCGCCAAGCTCGGCCTCTCGCCCGATATGGCCATGCAGCTCGCGCGCGCCACCGTGGCCGGCAGCGGCGAACTGCTCCGCCAGTCGGTCGATCCCGCGGCGCAGCTGCGCGTCAACGTCACCAGCCCGGGCGGCACGACCGCCGAGGCGCTAAAAGTCCTGATGGCCGCCGACGGCATCCAGCCGGTGTTCGACAAGGCGCTGGCGGCGGCGTCGCGTCGCTCGAAGGAGCTGGCGGGATGAAGCCGGCCGAGGAGTCCACTCTCGACGCCTTCCTCGGGCTGGTCGCCGCCAGGGGCTTTGCCGAGGTGGCGCTGCGCGACGTGGCCGAAGCGGCAGGCCTCGGCCTCGCCGATCTCTACCGCCTCTACCCCGACAAGGTGGCGCTGGTCGGCGCTTTCCTGGCGCGGATCGATACGGCGGTCCTGGCCGGGACACCGCGGGCGGTCGATCCCGACGAGACGGCGCGGGACCGGCTGTTCGACACCATGATGCGCCGCTACGACGCCCTGCGGCCGCATCGGGCCGCCCTGGCCGCAATCCGCCGCGCCGCCGGCCGCGATCCCCTGCTGGCGCTGGCGCTGGCGCCGTCGCTCCGCCGGTCGATGGCTGCGATGCTCGAGGCGGCCGGCATAGCGAGCGACGGCATGGCAGGTGCGGTGCGGCAGAACGGCCTGCTGGCCATCCACTATGCCGTGTCCCGGGTCTTCGACAAGGACGATACGGCCGACCTTTCTAAGACGATGGCGGCTCTGGACAGTCGTCTGAAAAGTGCCGAGAAATGGTCTCAAACTATTGATAAATATGTAAAAAATCCGGCATCACGTCGACCCGATCCGGAGCCCGATTCGCCCGCACCGTGAAAATATTGTGCGTCGCACAAATCGCCCCTTGACTTGCTGCACTGCAAGCATAGATTAGATGCTGTTGTGCACCGCAGCAATGCGGGACACCCCCGAGTTTTCAACGTGTCCCCATCCCTTCAGGAGAATCCCATGTACGCCACTGGCGCTTTCAAGAACCCGTTCGCCGACTTCGACTTCAGCAAGATGGCTGGCGAATTCAAGATGCCGACCATGAACATCGAGTCGATCGTCGAGACCGGCCGCAAGAACTTCGCCGCCATGACCGCCGCCAACACCTCGGCCGTCGAGTCGATGAAGGCGATTGCCCAGCGCCAGGGCGACATGGTCCGCGCGGCCATGGAAGACTTCTCCAAGCACGGCAGCGAAGTGCTTGCCGCCGCGACCGTCGAAGAGAAGGCCGCCAAGCAGATCGACTTCGTGAAGAAGAGCTACGAGGTTGCCGTCGCCAACACCAAGGAACTGGCCGATCTCTACAGCAAGGGCCACACCGAGGCGCTCGCCGCGCTCAGCCAGCGCGTCTCGGAGCTGACCGAAGAGGTCAAGGCCGCGATCGCCAAGAAGTAAGCTTTGATCGGCTCATGCCGATGGGACGAGAGGGGCCGCACCGGCGCATTCACATGCGCCTTGAGCGGCCCCTTTTCTTTTGAGTGGGCGGCACTAGGCTGGCCCATCATGGAACAGATCACCTACGACGACTTCGCCCGGGTCGACATCCGCGTCGGCACCATTGTCGAGGCGGCCCCGCTCGAGGGCGCGCGCAAGCCGGCGCTGCGGCTTGCCATCGATTTCGGGCCCGAGATCGGTGTCAAGAAGTCCTCGGCCCAGATCACCGTGCACTACACGCCGCAGTGCCTGATCGGCCGCCAGGTCGCCGCCGTGGTCAACTTCCCGCCGCGCCAGATCGGCAAGTTCATGTCGCAGGTGCTGACGCTGGGCTTCCCGGCCGAGGACGGCAGCGTGGTGCTGTTCGCGCCCGACAGGGTCGTGCCGAACGGCGGCCGGCTCTTTTAGGGCGGGGCGGCATCAGGTCGGGTCGGCAGGCGAGCCGGGTGCCGGCGCCGCCGGCACTTGTTCACGCGAATGTGATGAGCAGGTTCAGCAGGAGTGTGCTAGGAATTGCGACAGGCTGGCGCCAGGACCGCGCCGGCCTTTTTCACGTCGGCACGACCTCCCGCGGCACGCCCGCGGGTCGCCTCTATGGCCTGGTGCAGCCGCCGCGACTCCTGAGGCGCGGACAGTCCCAACAACGACCCCGTTTCAACCGTGTGCCGAATAACGACACCGGAACAGACACTTGACGACGCCCTGGGCACAGGGCGCACCGGGGCCTGTGCGAGCGAAGAACGAGCGAGCCGCGTAAAAGCCCGTCAAACAAGGGCTGTCCCGGAGCAGGGCCCAACGCGAGGCCCAACACACCCGCGTTTCAGGTGGGCCCGGGCAGCGGGCGAAAAGCCCGTCTTTGTTGGCTTTCCGGCGTGCGGAGAGCCAAACATTCGTCGGCGCGTTTGGGCCGGATTTCAAAAGTTGGGCCCGCCGCGGTGGGAGGCTGGATCGGCGGCAGGACCCGGAGTCACCCTGATCCAGCCCATCCCATCGGGACGCGGGCTAAAAGACCTTGTGGATCCAGCCGTGCGGATCGGCGGCCTTGCCGCGCTGGATGCCGACCAGGGCTGACTTCAGGTCCTCGGTCCGGGCGCCCGAGCCGCCGTTGCCGATGGTGAACTCGCCATCCTGGCTGCGCACGGTGCCGATCGGCGTGACGACCGCGGCGGTGCCGCAGGCGAAGGCTTCGCGCAGGCGGCCGCTGGCGGCGTCGGCCTTCCATTGCTGGATGGAATAGCGCTCCTCGCGTACGGCAATGCCCTTGTCCTTGGCCAGAGTGATCAGCGAGGACCGCGTGATGCCGGGCAGGATCGTGCCGCCGAGCGGCGGGGTCACCATCGAGCCGTCGTCGAACACGAAGAAGATGTTCATGCCGCCAAGTTCCTCGATCCAGCGCCGTTCGACGGCGTCGAGAAACACGACCTGGTCGCAGCCGTGCCGTGTCGCCTCGGCCTGGGCGAGCAGGCTGGCGGCATAGTTGCCGCCGCACTTGGCGGCCCCCGTACCGCCCGGCGCGGCGCGCGTGTAGTCCGGCGACACCCAGACCGACACCGCCGGCGCGCTGGTCTTGAAGTAGGCGCCGACCGACGAGGCGATGACGATGAAGAGATAGTCCGACGACGGCTTTACGCCCAGGAACGTCTCATTGGCGAACATGAACGGGCGCAGGTAGAGGCTGCCGTCGCCGTCCGGAATCCACTCGCGGTCGATGCTGACCAGCCGGTCGACCGCCTCGAGAAACACCCGCTCCGGCAGCACCGGCATGGCCAGCCGTTCGGCCGATTGCTGGAAGCGCCGCGCGTTCTCTTCCGGCCGGAACAGGGTCGCGCCGCCGGTTGCCGTGCGGTAGGCCTTCAACCCTTCGAAGATCTCCTGGGCGTAGTGCAGGACGGCGGCCGCCGGGTCCATCGGGATCGGCGCGCGCGGCTCGACCCGCGCATCGTGCCAGCCTTGTGCCTCGCTATAGCGGATGGTCACCATGTGGTCGGTGAAGACCCGACCGAAACCCGGATTCTTCAGGAGCTCCGCGCGCTTGGCGGCGGCGAGTGGTGCCGGATGCGGATGGAGGACGAATTCGAGCGACGGGGTCTTTGACATGAGTTCTCTCGGATGTTTTCCCGACTGTAGCACAGACGGCCATGGTGCAAGCCTGCGGTCCGGTCATAGCGGAATTCGCACGATCACCCGCAGGCCGCCCAGCGGCGAGGCGTCCAGTGCCACGTCGCCGCCGTGGCTGCGCGCCACGTCGCGGGCGATGGTGAGGCCGAGGCCGACGCCGCCGGTGTCGACGTTGCGCGATTCGTCGAGGCGGAAGAACGGCCGGAACACGTCCTCGTACTTGTCGGGCGGGATACCGGGGCCGTCGTCGTCGATGGTGATCTCCACCGAGGTCCGGCCGCGCACCGCCTGCAGCTGGACCCGGGTGCCATAGCGCAGCGCGTTCGAGACGAGATTGGTCAGGCAGCGCTTTATGGCGAGCGCGCGCAGCTCCACCTGCATGTCGCCCTGCCAGCCGACCTCGACGTTGGCATTGTCGCGCCGGGCGCCCGCCGCCACGTCCTCGAGGATCTCGGCGAGATCGACCGGCGCCGGATCCTCGTCGCCCTCGCCGCGGGCAAAGGCGAGATAGCCCTCGATCATGCGCTCCATGTCCGACACGTCGTCGGCCAGCTCCTTGGTCTCGGGCGACTCGGGCAGCAGCGCCAGCGAGAGTTTCATGCGGGTGAGCGGCGTCCGGAGGTCGTGGCTGACGCCGGCCAGCATCTCGGTGCGCTGCTGGATGGAGCGGCGCAGCCGGATGCGCATGGTGTGGAAGGCGGTGGCGGCGTTGCGGACTTCGCGCGTCCCGCCCGAAAAGGCGAAGTCGGGCACGTCGCGGCCTTTGCCCAGCGCGTCGGCGGCCACCCCGAGATGTTCGATCGGGACCAGTTCGCGGCGCATGAACCAGATGGCCAGCCCGAACAGCACCAGGGCGAGGCCGAGCTGCGCCAAGACGTAGGCGAAGCTCGACCCGAAGGTCAGTCGGACATGCGGCACCAGCACGTCCATGACGTCGCCGTCGTTGAGCTGGATCTCGATCAGCATCTGGCCGGCGCCGACGTTGTTGTCGATGTAGAAGGGCCGCTTGAGGTCGGTTTCGAGCGCGCCCTGGACCTCGCGGGCGACGATGTCGAAATATTCCGGTTCGCTGAACGGTCGTACGATGCCCTTGCGGAAGCTGACGAACAGCAGCAGGTCCTGGGCCGAGCGGCGCATGATCCAGGCGCTGTGCTCGTCGTCGGGGAAGTCGGAGCGCAGCGCGATCAGCAGGCGCAGATCGCGCACCAGCAGGATCGCGAGGCGGTTGGTGACGTTGTCGCCGCGCTGGCTGTAGAACCACCAGGCGGACAGCGCCTGCAGCAGCAGCATCGGCACCACGATGATGAGCAGAGCGCGCGCGAACAGGGTCTGCGGCGAATGCTGGTCGGACCAACGGGCAATGCGCTCGAAGATGTCGCGAGCGGCAGTCCAGCTCATGGGCGGCCCGTTCTCATGCGTCGACCAGGCGGTAGCCCTGGCCGCGGACGGTGCGCAGGAAGCGCGGGAAGGACGGATCGGGCTCGATCTTGCGCCGCAGACGCGTCACCTGCACGTCGATGGCGCGCTCGTTGACGGCGCTGCCGACGCTCTTGCACAGCGTGTCGCGGCTCAGCACCTCGCCGATGCGGCCGGCGAAGGCGCGCAGCAACGCCACCTCGGCATCGGTGAGCGCGATCCGCTTGCCCTTCTGCGTGAGCTCGCCGAGTTCGACGTCGAACTGCATCGGTCCGAAGGCGACGAGGCGCGGCGCCGTGGCCGGCGACGCGGTGCCGGGCCGCCCGCGGCGCAGGATGTTCTGGATGCGCAACAGCAGCTCGCGCGGCTCGAACGGCTTGCCGAGATAGTCGTCGACGCCGGTTTCCAGGCCTGCAATGCGGTCCTTGGTGTCGGCCATGGCGGTCAGCATCAGGATCGGAACGTCGTCGCTGCGGCGCAGCTCGGTGGCGAAGTCGAGGCCGGTCTCGCCCGGCATCATGACGTCGAGCACGATCAGGTCGAAATCGAGCGCCTGCAGGCGCTGGCGCGCCTCCGCGGCGTGGCCCGCGGTGCTGACGCGAAAGCCGTTGCGCGACAGGAACGACTTCAGCAGTTCGCGCAGTCGCGTGTCGTCGTCGACCACCAGGATGTGCGGCTTGTCGGACGAGGCGTCCATCGCACTCAACGTCCGCTGCGGACTCGCCGATCGACCACGGCGCGCTCCGCCGGGTCGAGCAGGCCGAGCAGGACCTTGCGGAAACCTTCGACCGACTCGGCGCCGGTCTCGCGATAGGCGCGGGCGAATCGCTGGCTCTGCCGCCCGGTCAGGTCGCGTTCGAGCTTCTGGCCCTTTTCGGTGAGCCATAGACGTCGTTCGCGACGGTCGCGCGCGCCGCTCTTCTGCTCGACGTAGCCCTGTTCGATGAGATCCTTCAGCACCCGGCTGATCGACTGCTTGGTGACTTTCAGGATCGACAGCAGGTGCCCGACGGTCTCGCCGGGATGCCGGCCGATGAAGTAGAGCGCGCGATGGTGCGCCCGTCCGAGCTGGTAGCGCTTGAGATGCTGGTCCGATTCGAACGTGAAGTCGCGATAGGCATAAAACATCAACTCGATGCCCTGGCGCAGCTCCTCGTCGCGCAGAAACAGTGGATTGGCGGGGGATTTGGGTTCGACCATGCCTGTAACTGGCCGCGACTATAGAGCGGGCGCGCTGCCTTGGCACCCCACGCGGCCGGCCCCACGCGACGATCATTGCGCCGGCGCGGCGGTTGCGGATAGTTTCGTTCATGCTGACCGTGCATCATCTCGGCAAGTCGCAGTCGGAGCGGATCGTCTGGCTCTGCGAGGAACTCGACATCCCCTACGAGCTCAAGGTCTACGACCGCGATCCCGTCACCCGGCTGGCCCCGCCCGCCTACAAGGCGCTGCATCCGATCGGCGCCGCACCGGTGATCACCGACGGTGATCTGGTCCTGGCCGAGTCCGCTGCCATCGTCGACTACATCGTCGCCAAGTACGGCCGCCGGGAAGGGAAGGCCCGTCTCGTGCTGGCCGCCGACCATCCCGATTTTGCGCAGTTCCTCTATTGGTTCCATTTCGCCAATGGCACGCTGCAGCCAGCCACCGGGCGGAACATGATCCTGGGCCGGCTGAACCTGCCGGCGGACAATCCGATCCTTGGCGCGATGAAGGGTCGGCTCGCCCTGGCGCTTGGCCTCGTCGAGGCACGGCTCGCCAAGGTCGACTACTTCGCCGGCCGTGAGTTCACGACCGCCGACATCATGAACGTCTTTTCGCTGACCACCATGCGCCTCTTCCTGCCCTTCGACCTCGCGCCCTTTCCCGCCATCCTCGCCTATCTCCAGCGCATCGGCGCGCGCGACGCCTATCGGCGGGCGATGCGAAAGGGCGATCCCGACATGGCGCCTCTCCTGACCTGAACGGCCCGGCGGAATCTGTCGGGACTCGAAGTTTGCTCGCGACTTGGAGTCAGCGACATTGACAAAGTCAATAGTACTGTCCTATATGCATGTAAGATTGCTAAAAAGACGTTTCAAAAGGTCTATTTAGAATCTTTTGCAAGGAGATTCCGCAATGTCCACAACGATGGATGATCGCGACGGTTTCATCTGGATCGACGGCAAGCTGGCGCCGTGGCGCGACGTCCGCACGCATGTCCTGACCCATGCCCTGCACTACGGCTCGGCCGTCTTCGAGGGCGAGCGCATCTACGATGGCCGCGTCTTTCGCCTCGCTGCGCACAGCGCCCGCCTGATCCGCTCCGCGCGGCTGCTCGACTACGATCTGCCGTGGTCGCGCGAGGAGATCGACGAGGCGACGCGTACCGTTGTGAAGGCGAACAGACTCACCAGCGGTTACATCCGCCCGATCGCCTGGCGTGGCTCGGAGGTGCTGGGCGTGTCGGCCATCGGCACGACGGTGCATCTCGCCATCGCGCCCTGGGCGCAGGAGGGCCGGCTTTCCGTGCAGGCACGCGACGCCGGCATTAACGTCACCCTGGCGAAGTATCGCCGGCCGTCACCCGAGACGGCGCCGGGCCACGCCAAAGTGGCGGGCCTCTACGTCATCTGCGGCATCGAGAAGGACCGCGCGCTCAAGGCGGGTTTCGACGACGCGTTGATGCTCGACTGGCAGGGCCGCCTCGCCGAGACGACCGGCGCCAACATCTTCCTGGTGATCGACGGCAAGCTCGTGACGCCGATACCGCACAACTTCCTCGACGGCATCACGCGGCGGGCGGTGATGGGCATGGCGAAGAAGCGCGGCTGGGCGGTGGAGGAACGCGACGTGATGCCAGAGGAACTCGACGATGCGAGTGAAGTGTTCCTGTGCGGCAGCGCGGCCGAGATCGTGCCGGTGGGCGCGATCGATGGGCGCCACTATCAGGCCGGACCCGTGGCGCGGGCCCTGATGGCCGACTACCAGAAGCTGGTGCGCGAGCCCGACGCGGAAGGTTTTGGCGAGTCGACGCATCTGGCGACACCGGCGGCGTCGCTGGCGGCGTGACGTTGGAGTCTTTTCGATTGAAACGGAATCGCTTCTCCTCCCCCGTTTCGGGGCTAGGGGATGCACACATCGTGCGTCGGGTTGACTCATGATGACGGAATTTTGTGGCAGGTTGGGCAGAGTT
>JAIETA010000163.1 GCA_019745575.1 Reyranella sp. | reverse complement strand
GAGACAAACGGCGTAGACGCCGAGATTGCCGACGGCCGCCCGCAGGCGCTTCTCTGGCGAACGATCGCGATCGGCCGGCGGCGTGTGCAGCCCGGCGAGCTTGAGTTGCTCCGCGTGCTCGGCCGCCAGTTCCGCGTCGGCAACGCGCCGGCGCACGGCATCCACCGTTTCGGGCAAGGCACCCGGCCAGCTCCGGTCCTTGAGTCGGCGCCGCATCTCGCGCAGCGGCTTCACGACCTCCGACTGCCAGGCATCGCTGGCGGCGAGGATCGAGCGCAGCCGCTCGGCCGTCAGCGTCGGCCGCCCCGAGGCGCCCAGCCAGCAGCAGAACAGCAGGACATTGACGTCGCAGCCGCGCCGCTCCTGCAGGTCGAGGCAGGCCTCGGCCACGCCATCGCCCGAATAGAGCTCGAGCGAGAAGTTCCAGAATGGGTGGGGGAGAAAATCCGACACGGCTTGTTGGCTTTTGGGTGCTTCCCTTTGGGCGGGCTCCGGGGTACACGGCCGGGAGCGACGTGGCTAGCCTGCCTGGACGAGTGCGCCCCGCATGAATGACCTGACGTCGTCGGACCCGCCGGACGCCGAGACCATCAAGGCCAAGCTGGAGGCCCTGAAGAGCGAGCATCGCGACCTCGACGAGGTGATCGATCGCCTGATCGAAAAGCCGCCGTTCGACCAGCTGCAGCTCCAGCGGCTCAAGAAGCGCAAGCTCGGCCTGAAGGACCAGATCCTGCGGCTGGAAAGCCGGCTCATTCCCGATATCATCGCCTGAGAAGAGCATGGCCACGAAAACAACAAAACGCCGCCCTGCCGCCAGGCCGGCGGTCGGCCTCATCATGGGCAGCCAGTCCGACTGGTCGACCATGCGTCACGCCGCCGAGACGCTGGAGGCGCTGGGCGTCCCGTTCGAAGCGCGCATTATTTCCGCGCACCGGACCCCGAAACGCATGATGGACTACTCTGCCAGCGCCAAGGGGCGCGGCTTGCAGGTCATCATCGCGGGCGCGGGCGGTGCCGCCCACCTTCCCGGCATGACGGCCGCCATGACTCCTCTGCCCGTTCTGGGCGTCCCGGTGGAAAGCGCCGCCCTGAAGGGGCAGGACAGCCTTCTTTCTATTGTCCAGATGCCTGCGGGCATACCGGTCGGAACACTCGCCATCGGCCGCGCGGGAGCGATCAATTCGGCTCTTCTGGCAGCCTCCATCGTCGGTCTTGGCAACGCCAAAATCATGGCCGCTGTCGAAGCGTGGCGGACCCGCCAGACGGCAGCTGTCGCGAAGCTTCCCACAGACGACTCCCCGGCCCACCGCTGATGGCGGCCGCTCCTCCTCTCCCGCCGGGATCGACCATCGGCATCCTGGGCGGCGGCCAGTTGGGGCGCATGACGGCGCTTGCCGCGGCCCGCCTGGGCTACCGCTGCATCGTCTATGCCCCGGACGAAGATCCGATCGCCGCGCTGGTCTGCGCCGGCCATGTCCGTGGGGCCTACGACGACGTCGAGGCCCTAGCCCGGTTCGCGGCCCAGGTGGACGTCGTCACCTATGAGTTCGAGAACGTCCCCGAAGGCGCCGTGCTGGAATGCGAGAAGCTGAAGCCGGTCCGGCCGGGCGTTAAGCCCATCCATTTCGCCCAGCATCGCCTCCGTGAGAAGGATTTCCTGCGCAAGCTCGGGATCGGCACGGCCGACTACCAGCCCATCCGCTCCGAGGCCGACATCGCCGCCGCCACCGCACTGCCCGGCATCCTCAAGACCTGCACCGAGGGGTATGACGGCAAGGGCCAGGCGCGCGTGACGGACAGGGCGGGACTGGCCGCCGCCTGGGACAAGCTCGGCCGGCGGGAATGCATCCTCGAAGCCATGGTCGATTTCGAGTGCGAGGTCTCCGCCATCGTCGCCCGGGGGCTCGACGGCGCCACGCGCTGCTTCCCGATCGGCATCAACGGCCATCGCGACGGGATCCTGCGCACCACCACCGTGCCGTCAGGCCTGCCGGCGGCAACGCTCGCCACGGCCGAGCGCTTCGGAATCGAACTGGCGCAGGGCCTCAATCTCGTGGGTCTGGTGGCGCTGGAAATGTTCGTGACGAAGGATGGACGCGTGCTGGCCAACGAGATGGCGCCGCGGCCGCACAACTCCGGTCACTGGACCATGGACGCCTGCGCCACCAGCCAGTTCGAGCAGCTGGTCCGCGCCATCTGCGGCCTGCCGCTGGGGCCGGTCGACGTGCTGGCGCCGTCGCGCATGGAGAACCTGATCGGCGACGAGGCCAACGGCTGGCCCCGCTACCTCGCCGAGCCGACGGCCCGGCTGCACCTCTACGGCAAGGCGGAAGCCCGCCCCGGCCGCAAGATGGGCCACAAGATGGGACACGTCACCTACGTGCTGCCGGGCGTGCTGCCGCCCTCTTCGGGTTCGTCCAGGACCTGACCTGCCCCTTGAGCTTCTCGATCCGCATCACGTCGTCGATGCGTCGGTCGAGGAAGGCCCAGGTGGCCTCGGCGTCGGGCGAGCGGTCGTTCAGCCAGTAGAGCAGGGTCGAGGAATAGACGCCGGCCAGGGTCGCGCGCTTGGTGTAGAAATTGAAGTCGGTGCTGGTGTCGCCCGCCGCGTACCACATGGCGTCCACAGTCCCGTAGAGCAGCTTCATGGCCAGCGGGGCATTGAAGGGCAGCGACAGCAGGGAAAGCGCCCGCCGTGCCGCTTCGCGCTGTCCGGCATGACGCTCCAGGCGGATGCGGACGGCGGCCTTGATGCGATCGCGGATCTTGAGGGCGATGACGCCCTCCTTCTCCATATCCTCGACCATGCGCATGTCCGATCGCCGGCTGAGATAGGCGAGGACATCGAGAGGCCCGCCGGGAAACAGCCTCTCCCCCTCGCCGGCCGGCAGATCGAGGCCCCGCGCGGCGCTGGCGAGGGCCGCCCGCGTCCAGCCGTCGAAGCTCGCCTCGGAGGCAAGAGCGTCGGCCAGGCGGTCCCTCAGCAGGGCATCCGGGTCATTTCCCGCAAAATCGGGGGTTTTCTGCTCATCCATGACGTGGAATATAGGGGTCAATCGGGGGGTTCCCAAGGGTATCGCCCTGTGATACCTACGCCGCCTCTGAATTCAGGCCCCGGTCAATCCGCGGGGCAAGCCGCATTGGAAGGAAGCGATCGAAGTGCAGGTTCTCGTTCGTGAAAACAACGTCGATCAGGCGCTGCGCGTCCTGAAGAAGAAGATGCAGCGCGAGGGCATCTTCCGCGAGATGAAGCTCCGCCGCAACTACGAGAAGCCCTCCGAGCGCCGCGCCCGTGAGCGCGCCGAGGCCATCCGCCGCACCCGCAAGCTGATGCGCAAGCGCATGGAGCGCGAGGGCTACTAGTCCTCTCTCCTCGCACGAGACGACAACCCCCGGCATCCCCGGGGGTTTTTGTTTGGTTCAAGGCGAACAACGACGATAGGCAGCGGTCGGCCCGCCCATGCCCCAGCCCATGCCGTAGAAGGCCAAAGTATCCGGCTCGACATACTGGACGTTTGCGACCTCGCCTTGGGCGGCCCAGCGTAACGTCGGCCGGCCACTTACTTCGTGGGTGTAGAAGACAATCGCCGCAGGCTTGCCCTCACCCATCGCTACCGTCGTCGGCGTGACGACCAGCCGCTCCGTTGGAACCGAGCACCTTCCGCTCTTGGCCCATGTGCCCAGCATCTCCTGAGCCGCGGGCTGGGCCACCGCATGAGACGGCCAGCCAAGAGCCGCCACCATGGCAACAACGATAGCCCTATGTATCGAATGCCTAACGGCGTGCACGCAACGCCCGCTCATAATCCTGCCCACCATAGAAAATCCGGACGATCGTCACCTCCGCTTTTCCAACTTGGAAGACAATCGTCACCCGACGCTCGAAGCCCATGATCCGAAGTCCGCCCCGGATATCGTCCCTCGTCGTTCCGCGCTTGGGAGAGGTTTCCAGAGAGAGACACACTTCTTCGATCCGGCCGATGTAGTCCCCGGCAATTTCCAAGCCCGCGTCCTCAGCGATATGCCGGTGCAACGCAAGGAGATCGGCCTCTGCGGCAGGACGAAAGACGACCTCAAATTTTTTCACGGCGGCGGCGGCTCTTGCTTGCTGCCGCATGATGGTCGCGCAAACGACGGAAAACTTCGTGGGCCGGGACGCTCGGCGCCGGATCAGCGAACGCTTCTTCCACTTTCTGTCGTAACCAGCCGTCGACAGCCGACTCTTCCCGATCCAGTGCCCGCAGAGCCGCACGCACCACCTCGCTCGCCGAGGCGTACGCGCCGGATGTCACGCGACTCTCGACACTCTCATGAAGTTCGCCGAGCGTGACAGTAATGGGACGACTCGCACGGGGCACGGATATTCCTCCCAATGATATGACACTGTCATACTAGGGCTGGCGTCGCGCTGCTTCAAGCCATGAGCGCTGCGATTGCCGCTTCCAACTCGGCCACATCGGTAACGACGGCATCGGGCGTTTCAGCCGCCGAACGTGGCCGCTGCCGGCGCCAGCGGCCGGAGCGGAACTGGATGGTGGCCATGCCCGCCGCTTTGGCGGGTGCGACGTCGGCGTCGATCCGGTCGCCGACGAAAACACAGTCAGCCGGCGGTATGCCGTGATCGCGCGTGAACAGGTCGGCGATTCCGGCCCGCTCAAGCCGTTCCCAGCGCGGCTCCCGCGCTCCGAGCGTCAGCCCGCGCGCCTTGAGGCGCTCCAGCAAGCCCTCAATCTCGGGCCGGATCTGGAAGGCATCGAGTTGTCCCGTCATCGCCTCGACCCGACGCGCCACGCGCGCCACCGTTGCGGGCTCGCCGCCGCACAGCGTCTCGATCATGTGGCGTACGATATCGGGCGCGAAGGCGGCCACCGCCAGCTCGGACGCTTCCTCGACCGTCGTCGGATCGACGCGGATGCCTTCCAGTCCGCAGGCCGCGGCAATGGCGCCGTCGAGCGCCATCTCCCAGGCGAATTCGAGATCGACCGCGCCGCCGATGTCGAAGATGACGGCGCGATAGCGGCTCAGTGCGCGGAGCCTTCGAGCGCCTTCACGATGTTCTCGCACATCACCTTGGCGTCGGCGAAGAGCATCATCGTGTTGTCGCGGAAGAACAGTTCGTTGTCGACGCCGGCATAGCCCGAGGCCATGCCGCGCTTCACGAACAGCACGGTCTGCGCCTTCTCGACGTCGAGGATCGGCATGCCGTAGATGGCGCTGGTGGGGTCGGTCTTGGCCGCCGGGTTGGTGACGTCGTTGGCGCCGATCACGAAGGCCACGTCGGTCGCGGCGAAGTCGCGGTTGATGTCGTCGAGCTCGAAGACCTCGTCGTAAGGCACGTTGGCCTCGGCCAGCAGCACGTTCATGTGGCCCGGCATGCGGCCGGCCACGGGATGGATGGCGTAGCGGACCGTGACGCCCGCCTTCTTCAGGATGTCGGCCATCTCGCGCAGCGCGTGCTGGGCCTGGGCCACCGCCATGCCGTAGCCCGGCACGATGATCACCGAGCCGGCGTTCTTCATCAGGAAGGCCGCGTCCTCGGCCGAGCCCGCCTTGACCGGCTTGTCGGACTTGGCGTGGGCGGCGCCGGCCGCCGAGGAGTCGGTGCCGAAGCCGCCCAGGATCACGTTGAAGATCGAGCGGTTCATGCCCTTGCACATGATGTAGCTCAGGATGGCGCCCGAGGAGCCGACCAGCGCGCCGGTCACGATCAAGGCGGTGTTGCCGAGCGTAAAGCCGATGCCGGCCGCCGCCCAGCCCGAGTAGGAGTTGAGCATCGAGACCACGACCGGCATGTCGGCGCCGCCGATCGGCAGGATGAGCAGGAAGCCGAGCGCCAGCGACAGCACGATCAGCAGGATGAAGATCATCGGGTGGCCGCCGCGCAGCGCGAACCAGCCGAGCAGCACGACGAGGGCGATGCCCAGCAGGGCGTTCAGCGGGTGCTGGCCGCGGAAGACCAGCGGCGCGCCCGACACCAGCCCCTGCAGCTTGGCGAAGGCCACGATCGAGCCGGTGAAGGTGATGGCGCCGATCACCGTGCCCAGCCCCATCTCGATCAGGCTGTGCATCTTGATCTTGCCCGGCGAGCCGATGCCGAAGGCGTCGGGCGAGACGAAGGCCGCCGCCGCCACGAACACCGCGGCGAGGCCGACCAGCGAATGGAAGGCGGCCACGAGCTGCGGCAGGGCGGTCATCTGGATGCGGAGCGCAACCGCGGTGCCGACCGCGCCGCCCACCACCAGGCCGCCCACGATCAGCCACGGCGAGACGACGCCCGGGGTCGCCACGGTGACGCCAATGGCGATCACCATGCCGACGATGCCGAACAGGTTGCCCTGGCGCGAGGTCACGGGCGAGCTGAGCCCGCGCAGCGCCATGATGAAGCAGATGGCCGAAATCAGATAGCCGTAGGCGGCGATTTCCTGGGTGATCATCCCTCTTCTCTCCCGCCTACTTCTTGACCGGCTGCTTCTTCTTGAACATCGACAGCATGCGGTGCGTGACGATGAACCCGCCGAAGATGTTGACGGCGGCCAGCGCCACGGCGATGGCGCCGAACAGCTGGGCGGCGCCCAGCCCCTTCAGGCCGGCGGCCAGCAGCGCGCCCACGATGATCACCGACGACACCGCGTTGGTGACGGCCATCAGCGGCGAGTGCAGCGCCGGCGTCACCCGCCACACCACGTAGTAGCCGACGAAGCAGGCCAGCGCGAAGATGGTGAGCAGCGCCACGAACGGCATATGGCCGTCGGGCAGCGCCGCCGCGCCCTGCGCCGCCACGTCGGTCACCTGCTGCGCCACCGCCTTGAGGTTGGTGGCCAGTTCCTGCGCCTGGGTCGCGAGTTTGGCGGCCTCGCCTGCGAGTTTGTCGTTCATGGGACCGCTCCTAGGTCTGGCTGAGCGTGGGGGTCTGGCTGAGCGATGGGTGCACGATCTGGCCGCCCTGTGTCACGAGCGTGCCCTTCACGACCTCGTCGCTGGGGTCGATCTTCAGCGCCTTGGTCTCCTTGTCGACCATCGGCGTGATGAAGTTCAGCAGATTGCGCGCGAACAGCGCCGACGAATCGGTCGGAAGCTCGCCCGGCAGGTTGGCCGGCCCGACGATCTTCACGCCGTGCCGCTCGACGACCTTGCCGAATTCCGACAGCGGGCAGTTGCCGCCCTGCTCGACCGCCATGTCGACGATCACCGAGCCCGGCTTCATGGTCTTCACCATGTCCTCGGTGACCAGCACCGGCGCCTTGCGGCCGGGGATCAGCGCCGTGGTGACCACGATGTCCTGCTTGGCGATGTGCTCGGCCACCAGCGCCGCCTGCTTGGCGCGGTATTCGGCGCTCATCTCCTTGGCGTAGCCGGCCGACGTCTCGGCCGCCTTGAATTCCTCGTCCTCGACCGCCACGAACTTGGCACCGAGCGACTGCACCTGCTCCTTGGTCGCCGGCCGCACGTCGGTCGCCGTCACGACGGCGCCCAGCCGCCGCGCCGTGGCGATCGCCTGCAGGCCCGCCACGCCCACGCCCATGATGAAGGCGCGGGCCGGCGCCAGCGTGCCGCCCGGCGTCATCATCTGCGGGAAGATCCGGCCGAAGTTGTTGGCCGCCAGCAGCACCGCCTTGTAGCCCGCGAGGTTGGCCTGCGAGCTCAGGATATCCATCGACTGGGCGCGCGTGATGCGCGGGATCAGTTCCAGCGCGAACGACGTCACGCCTTTCGACGCCAGCGCCTGGACCAGTTCCTTGTTGGTGAGCGCGCCGAGCGGCGACATCAGGGTCTGGCCGCTGCGCAGCAGGGCGATCTCGTCGAGCCCCTCGGCGGCCGACATCGGCCGCTGCACCTTGAAGACGATGTCGGCGGCGGCGATGGCCGCGGCGGCGTCCGCCACGATGCTGGCGCCGGCCTCGGCATAGGCCTGATCGGTGTAGGCCGCAGCCAGTCCCGCGCCGGCTTCGATCACGACCTCTTCCGCGCCCAGCGCCTTGAGCTTTTTGACGGACTCCGGGGTCGCGGCCACGCGGGTCTCGTGCGGCCGGCGTTCTTTGAGAATGGCAATTTTCATGGAGCGCTTTTTGGGTCGGTGAGGGACGCGAAGACGCGGTTCTTGCGCCGCACCATGCACAGCGTTCCGTTCTTTGCCAAGACGGTTTTTCGCCGCGTGGTAAAGCTGCATTTACCGTCGGGCCGGCCGCGTGATACGCGGGACCATGGCTCAGCGTCCCGTCATCCTCACCGGCTTCCACTTCACCAAGACCACCCTCGCCACCCTCGGCGAGCGCTACGAGATCGCCGGTCACATGGACCGCCCCGACCCGGCGCTGGTGCCGCGCGCGGCGGCGGCCGAGGTCGAGGCGCTGGTCACCACCGGCAGCGTCGGCGCCAGCGACGCGCTGATGGCGGCAATGCCGCGGCTGTCGCTGATCTGCTGCTACGGCACCGGCTACGAGCGCATCGATCTCGCCGCCGCCCGCCGGCGCAACATCATGATCACGCACGGCGCCGACGCCAACGCACCCGACGTCGCCGAGATGGCGCTCGGCCTGCTGCTCGCCTCGACGCGGCGGATCGTGCGCGCCGACAAGATGATCCGCCGCGGCGACTGGACCAAGCGCATCCCCAACCGCTTCGGCGCCATCGCGGGCCTCACTGGCGGCAAGCTCGGCATCCAGGTCCTCGGCGCCATCGGCCTGGAATTCGCAAAGCGCGCCAGGGGCTTCGACGTCGAGATCGGCTACTGCAACCGCAACAGGCGAAGCGACGTCGACTTCGCCTATTTCCCCAACGTCATGGCGCTCGCGACCTGGGCCGACTACCTGGTCGTCTGCCTGCGTTCCGACGCCTCCAACCGGCACATCATCAACGCCCCGGTGCTGAAGGCGCTGGGGCCGCGCGGCCATCTGGTCAACATCAGCCGCGGCTGGGCGGTCGACGAGGCGGCGCTGGCCGACGCTCTGCGCCACAACGTCATCGAAGGCGCGGCCCTCGATGTCTTCGACGAGGAGCCCTACGAGGGCACCGAACTGCTGCCGCTCGACAACCTGGTGATGACGCCGCATTTCGGCGGCGGCACCGAACACGCCCAGCGCCGCATGACCGCGCTCGTCCGCCAGAACCTCGACGCGCATTTCGCCGGCAAGCCCGTGGTCTCGCCGGTGCCCGAGCTGCGCGACATGGCGGCCGAGCCGGCGGGGCGGCTGCGTTAGGGAGAGACTGGGCGGAGTGGACTAACGGATATTCGGGTCGATGCGCCTGGCCGCAGCCAGATCGGCCTCGGCGCCAATCTTATCGCCCGTCTTCTCTTTCGCGAGGCTGCGATTTCTGAGCATTGTCGCATCCCCCGGCTTGAGCCTGATCGCCTGATCAAAGTCCTGGATGGCGAGCTGGTACTGACCTTTCCTTGTGTAAGCAAAGGCACGATTGTTGAAAGCGTGCGAGAGAGAAACGCCCTTGTGCTTGCCTGACTGAATTTCAGCCGTGCACCCACGGATCATTTGGTCTGGCGAGGCTTTACGGTCTGGCGAGGCGCTGTCTCTTCCCCCACACCATTCTTCGTCCTGTCGGCTTTGGGCGCTGGCCGAGCCAGTCAATCCGGCAATTGCCATCAAGGCAGCCGCGCCTCCGGCCAGCCATCTTCTTTTCGACATCGCTCGCCCCCGCGTCCTGCTGTGGGTAGGGAAGCCACCGACGAGCCAGAAGACTGCCCTATGGCAAATGCCACAGCAAGCGAAGCGCCGCATGTCGGCTAGTCCGCCGGATCGACGCCGATCCGTACCGGCGCGCCGGTCTCGCGCGGCGGGGTGTTGAACCAGACGTCCCAGAAGGCGCGCATGGCCGAGGGGTAGCGGCGCAGTTCTGTAAAAATGCTGTAGGGCGTGTCGACGTCGCGGGCTTCGAACCCCCACGCTTCGATGCCTTCGTGCGCCGCCAGGAACAGCGCGCGGCCGAGGTGGAAGCGCTGCGAGACGATGACCAGCCGCGTCTGGCCGTAGATCAGGCGCGCGCGCGCCACCGAGTCGAGCGTGCGGTAGCCGCCGAAGTCGCGATAGATCGCCTCGGCCGGCACGCCGCGTTCGATCAGGCCGGCGCGCATCGCCGTCGGCTCGTCGTAGTCGCCGTCGCGGGCGCCGCTGGCGATCAGGTACTTGGCCTTGCCCGCCTTGTAGAGCGCTGCGGCGGCATCGAGGCGATAGACGAAGTAGCGGTTGGGCCCGCCCTCGGGGCCGATCGGCGCCGTGCCCAGCACCAGCGCCACGTCGACCGCCGGCACGCGGGCGACATCGGAGAACGTCTTGGCCTCGGCGGCGCGGTCGAGCCGCCGCTCGGCGAACCAGGCGAGAAAGGCCGCCATCAGCAGAACCGCGACGACGCGCACCGCGATGACCGACATCACCGGCATGACGCCCGCCTTGATCGCCCGCCGCGCTCTCTATAGATCATCAACATGCCGCGTCTGAGCACTGCCGAAGCCACGGTCGAAACCCTTCTCCGCCACGGCCTCGACACGGTCTATGCCCTGCCCGGCCTGCACAACGATCCTCTGTTCGACGCCTTCTACCACGCCGCCGACAGATTGCGCGTGATCCATCCGCGCCACGAGCAGACGGCCGCCTACATGGCACTGGGCGCCGCGCTGGTGACGGGCAAGCCGCAGGCCTTCGCCGTGGTGCCCGGCCCGGGCATGCTGAATGCCGGTGCGGCACTGCTCACCGCCTACGGCATGAATGCGCCGGTCGTCGGCCTGATCGGCCAGATCCCGCAGGCCGACATCGACCGCGGCCACGGCCATCTGCACGAGATCCACGACCAGCTCGGCATGATGCGCCACATCACCAAATGGGCCGAGCGCATCAGGAGCCCACAGGAGGCGCCGACCCTGGTCAGCCAGGCGATCTGGCACGCCACCTCTGGGCGGCCGCGTCCCGTCGCGCTGGAATGCGCGCTCGACACCTGGGCCCGGCGCGCCGACGTCACCCTGCCCGACCAGCCGATGCCGTTGCCGGCCGAAGCGATCGACGACGAGGCGATCACCGCGGCGGCAAAAATCCTGGGCGCGGCCGAGCGGCCGATCATCGTGGTGGGCGGCGGCGCGCTCGACGCCAGCGCCGAGGTGATCGTCCTCGCCGAGCTGCTCGAAGCGCCGGTCAGCTCATATCGGCGCGGCCGAGGAGTCGTGCCGAGTTCGCATCGCCTCGCCGTCGACATGCCGGTCGGCCATCGCCTGTGGAAGGACGCCGACGCGGTGCTGGCGATCGGCACACGCTTCTTCATCCAGAACGGCAGCTGGGGCATCGACAAGAATCTCAAAGTCGTGCGCCTCGACATCGACCCGGACGAGCCCGACCGGTTGCGCAAACCCGACGCCGCGTTGGTCGGCGATGCCGCCACCCAATTGCGCGCCCTGATCGCGGCCCTGCCGAAGCACAATCGCGCACGGACCTCGCGGGCCGAGGAACTGAAAGGCCATCGCGCCTGGTTCGCCGAACGGCTGTCGCGGCTCGAACCGCAATATGGGTTCCTGAAGGCGATCCGCGCCGCCCTGCCCGAGGACGGCATCTTCGTCGACGAGGTCTCGCAGATGGGCTTCGCCTCGCGCGTCGCCTTGCCGATCGAGAGGCCGCGCACCTATCTCTCGCCCGGCTACCAGGACAATCTCGGCTGGGGGTTCGGCACGGCACTGGGCGCCAAGGCCGCAATGCCCGACAGGAAGGTGCTGGCGATCGCGGGCGACGGCGGCTTCATGTACCAGGTGGGCGAACTCGCGACCGCCGCGCGCCACAACCTCGCCATTGTGGTGGTGGTGTTCGACAACGCAGCCTTCGGCAACGTGAAGCGCATCCAGCAGCAGCACTACGGCAACCGCCTGATCGCCTCCGACCTGCAGAACCCCGACTTCGGCAAGCTTGCCGACTCCTTCGGCATCGCGTCGTTCAAGGCGACCGACCCCCGGCAGCTCGAAGACGCGCTGCACAAGGCGTTTGCGCTGAATGCACCTGCCCTCGTCTGGGTGCCGCACGGCGACGTGCCGAGCCCGTGGGACATGATCATGATGCCGAGGGTGCGCGGTTAGTGGATCTCCCGCGCCGTCCTGCTGCCGTGATCTTCGATCTCGACGGCCTGCTGTTCGACACGGAGTCGCTTTACCAGGAAGCGATCATGACCGCAGCCGATGAACTCGGCCACGACATCACGCCCGCCATCTTCCGCACCATGATCGGCCGCCCCTGGGCACAGACCCGCGCCTTCCTCCTGGATCGCTACGGCAACTCTTTTCCCGTCGACGAACTGCTGGCGACCTGGCATCGGCACTTCGACGTGATCATCGAGACCCGATTGACGGTGAAGCCGGGCGTCCTCGAACTGCTCGAGGCACTGGACACGCTGGGCCTGCCGCGCGGCATCGCGACCTCGTCCTCGCACAAGACCGTGCAGCACCATCTCGGCGCGCACGATCTCGCCGGCCGCTTCCATCAGATCGTGGCGAGCGGCGACTACGCCTTCGGCAAACCTGCACCCGACCCGTACCTGTTGGCGGCCAAGCGTTTGCAGGTCGATCCAGGTCTCTGCCTGGCCCTTGAAGATTCGTACAACGGCGTCCGTTCCGCAGCGGCCGCCGGCATGATGACGATCATGGTGCCCGATCTGCTCGAGGCGACGGACGAGATCAGGTCTCTCTGCACTTTCGTCGTGCGTGACCTGCACAGAGTGCGCAGCCTCGTGCTGGGCGCATGATCATGGCTAGCTCTGTCGGAGGTAGACCCACGCCAGGAGGCCTGAGGCGGTCCTGACGCTTGAACGTCGGTAGTTGGGAGGCTCGTACGCATCAGCCGCTGCAAGGTCTGCGTCCGTTACCTCGAACACCATCCCGTCCACACGCTCGTCCGCCACCTTGGAGGGCTGCACGAAAGGCTCTCGGCGAAAGCCGACGAGAGCGTCCGGCCTGCCATGCAAACGATGGCCAAAGACCCTCTCCTGGACCTCAGCTTGCTGGAAATCTCCACAGGCAAACAGAAACTGCTCCGAGCTGCTCATCTGTAGACGCTGGAGATTGTTCAGAATCTCGCGAAAGCCCATCTTGCAGATGAAGCCCAGCTTTCGCGCTGCCTTGCTCGCATCGTAGACCCGGTCGATCGACTGGAACATCGTCCAGTCACGCCTGGCATAAAGCGCGGGATAGTCGGGAAAGTAGCGGGCGACGACCGACGGGGCGTCGGCGATCAGCTCACGGCAATCCTCGCGCGAAAACGGCGTCATCGCCGAGATGATGAAAGTGTCGAAGCCGATCTCCCTGGCCTTCGCCAGCGCCACGACATGGGCTTCCGCCGCGTCCTCGACCGAGAGTCGGCGGAACAGGAACTCATTGGCCTTGGTGTTTTCGCCCGACTGGGCGATGGCGTGCGCCATGTCGTCTTCCTCGGGAAAGAAACGCGAGGTGCGCAGTACCAGGATCGGCAGCCTGTGCAGATGATTGAACAGCCGGCAGAGTTCCTCGGCCGCGAGCTTGGTGACGCCGTAGATGTTGCGCGGTTTTAGCGGCGCCAGGGTCTCGTCGATCCAGATCGCTTCCGTGGCGCCGCCCGCCCGGCCGTCGCGGATTTGCTGCGAGATCATAAGCGAGGTCGTCGAGGTGAAGACGAAGCGGTCGACCTTGGAGCCTTCCGCCACCGCCTCCTCCAGGAGATTGAGCGTGCCCTGCACGTTCACCGCCACGAACTCGGAATTGTCGTGCGTCTCGATGTGCGGCTTGTGACGCGCGGCGGCGTGGACGATCGCCTCGATGCCTTCGTCGCGCATGATGCGGCGCACCAGCCCGCGGTCGACGACGGACCCGACCACGCTTGTCGTGGCGCCGGCTTCGGGATCGAGCCCGATCACCTTGTGTCCGTCGCGCAACAGCCGCGGCACCAGGGCCTGGCCGAGCCAGCCCGAGGATCCCGTCACCAGGACCTTCACGCCAGCCCCACCTCTTTCAGCGCGACGTCCTGGCGGGCGGCCAGCGCGTCCATGTCGAAGCCCTCGATCATGCCCTCGAACAGCCGGTGCCAGTTGATCGAGGCGCGCAGGTGGATGAACACGGCGCCGAGGCCGATGGCGGCGCGGTCCATGAACACGAACTCGCGCGGCGGCCGCACGCCGCCCATCTTGCGCAGCTCGCCGAAGACGTTCTGCGCCATCTCGCGGCCATAACCCTCGGCCATGCCCTCGGTGAGGCGCCGCGGCCGGTCGTCCATCAGCGGGCCGTAGAGGAACGCCGCCCAGCGGTTCAGCACGGCGATCATCTCGCGGCTGAGGCCCGTAAAACCCCAGTCCTCGTAGGCCGCCACGGCACGCGCCTCGTCGTCGGCCATCAGCGCGCGGTAGAGTTCGATCGAGCCGCGCACGAAGCGCGGCGGGAAGATGCGCACGCAGCCGAAATCCATCAGGTTCACGGAGCCATCGGGCCGCACCGTGTAGTTGCCGAGATGCGGATCGCCGTGGATCACGCCGTAGGAATAGAACGGCACGTACCAGGCGCGGAACATGTTGACGGCCAGCGCGTCCTTCTCGTCCTGGGAGCGGCTCTTCCAGTCGAGCAAAGGCCCGCCGGCGAGCCAGCTCATGGTGAGCAGCCGGTCGGTCGAATGGCTCGCCACGACGTCGGGCACATGCACGTTGGGCTCGGTGCGCAGCATGTGGCGGTAGAGGCCGACATGCTTGGCCTCGCGGCGGTAGTCGAGCTCCTCGCGCAGCCGCATCGTGATCTCGGCGTGGATCTCGTCGGTGCGGATCGCCGGGTCGAAGCGCTGGCCGACCGCGAACACGACTTTCAGCTGGTTGAGGTCGGCTTCCAGCGCCGAGGCCATGTCGGGATACTGCAGCTTGCAGGCCACGTCGGTGCCGTCCGGCAGCGTCGCGCGATGGACCTGGCCCAGCGAGGCCGCGAACGAGGCCTCCTTGTCGAAGCGGGCGAACTTCGCCTGCCAGTCCGGCCCCAGCTCCGAGGCCATGCGGCGGCGCACGAAGGCCCAGCCCATGGCCGGCGCGTTGGCCTGCAGTTGCGCCAGCTCACGGGCATATTCCGGCGGCAGCGCGTCGGGAATGGTGGCGAGCAGTTGCGCCGCCTTCATCAGCGGGCCTTTCAGTCCGCCGAGTGCCGCCTTCAGCTCGCCGGCATGCTTGTCGCGGTCGAGCGCGAAGCCGAGATAGCGCTGGCCCGCCAGTTTTACGGCGAGGCCGCCGACCGACGAGCCGACCTTGGCGTAACGGCCGAGCCGCCCGCCCAGCGAGTCGCCCTCGTCAGCGGCCATACCAGTTACAACGCCACCTCACCCTGAGGAGCGACCCGCAGGGTCGCGTCTCGAAGGGTGGGCAACAGAGTGCGTGCGGCCCATGCTTCGAGACGCGCGCTGCGCGCGCTCCTCAGCATGAGGCTGTTCTCCATCGACATCGCTAAAGCGCCTCCAATTCATCGACGAAGCCCGAGATCACGCCCAGCCCCTTGTCCCAGAAGGCCGGGTCCGAGGCATCGAGGCCGAACGGCGCCAAAAGCTCCTTGTGCCGCTTCACGCCGCCCGCCTTCAGCATGTCGAGGTACTTGGTCTGGAAACCCTCGGGCGCGGCCTGGTAGGCGGCGTAGAGCGAGTTCACCAGGCAGTCGCCGAAGGCGTAGGCATAGACATAGAACGGCGAATGGATGAAGTGGCCGATGTAGGACCAGTAGGCGCGGTATTCGTCGTCGAAGGCGAAGGCCGGCCCCAGGCTCTCGGTCTGCACCGCCATCCAGATCTCGCCGATGGCGTCGGGCGTGAGTTCTCCTTCGCGCCGCGCCATGTGCAGGCGCTGCTCGAAATCGTAGAAGGCGATCTGGCGCACCACCGTGTTCAGCATGTCCTCGACCTTGCCGGCCAGCATGGCCTTGCGCGTGGCCTTGTCGGGCGCCGTCTTGAGCAGCGACTGGAAGGTCAGCATCTCGCCGAACACCGAGGCGGTCTCGGCCAGGGTCAGCGGCGTGTCGGCCATCAGCGCGCCCTGCCCGCCGGCCAGCACCTGGTGCACGCCATGGCCCAGCTCGTGCGCCAGCGTCATGACGTCCCGCACCTTGCCCTGGTAGTTCAGCAGCAGATAGGGATGCGCCGACGGCACCGTGGGATGGGCGAAGGCGCCGGGCGACTTGCCCGGCCGCGCCGGCGCGTCGATCCAGGCATTGTCGAAGAACTTCTTGCCGACCTGGGCCAGCTCCGGCGAAAACGCGCCGTAGGCATCGAGCACGATCCGGGTCGCCTCGGGCCACGCGATCGTGCGGTCGTCATGCTCGGGCAGCGGCGCGTTGCGGTCCCAGTAGGGCATGGTCTCGACGCCGAACCACTTGGCTTTCAGCTTGTAGTAGCGGTGGGCGAGCCTGGGATAGGCCGCCTTCACCGACGAGGCCAGCGCATCCACCACCTCGTCCTCGACGCAGTTGGCGAGGTTCATCGACGACTGCGGCCGCGGATACTTGCGCCAGCGATCCTCGATCTCCTTGTCCTTGGCCAGCGTGTTGGTGATCAGCGAAAAGACCGCGATGTTGTCGCCCTGCACCTTGCCGAAGGATTTGGCCGCGTCGCGCCGCACCTCGGCGTCCTTGCTCGAGAGCTTGTCGAGGATCTGCGGCTCGGTCAGCACCTCGTTGCGAAAGGGATAGCGCAGCCGCGCGATGGTCTCGTCGAACAGCCGCGACCAGGCGGCACGGCCGACCACGTGCTTCTCGTGCAGCGCCTTCTCCAGCTCGTCCGACAGCTGGTGCGGGCGGAACACCCGGAGGTCGCGCAGCCACGGCGCGTACTTGGCGAGCTCCGGCACCGCCATCCGGACCGCGAGGTCGGCATCTTCGATGCGGTTGATCTCCAGCCGGAAGAACACCAGCCGGGCGCCGATGTCAGTCAGCTTCTCCGAGACGTTCTGCGAAAACCGGCCGCGCTCCGGATCGGCCATGTCGCCGGCATAATGCAGCTGGGCGAAGGAGCCGATGCGGCCCATGCGGTCCGACATCTGCTCGTACCGGGCAATCGCGCCGCCCAGCGCCTTGCCGTCGAGCCCGGCCACCTTGCCCTCATGGTCGCGGGCGAAGGCCTCGGCGTCGGCTGCCGCCCGCGCCAGGTCGGCTTCGAGGTCGGGCCCGGTCGGGCTGGAATAGAGGTCGGCGAGGTTCCAGGTCGGCAGGTCGCCCAGCATTGCACTCATTCACACACTCCTGATGCCCCCAGAGATGGGGCCGTGCGCAGTTCCGCGCAAGTCACAGACGCCCCTCAGAGCCGATTGTACGTCTTGAACCAGTCGACGAAGAGCGGAATGCCCTGCTCGACCGTCACCTTGGGCGTCCAGCCGAAGTCGCGCGTGGTGCCTTCGATGTCGGCCGCGGTTTCCGGCATGTCGCCGGGCTCGCCCGGCCTCAGCTCGACCTGGGCCGTGCGGCCCAGCGCCTTCTCGAACAGCGCCACGACTCGGCCGATGTCCTCGCTCCGCGCGGCGCCCAGGTTGTAGACCCGGTGGCCGGCCGCGGCCGGCGGCCTGTCGAGCACGGCCAGCGTGCCGGCCACGATGTCGTCGATGTAGCTGAAGTCGCGCCTGATGCGGCCCTGATGATTGAGATGCAGCGTGCGGCCTTCGTGGATCGCCTTGGCGAAGATCCAGGGCGACATGTCGGGCCGGCCCCACGGCCCGTAGACCGTGAAGTAGCGCAGGCCGGTCGCGCGGAGGCCGTAGAGATGGCCATAAGTCTCGGTCATCAGCTCGTCGGCGCGCTTGGTGGCGGCGTAGAGCGACACCGGCCGGTCGACCGGGTCCGACACGGCAAACGGCAGCTTGGCGTTGCCGCCATAGACCGACGAGGACGAGGCGTAGACGAAGTGTTTTAGGCCGCCCTCTTTTTGCGTGGCGAGGCCGCGCGCCAGCTCCAGCATCACGAGATGACCCATAACGTTGGTCTGCACGTAGATGTAGGGATCGACCATCGAATGGCGCACGCCGGGCTGCGCCGCCAGGTGCACGATACGGTCGAGATCGCCGTACTGGCGGGCGAGATCCAGCATCGCGGTGCGGTCGGCCACGTCGGCCTCGAGGAAGTGAAAACCCTTGTCCTCGCGCAGCGGCTTCAGCCGCGCGAACTTCAGCACCGGGTCGTAGTAGTCGGAGAAGTTGTCGACGCCGACCACGGCCTCGCCCCGCGCCAGCAGGGCTCCGGCGACGTGCGAGCCGATGAAGCCGGCGACCCCGGTGACCAGAACGGACATGCGGCGGGTGATTACAACATTTCATTCCCGGGCGACACCTTGAAACGGTGCGCACGATCGGCGGGCCGCGGCGTCTTCAAAACGTCTTTGTTGCACGCCGCGCGCGTTCCCGATTGAAAGGCGTAAGAATCTGTCGCTACGGTCCCTACATAACAAACAGGGAGGTTGCCATGACCCTTGCGGTGACCCTGGACGACAAGTACCTGCTCGACGCGGGCCGGGTGTACCTGACCGGCACGCAGGCGCTGGTCCGGCTGCCCATGATGCAGCGCCAGCGCGACCTGGCCGCCGGCCTCAACACCGGCGCCTACATCAGCGGCTATCGCGGCTCGCCGCTCGGCGGCTTCGACCAGGCGCTGTGGCAGGCCAAGCGCTTCCTCGAAAAGAACCACATCCGCTTCCAGCCCGGCACCAACGAGGACCTCGCCGCCACGGCGCTGTGGGGCACCCAGCAGATCCATCTCTACCCCGGCGCGCGCTACGACGGCGTGTTCGGCATGTGGTACGGCAAGGGCCCGGGCGTCGACCGCTCCGGCGACGTTCTCAAGCACGCCAACTACGCCGGAACGTCCAGGTACGGCGGCATCGTGGCGCTGGCCGGCGACGACCACATGGCCAAGTCCTCGACCGTGGCGCACCAGAGCGAGCCCGCCTTCATCGCCGCAGGCATGCCGGTGATCCATGCCGCCAGCGTGCAGGAGTATCTCGACTGGGGCCTGCACGCTTTCGAGATGTCGCGCTATTCCGGCCTCTGGGTCGGCTTCAAGGTGCTGAGCGAGACGGTGGATTCCTCGGCCTCGGTCCATGTCGATCCGCACCGCCTGGAAATCCACACCCCGTCCGACCATCACCTGCCGGCCGACGGCGTGCACATCCGCTGGCCCGACGACTGGCTGGGCCAGGAGCGCCGCGTCTACCAGGTGAAGATTCCGGCGGCGCTTGCCTACTGGCGCGCCAACCGGCTCGACCGGCTGATGATGGGCCGCGCCGACGCGCGCTTCGGCATCGTCACGGTGGGCAAGTCCTACCTCGACGTCCGCCAGGCGCTGGACGAGCTCGGCATCGACGATGCCGAGGCCGAGCGGCTGGGGCTCGCCATCTACAAGGTGGGGCTGGTGTGGCCGCTCGAGACAGAGGGCGCCGCAGCCTTCGCCGCCGGCAAGCGCGAGATCCTGGTGATCGAGGAGAAGCGGCCGCTGATCGAGCAGCAGCTGAAGGACGCGCTGTTCAACATGGAGATCGGCCGTCGCCCGGTCGTGGTCGGCAAGCACGACGAGCGCGGCCAGCACCTGTTCAAGAGCGACGGCGAGCTGACGCCGTTCGAGATCGCCTCGGTCCTGGTCGCCCGCTTCGGCCTCGCGGGCCTCGGCGAGCGCAGCAAGCAGCGCTTCGAGGCGCTAAAGCGTCGCGCCGGCCGCCAGGTGCGCAACGAATCGGGCCTCGCCCGCGTGCCCTATTTCTGCTCCGGCTGTCCGCACAACACCTCGACCAAGGTGCCCGACGGGTCGATGGCGATGGCCGGCATCGGTTGCCACACGCTGGCCATCGGCATGGAGCGCAACACCAGGACTTTTACCCACATGGGCGCCGAGGGCGTGCCGTGGGTCGGCGCCAGCCTGTTCACCGACATGCCGCACGTCTTCCAGAACCTGGGCGACGGCACCTATTTCCACTCCGGCATCCTGGCGATCCGCCACGCCATCGCGACCAAGACCAACATCACCTACAAGATCCTCTACAACGACGCCGTCGCCATGACCGGCGGCCAGCCGCACGACGGCGACGTGACGCCGTGGCGCATCAGCCGCCAGGTCCGCGCCGAGGGTGTCGACCGCATCGCCCTGGTGAGCGACGAGCCGCACAAGTATCCGGTCGGCACCGAATGGGCGCCGGGCGTCACCTTCCATCACCGCGACCAGCTCGACGAGGTCCAGAGGAGCTTGCGCGAGCACAAGGGCGTCTCGGTCCTGATCTACGACCAGACCTGTGCTGCCGAAAAGCGCCGCCGCCGCAAGCGCGGCACCTATCCCGACCCGGCCAAGCGCGTGCTGATCAACCAGGCGGTGTGCGAGGGCTGCGGCGACTGTTCGGTGCAGTCCAACTGCCTGTCGGTCACGCCGGTCGCGACCGAGTTCGGCTCCAAGCGGGCCATCGACCAGTCGTCCTGCAACAAGGATTTCTCGTGCCTGAAAGGCTTCTGCCCCTCCTTCGTCACGGTCGAGGGCGGCAGCCTGCGCAAAGGCCAGTCCATGGGGGGAAAGGCCGGCAAGCCGGCGGCAGCCGCCGCTGACAAGGCCGAGCCCGAGATGCCGCCCGCGCCCACCCTGCCCGCACTCGCCGACAAGCCATACGGCGTGCTGATCACCGGCATCGGCGGCACGGGTGTCGTCACCATCGGCGCCATCCTGGGCGTGGCCGCGCACATAGAAGGCAAGGGCGTCACCGTGCTCGACCAGCTCGGCATGGCGCAGAAGGGCGGCGCGGTGATCAGCCATGTGCGTCTGGGCGCCACGCCCGAGGCGTTGCATGCCGTTCGACTGGGCGCCGGCGGCGCCGACCTGCTGCTGGGCTGCGACCTCGTGGTGAGCGCCAGTGCCGACGCGCTGGCCCGGCTGGAAACCGGCGCGTCGCGCGCCATCGTGAACACGCACGAGACCATCACCGGCGAGTTCACCCGCCATCCCGACATCGCCTTCCCCTCGCACACGCTAAGACTCTCGATCGAAGCGGCGGCCGGCGCGGCGGCCTGCGACTTCCTCGACGCCACCGGCCTCGCCACCGGCCTGATGGGCGATTCCATCGCCACCAACATGTTCATGCTGGGCTATGCCTACCAGCAGGGCCTGATCCCGGCCGGCCACGAGGCGCTGGAGCAGGCGATCGAGCTGAACGGCGCCGCCGTCGCCATGAACACCGCGGCCTTCCGCTGGGGCCGCCGCGCCGCCGCCGACCGCGCCGCGGTCGAGAAGCTGGCGGCCCCGCCCGCAACGGTGGTTCCCTTCACCCGCCTCGCCAAAACGCTCGACGAAATCGTGGCCGTCCGGATGAAGCACCTCGCCGGCTACCAGAACGAAGCCCTCGCCCAACGCTACAAGGCGCTGGTCGAGAAAGTGCGTGCGGCCGAACAGAAGATCGGCCTCACCGGTTTGGCTGAAGTCGTGGCGCGCTGTTATTCCAAGCTTCTGAGCTACAAGGACGAGTACGAAGTGGCGCGGCTTTATGCCGATGCCGCGTTCGAGGCCCAGCTGTCCGGCCAGTTCGAGGGCGCCTACAAGCTCAAATTCCACCTGGCGCCGCCGCTGTTCGCCCAGCGCGATCCGCAGACCGGCCACCTGATCAAGCAGGAGTTCGGCGCCTGGATGCTGCCCGCCTTCAAGATGCTGGCCAGGCTAAAAGGGCTGCGCGGCACCCGCTTCGACATCTTCGGCTACACCGAGGAGCGGCGGACCGAGCGCGCCCTGATCGGCCAGTACGAGGCGCTGGTGGCGGAGCTGCTAAAAGGCCTGTCGCCCGCCAACCACGCCCTGGCGATCAAACTGGCGTCGATCCCAGACGACATAAAAGGCTACGGCCACGTCAAGGACGCGCATCTCGCGAAGGCGAAGAAGAAGGAAGCCGAGTTGCTGCACCAGTGGCGCAACCCGGAAGCGATGAAGGCGGCGGCGGAGTAGCTCATACGGACCGCGGGCGGCCCGCCCGCTCCGGCGCATTCTCAGGCGCCTTGATCATGAGGCGCGCGAGACGCGCGCGGTCCGGAAGAGCATGAGGCGCGAGGCCGTCTCTTCCAGCGAAACGCCTTCGCCCGGCCGCTTGCGCCCGACGAATTTGCCGGCATGCTCCTCCCCGGAGGACGCGCCATGAAATTCGGTATCTTCTACGAGCTGCAGCTGCCCCGGCCCTGGCATCCCGGCGACGAGCACCGGCTCTACCAGAACGCGCTCGACCAGATCGAGCTGGCCGACCGCCTGGGCTACGACCACGCCTGGCAGGTCGAGCATCACTTCCTGGAAGAGTACTCGCACTCGCCCTCGCCCGAATCCTTCCTCGCCGCCGCCAGCCAGCGGACGAAGAACATCCGGCTCGGCCACGGCATCTTCCAGGTGACGACCAACCACCCGACCCGCGTCGCCGAGCGCGTGGCCACGCTCGATCTCCTGTCCAACGGTCGCTGCGAGTTCGGCATGGGCGAGAGCGCGTCCATCACCGAGCTGGAACCGTTCGGCGTCACCATGGAGAACAAGCGCGAGATCTTCGAAGAGGCCGTGCGCGCCATCCTGCCGATGTTCAAGGACGGCCCCAGCGAGCACGCGGGCAAGACCTGGAACATTCCGCTGCGCATGGTGGTGCCCAAGCCGCTGCAGAAGCCGCACCCGCCGCTGTGGGTCGCCTGCTCGCAGCTCCAGACGCTCACCAAGGCCGGCGAATGGGGCATGGGCGCGCTCGGCTTCCAGTTCGTCTCGGCCGACGCGGCGCACGCCTGGGTGCACGCCTACTACAACGCCTTCGTGAAGCGGCAGAAGAAGCTCGCCGACTACCGCACCAACCCCAACATCGCCCTGGTGAGCTTCTTCATGTGCGCCAAGACCGACGAGGAGGCGCGCGCGCGGGCCGACGGCGACACCTTCTTCCAGTTCGCGTTGCGCTTCTACGGCCAGTCCGCCGACCGCCGCCGCCCGCCCGCCGGCACGGTCAACATGTGGGAAGAATACGAGAAGTGGAAGAAGGCCAACCCGGAGGCGCACGCGGCCTCGCTGCGCGGCGGCCTGATCGGCTCGCCCGACACGATCCGGCGCAAGCTGAAGAAGTTCCAGGAATCGAACATCGACCAGGTGGTGCTCCTGAACCAGGCCGGCAAGAACCGGCACGAGGACATCTGCGAATCGCTGGAACTGTTCGCGCAGGAAGTGATGCCTGAGTTCCAGGCGGCGCACCCCAAGCTGCTGAGTTGGAAGGAAAAGGTCCTGAACCGCGAGATCGTGCTCGACGAGATCGACACCACCGCCTTCACCGACCGCTACGGCGGCACGATGAAGGCGATCGCGCCGGCGGCGCAGGCCGTGCGCGCGGCGGAGTGAGTGGCTTGGAGTTGTGCGGCGGCCGTTGCGTCCGGCCTGACTTCTACGCCAGCTCCTTCAGAAGTTCCGGATGCTTGTCGAGCAGCCGCAGCAGGTTGACCACCGCCGGCAGCGGCACCGCCTCGCCGCGCTCGTAGCGCGAGAAGGCGTTGTGGCCGCCGCCCGTGAGGCGGGCGGCCGCGACCTGACTGAGGCCGAGCTTGCGCCGGATGCGACGGACTTCCCGGCGCTGCCGCTCGCGATCCTGTAGCACCAGCCTGTCGCCGGCCGCGGCATAGCGCTTGGCGCTTCTCGCGTCGAATTCGACTTCGTCGCAGGCCGCGCAACGCCATCCCGACAGACCGTCGACCGTCGTTTCCAGTCCGGCATGCCCGATCGTGAAGGTCCCGTTTTCGAAACGCTTCATCGCCTTGCGCGAGTCGCAGTTCGGGCAGCGCCGTGGCATCTCACCTCTCCTTGAACTGGATCACCGGCGCGCCGTCGCGCAGGGTCACCTTGATGTAGGCCTCTTTCCGCACCGGCGTCGGTGCGTGATAGACGTCCTGCCATACGCGGTGGTCGGCATAGCTCGTCATCGACTTGTAGAACTCGCGCCGCGACAGCGCGGCGATCACCCCGAGCATCTCCGCCGACGTGAGGCCCATTGCCCGGCCGCCGTCGAGGGCGGTCCTGGTGAACGCCGCCGCGCCGAGCCGCCGCACATCCGCCTGGATGCGGGCCAGATCGTAGTGCAGTGTGCGCTTTTCCACCTCGCCCCGACTACCCTATAAGGGTAAGGCGGTCAAGGTCGCGGCGCGGTCACCCTGGCGATCAGCGCGCCCACGCCGCCGCCGACCAGCAGGCCGGTCACCATGATCAGGTAGCGATCGAATAGGCTGCCGTGGACGGCATATTCGAAGACCGCGACGGCCGCCATGGCCATGCCCGCGAACGCCCCGATGATCGCCCCGCGATGGGTGCGCGGCCGGTCGCTCCACTTCACGCGTGCCATGGCAACGGCCCTCCGGTTGATCCGTCGATCGTCCTCCCGCCGCCCGCGCGTCGGCAAGGGCCGATCCCGCCTCCCGGCACCGTCGATTGATCCGCCGCGCCGCTTGCCGCGTCTAAGGAGGCTGGCCGCGCCGCCGGCGCCAGTGACCGACCGAAGGACTTTCTGCGCGTGCCCATCGCCGCCCTCTACGCCAGCCTGCTGGCACCCCTCTTCCTGCTGTTGTCGAGCCGGGTCATCCGCGCCCGCCGCGGGGCGCGCGTCGCGGTGGGCGACGGCGGCGATGCCGTCCTCGCGCGGTGCATGCGCGTGCACGCCAACTTCGCCGAGTACGTGCCGCTGGCGCTCCTGCTGCTGGCGCTGGCGGAAAGCCTCGGCACCAACGCCTGGCTGCTGCACGGGCTCGGCATCGCCCTGGTGGCGGGCCGGCTGGCGCACGCCGCCGGCATGTCGCAGCCCCGGGAAAACTTCGCCTTCCGCGTCGCCGGGGTCGTGGCGACTTTCTGGATGATCGGCATCGCGGCCGCCGCCTGCCTGTGGGGCGCCCTCACCAAGCTCGGCAGCGGAGTCGTCTGATGGGGAGCCTGATGAACAAGGCGATGGCGCTGCTGTCCGGCCTCGCGGTGGCGGGCTGCTCGGTGGTGGGCGTGCGCGGCGGCACCGAGGAGCCGCCCTACACGGTCGACACAAGGCTCGGCGAGATCGAGGTCCGGACCTACGGCCCGCGGCTCGCCGCCGAGACCTTCGTCGAGGGCGACGAGGAGGCGGCCCGCAACGAGGGCTTCCGGCGGCTGGCGGCCTACATCTTCGGCGGCAACACGGCGCGGCAGGACATCGCCATGACCGCCCCGGTGGCGCAGACGTCCGAGCCGATCGCCATGACGGCGCCGGTGGCGCAGGAGAGCGTGGCCCCTGGACGCTGGCGCATCCGCTTCTTCATGCCCGGCCGCTACACCCTGGCCACCCTGCCGCGGCCGAACGACTCCGCCGTCCAGATCGTCGAGGTGCCGGCCCAACAGGTGGCCGTCCTGCGCTTCTCCGGCGACCGCTCGGCCGCCGCCGTCGCCGCGAAAGAGCGAGCCCTGCTGGAGGCCATGGCGGCCGCGTCGTGGCGCGCCGACGGGCCCGCCTCGGCATGGTTCTACGATCCGCCGTGGACGCTGCCCTGGCTGCGGCGCAACGAGGTCTCGGTGCCGGTGGCGGCGCGGACGCCCTGAGCGGGCGACGTGGGCTCCCGCACCCTCAGCGCCGTTTCGCGACCTCGACGAGCCGCGGCCGGTCGCCACGCGTGTCGACACGGAAGGACGTGCAGAGCTTTTCGAGCCCGAACTCGCGATGCTCTCGGGCAACCTCGATCTCGGCCGCCTTCTGGCCCCTGCCCGGCAGCGGCCCGCACAGCACGGCCTCGTTTTCTCCTGCCACCATCGTGGCGGCGCGGATGCGCCCACGCGCATCATGAACGACATAGAGTTTCATGGCGTCACCCTAATCGCCGTCAGCTTGACGAGCCCGCCGCCCCCGCTGGCGGTCATCGTGACCCTGAATTCGGTGCGCTGCTTCAGGTTGTTGTCCGAGATCGAGTCTATGCCGCCTTCCAGACGAACGCGGTCGTTCGCCTGGAAAGGCCGCACCGAAACACTCCAGAAATTGTCCCTGTCGCCGACGTCGAACCACCAGTTGACCGTCCCATTGGCCTGCCAGCTCGGGTTGGCGAAGAAGAAACTCACGGCCATCGCTCCCTCCTTCTCGCAGGTGCACGGCGTGTCGGGTTTCGACACGCACCGCGTGCACCCATCGACTGACGCAATGCTCCTCCGATTGCCGCTCCGCGCAACATCGTTCTGGGGCAGTCTGAATGACCAGCCGCGCATGGCGCCGGCGGACGACGTGGCCTACCGGACGGCCAGCATCCACGCCTTGATCTTGGCGACGGTCTCGGCCTCGAGGCCGTTGTAGCCGTGATGAGACCGCGCCTCGCAGTCGTCGCCGACCGACGTGCCGCCCTCCATCTCGATGGCCTCGGTGCCGTAGCTCGAGCGCGAGCCGGCGCTGGCCGACGGCTTGGTCGCCCGGCAGGCATCCATGCGGTGCCAGACGACGAGATGGCGGCTCTTGAACCGGCGCGGATCGAAACCCGCGATGCTGTTCATCGACGAGGTGTGGACGAAGCCCGCCACCTGGCCGTCGAGCGGCGCGCTCAGCTTCATGGTGGCCTCGGTGCTGCAGCTGGTGCCGACGACGTAGACCGTGATCCCGCCGTAGCGGCGCTGCAGGTCCTGGACGATCGCCAGGATGCGCGCCGGAGTCGAGGTCGCGTCGGTCGAGGCGGCGACGAAGCGGCCGTCGGCGAACAGCTCGCGCGAGCGGATGAGAAAATTGCCGGCGAAGGCGAAGGTGAGCTTGCCCGCCTCCATGCGGGGATTCATCACCCCCGAGCCGCCCGGCGTCAGGATCACGGCGTAGGCCGGCGTGCCCGGCTTGCTCGTCAGGATGTAGGGCACGGTCTCGCCGCCCGACATCGGGGCCGAGGTCGCCAGTTCGTCGCGCGCCGCCGCGCCGCTGGCGAGGCCGGACAGCAGGAGGAGCAGGCCGAGGGCGAAGGTTTTCATGCCCGATCATTGCGCACGCCGGCCACCGCGGCAAATCGCCGACGCGCCCGGTCGGCTCTTCTCGATGGCGACACACGGAAAGCGATGAGCGCGTCGGGCGAAGTAAACTTCGCCCTGAGATGCGCGCGGTCCGGAAGACTCATGATCTTCCGGACCGCGAGCGTCCCGCTCGCCCATGGGATTCTTGTGTCTGATTTCGACCGCTACCGCATGTGCTCCCAGAGGTCGCGCTCCTCGTCGTGACGGTGATGTTCCAGGCCCTTGAAGTCGCCGCGCGAGACGACGCCCACCACCCGGCCTGCCTTGACCAGCGGCAGGTGGCGATAGCCGCCGTCCCACATCAGACGCAACGCATCGAGCGCGCTCTGGTGCGGCGCCAGCGTCGCGGGGTTGGCCGTCATCACCTCGGCCAGGCTGGTCGTCGCGGGGTCGCGGCCGGCTGCCAGCACGCGGCACACCGCGTCGCGGCCGGTGAAGATGCCGGCCAGCCGGCCGTCGGCCGCGGCCACCACGACCGAGCCGACGCGGCGATCGCGCATCGCCTGGCACGCCGCCGTCACGCTGGCGGTCGGCGGCAGCATCACCGGCTTCTGGTCCCACACGATGTCCTGGAGCTGTCTCATCGCAATGTCCCCGCACAAGCTGTGAACGGCCGGCGCACGGCACCGTCACCGCACCATCGTCACCGGACTGTCACAAACTACGCCGGCGGCCGGCCCCGCCGATTGACCTGCGTCAAACGGCCGGAGCGCCCCCTTGGGGGCGCACCTGCGCCCCGATCGACGGTAGCGCCTTCCTCGCCGCAGCCGCTTGCGGAACATGCGGCGTCCGGCGGCGTTAACTCTCCTGCCGGCAACCGCCGCCAGGAGTCATCGATGTTCCGGCCCTCGAAGTCAGATGCCCGGGCGCCATTGCGCGCCGCCGGCCGGTGAGCCCCACCGACATGGAAGCGCCGCCGCTCGAACGCAAGCTGATCGCCATCCTCGCTGCCGACATCGAGGGCTATAGCCGCCTGATGGGCACCGACGAGGAAGGCACGCTCGCGACCCTGTCGGCGCACCGCGCCGTCACCGATGCGCTGATCGCCCGGCACGGTGGGCGGATCTGCGGCACGGCCGGCGACAGCATTCTGGCCGAGTTCGCCAGCGTCTTCGCCGCCGTCGACTGCGCCGTCGATATCCAGCGCGACCTCGCCTCGGCCAATGAGGCGCTGCCCGAGGACAAGCGCATGCTCTTCCGCATCGGCATCAATGTCGGCGACGTCATGGTGAAAGACGGCGACATCTTCGGCGACGGCGTCAACATCGCGGCGCGCCTCGAGGGGCTCGCCGCGGCCGGCGGCATCTGCATCTCGCGCGGCGTACGCGATCACATAAGGCACAAGGTGCCCTACGGTTTCGGGGACCTGGGCGAGCAGACGGTCAAGAACATCGCCCAGCCGATCCGCGTCTTCCGCCTGCTGCCCGATGCCGCCGACGGCGACGACGAGACGCCGTTGGCGGTGCCGATCGAACTCGCACGCGAGTCCGCGGCGACGGACCGGCTGTCGGTCGAGACGCCGCCCGCCGAGCCGACGGCGGCCGAGCAGCAGTCGGTCGAGATCGTGTTCTGGGAATCGATCAAGGAGAGCGCGCGCGCCGCCGACTACGAGGCCTACCTCGAGCAGTATCCCGACGGCAGCTTCGCGGCCCTGGCGCGTACCCGCCTCGAAGAGTTCGCCTCGGCCCAGGGCGGCATGCGCGATCCGCAGGACCGCGAGGTCGAACTGTCGTTCTGGGAATCGGTGCGCGAGAGCGACAACCCGGCCTCGCTGCACGCCTATCTCGAGAAGTATCCCGAGGGCGAGTTCAAGGCCCTGGCCGAGATCCGCCTCGCCGAGATCGACGGCGCCCGCTGAGACGGGCCGGCCGGTCGCCCGGCGGACTGCCGGCATTCTGCCGGCACGGTGGGGGGCCGACCTACCGGATCTAGGCGACTTCAATACGATCCTGTCATGCCTATGCTTGGCCAAGACCAAGAACCCCAGGCCGGCGGCGCCCCGCCCGCACCCGTCGGAATGCATCGAGGCGCTGTCGTGGGCCGAAGCGGCCGACTACAAGCGCATCTACCGCGACAATGTGCGGCTACCCCGGCATGCGGCCCATCTGTCGCTGGCCGAGCGCAGCGCCAAGCGCATCGCCGCCGGCAACCCCGTTGCCAATCCCGCGGATCCGGCGCGAGACTGAAAACCATGAACGCCCAGAACGCGGACAGCAGGCCCCACGGCCGCCAGCCCACCCCGCCGCTTGTCCCGCCGGCCGCCGGCCAATGATGAAGATGCCGGCGCGACTCTGGACGATCGGCAAGCGCCTCGCCGCGCCGGTCGGCCAGCTGCACGGCGACGTCTTGCTGGAACGGCCTCTCGCGCCGCCGCTGCCCGAGATCGCGCCGCCGCTCGAGGTCTCGTTGCGCATCGCAGCCGAGCCCGACCTCGACCTGATCTGCGCCCTCTATGCCGGCGACCCGTGGCTGTTCCTCGGCGAGGCGACCGACGGCATCGACGCCCGGACGGCGGGTCGGGCGGCCTATCTCGATCGCCTGCGCCGCGGCGAACTCTGCTTCATCGCCAGCCATCGCGGGCGGGTGGCCCACATCAACTGGCTTTGCGCCAGCTGGGGCGATGCCCTGCCGGGCCATCCGATCCGCCTGAAGCCCGGCGAGGTCTACACCACCGACGCGCTGACGCCGGCCGAATTCCGCGGTCGCGGCCTTCATGCCTTCGTCCTGCGTGCGATGTTGAGCCATGCGCGCGACCGCGGCGACCGCCACGCCTATACGCTCGCCAGCCTCGACCGAACGGGCAGCCATGGCGGCCTGGCGACGCTGGGCTGGCGCGAGTGCGGCCGCGTGTTCTATATCCAGCGCACCGCGCGATCGCGGCCCCTGTTTCTCGCCCGACGCGGCTTCGTCGAACCGCTGTTCCGCGCCTCCTGAGGTCAGACCGTTCACCGCCGTCGATGACCCTTCCGCCCTCCGCCCCAACTCCCTCGGCGCCGGCCGGCCTGCGATGGTCGCGCCCGCCGGCCATGCCCCTCGATCTTGACGGACCTTCGGTCGCATTCACGCCCTTCGACCCCTCGTGGGTCGAGCGGCCGGCCCTCGAACTGTTTGCCAAGGCCGCCAGCACCTTTGCGGATCGCGTCGCCTGCGAGGATGCGGCCGGGCAACTGACCTACGGCGAGATCTGGAGGGCGTGTTGCCGCCTTGCCGCGCGGATAGAGGCGGCCGTGCCGCCGGGCCGGGCGGTCGGCGTGCTGCTGCCCAACGAGGCCGCCTATCCCGTGGCCGTGCTCGCCTGCCTCGCGGCGGCGCGGCCCTGCATCATGATCGACCGCCATCATCCGCCGGACCGCGTTGCCGCAATCGTGCGCGATGCCGGCCTCGGCGCGGCGATCATGCGGCAGGACGAGATCGACCGCGGCCTGCTGCTGCCGGCCGGCACGGCCGTGATCGCGCTCGACGAGGCGCTCGCCGGGGCACTCGAGGGAGCTGCCGGCAAGGCCGTCGGTCATGACAGCCACGTGGCGCCGCCGGCCACCGTGCCGCTTGCGCCGGCGGCGGCGGCGTTCGTGGTCTACACGTCCGGCAGCACGGGCCGTCCCAAGGGCATTGCCCTGTCGCAGCGCGCCGTGCTGCACCGCGCCTCGGAACTGATCAACGCCGTCCACCTGCGGCCCGACGACAAGGTGCTGTCGCTGGCCTCGCCGAGCACCATCGGCGGTCTGCAGCAGATCTTCGAGGTCATGCTGTCGGGTGCGAGCCTCGTGAAACTCGACCTGCAACGCGTCGGGCTCGGCCCGGTGGTGCGCGCCGTCGAGGACCGGCGCCTGACCATGATGTTCTCGACTCCCGCCGTATGGCGCAGCGTCAGCCGGCTGGCCGACGCCCGACGCGCCTTCGCCTCCCTGCGCTGCGTCCAGACCTCGGGCGATGCGCTGCTGGCCATCGACCTCGAGCAGATGCGGCGCGTGCTGCCGGCCGACTGCCGCATATTGTCGGTCTACGGCGCCACCGAGGCGCCGGCGCTGGTGCAGTGGTTCGTGCCCGCCGAGCCGCCCGTCGAGGACGCCCGCGTGCCGGCAGGCTATGCGCTTGCCGGCATCGACCTCGCCGTGGTCGACGAGGCCGGCCGCCCTGTCGCGTGCGGCGAGGCCGGTGAACTGGTCGTGCGCAGCCCCTGGACCTCGGCCGGCGTCTGGCGCGCCGGCGCGCTCCATCCCGGGCCCTTCGAGGTCGACCCGGCAGGCAGCGACCTTCCAGTCTACCGCACCGGCGACCTCGTGCGACAGCGCGGCGACGGCCTATTTGTCACGCTCGGACGCCGCGACCGACAGATCAAGATCCTCGGCAACCGCGTCGAACCGGCCGAGATCGAAACCCAGCTCCGGCGCGCACCGGGTGTCGCCGAGGCGGCGGTGCTGGCACGGCGGTTCGACCTCGAGCCGCGCATCCTGGCCTTCGTCGTCCCGGACGGGGACACACCGGCCGGTCTGGCGAGCGCTCTGCGCGACCGCCTGGCCGCCACGCTGCCCGCCTACATGCGGCCGGCAGAGATCCATCTGCTTTCCGCCTTGCCGCTGCTGCCCGGCCGCAAGGTCGACGAGGACGCGCTCCTGGCGCATGCGGCGCGACGGGACCGGATCGCGGAGCCGCTTGCGGCGCCGGCGGCACCGGCCAGCCGCCGCGGGGCCGAGATGGTCGACACGGCGTGGCGCGCCGCCCTGGGCCGACCGCCACAGGGCCGGCATTCGTTCGAGGAGTCGGGCGGCGACTCCCTGCGCCTGCTGCAGCTGGTGTTCGACCTCGAGCAGTTGTGCGGCCGATCGCTGCCCATGGAACGCTTCGACGGCCGGATGACCGTCGAGCAGCTCGCGCACGCGCTCGATGGCTGCCTGACCCTGCCCCGCGAGACCCTGGCCTCCGACCAGCCGGCAATCTTTCTCTTTCCGCCGGGCGGCGGCGGCGATTCCTACCTCGCGGCGTTCCGGGCCGCCTGTCTGCGGCAGTTCGACATCCGCCAGATCGGCTATCCGGACCTCGCGACGCTTGCCGGCCGCGCGGCGTCCTTCGAGGCGATCGCCGCGCACGCCGTCGGGCAGGTCGTGGCTCTGCGGCCGGTCGGGCCGCTGGTGTTCGCCGGCTACTCCGACGGCGGCGACGTCGCCTTCGAGGCCGCCCGGCGGCTTCGCGACGCCGGGCGCGAGGTTGCCCTTCTTCTCGTGCTGGACACCGACGTCACCGGCCGGACCTACGAGGCCGCTCCGGCGCGCCGGCCATCCTTTGCCGACGAGATTCGCCGCTACGGCCGCGGCTTGCGCCGCCGCGACTGGCCGCGCCTGGTTCAGACTCTGCTTTCGGCCGGATTCTTCGCCAGCCCGGCCGGCAGGGCGCTGGTGCGCGCCGTCGTCGGTCTGAATCCGCCGCTGCCGCGCAGTGTGATTTTCGTCGCCCGACTGCACGCGACGATGCGGCTGTTCGCCCACCACCACGCCTGCTGGCTCGGCGCCGGAGGCCATCCGCGGCTCGATGTGCCGACCGTGCTGTTGCGCTCGCAGGAGAACCGGCCCGGCGCGCCGGAAGATCTCGGCTGGCACGGGCGTACGAGCCGGCTCTCGATCGTCGCCGTGCCGGGCGATCACTCGACCATGCTGACCGGTCAAGCCGGCGAAGAGCTGAGCGAGCGGTTCGCACGTCTGGTCCTTCAGGCCCACCACAAGTCCACGGCCGTTCCCCCGACAGGCTGAAAGACGGGAGGTGACCGGCAGCGGACTGCCGGCATTCTGCCGGCACGGTGGGGCAGCGGCCTACCGGATTTGGCCTATTGCAATATGATCCTGTCGTGCCTATACTTGGTCAACGCCAAGAAACCTTAGGCTGGTGGCGCCTCCCTCGGGCCCGTCTTGATAGGAAACGAACATGACAGTCACCGACAACGAGCGGCTTTTCGGCCCGGGCCACGCGCGCCCGCCGGAACGCATCGAGGCGCTGTCGTGGGCCGAAGCGGCCTACTACAAGCGCATCCACGGCAACAATGTGCGGCTGCCCCAGCACATGGCCCATCTGTCGCTGGCGGAGCTGCAGGTCCGGGCCGACGAGGAGCTGCGGCCGCGACGCGAGGCCCTGGAGGCGGAGCAGAGCGCCAAGCGCATCGCCGCCGCG
>JAIETA010000086.1 GCA_019745575.1 Reyranella sp. | reverse complement strand
GTTCGCGAATGCAAGAATGAAAAAGCGGAATGGCAATGGTCACCTCAATGGGATTCAAAATCTTCGGCCAACTCTCCCACTCCGGCCGCGTGACCAAGCGACTGTCCGGCGGCCTGCGCGGCGTCGCCTATGCGCCGTCCGTCGTGCCCGATCAGCGCTTCCACACCATGCCGCGCGCCATGCCGATGGCGATGATCGAAGAGCTGCTCGCGGAGGCGGGAAATGCCGCGCGCCGCTTCGGCGAGGCGGGCTTCGACGGCATCGAGCTGCTGGCAAGCCACGGGATGCTGATCTCCGACTTCCTGAATCCCCGGCACAATCAGCGCACCGATCATTACGGCGGCAGCTTCGAGAACCGGCTGCGCTTCCTGGCCGACCTCCTGGCGGTCGTGCGGAAGAACCTCGGCGACGATCCCGTCCTCGGCATGCGCATCTCGGCCGATGAGGTCGAGCCCGGCGGCCTCGACCAGCAGGAGGTCATCGCCATCTGCAAGGCGTTGAAGGCGAGCGGCGCCATCGACTATGTCAATACGACCTACGGGTCCATGCAGGGCCTGGGCGGTTCGGTCCATGTCGTGCCGCCCATGGAGCTGCCGCACGCCTATGTGGCGCCCAAGGCCGGCACGCTGCGCGCCGCGGTCGGCCTGCCGGTGTTCGTCGCTGGCCGCATCAACCAGCCGCAGATCGCCGAGGCCGTGCTGGCGGCCGGCGAGGCCGACATGTGCGGCATGACACGCGCGATGATCTCCGACCCGGACATGCCCAACAAGGCGCGCAACGGGCAGACGGACGACATCCGCGCCTGTGTCGGTTGCAATCAGGCCTGCATCGGCCACTACCACATGGGCTACAGCATTTCGTGCATCCAGAATCCCGCGTCAGGGCGCGAGCTGAAATTCGGCCGCGTCGAGCGGACGGCGACACCCCGGCGTATTTTCGTCGCCGGCGGCGGCCCCGCCGGCATGAAGGCTGCCGCGACGGCGGCCGAACGCGGCCATCGCGTGACGCTGTTCGAGGCGAAGCCGCGGCTGGGCGGCCAGGTGCAGCTCGCCCAGCTCCTCCCCGAGCGGGCGGAGTTCGGCGGCGTCACCACGAACCTGCAGCAGGAAATGAGGAACGCCGGCGTCGAGGTGCGGCTCGGTGCGTCGCTGTCGGCCGACACGATCCGGCGCGAGAAACCCGATGCGGTGATCGTCGCGACCGGCGCCGTGCCCTACCGGCCCGAAATCGAAGGCGCCGAGAACGCGCACGTCCTCGATGCCTGGGCCGTGCTCGAAGGCCGGGCCAATCCGGGCGGGCGCGTGCTCGTCGCGGACTGGCGCTGCGACTGGATCGGCATCGGTGTCGCCGAGAAGCTCGTGCGGGAAGGGCGGCACGTCAGGCTGGCCGTGACCGGAACGCACGCCGGCCAGAATCTGCAGCCCTATCTGCGCGACCATCTGGCGGGCAAGCTGCACAAGCTCGGCGTCGAGGTCATTCCCTACGCGAGGCTCTTCGGCGTCGACGAGGACACGGCCTACATGACCCATATCGTTTCGGGCGAGCCGATCATAGCGGCCGACGTCGAGACCGTGGTTCTGGCGCTCGGCCACCGGCCGGACACCAGCCTCGAGGAGGCGCTGGCGCCCCTGGGGGTGCCATTGCACCTCGCCGGCGATTGCCTTGCGCCCCGATCCGTCGAGGAAGCCGTCTACGAAGGCATGCTCGCAGGCCGCGCGGTCTAGAAGCTGCGCACAGCATTAGGTGGAATCGGCGGGGTGGGCTGATGGGTGGCGCGCGCCACTCCTGTGGCGCTCTTGAGCCTGCGCGCCACTGTAGTGGCGCGCTCCCATGAACGACCGGACCTCAAGTCATCACGCCCTGGCCCGTCCTTTGGCGGTTGCCTTTGGGAAGCATTGACAAATCTACAGGAAAATGAGAAGAAAAAGCCGTTCGGATAGGCCGTGCCGGGAGGCTTTCGCCCGCGATAGGCATTCTCGTGTCCGTTGCCGGACCTGAACGACCATTCATATTTTCTTTGAAGAAAAAGTTGCAGGTTCAGCAGGAATAGGCTAAGAAATACATTACCATCGCGGAACGTCCGTCCGCGTCCCAGCCCGCCCGGCCCAGGAGCCCGGCGGGCTTTTTCGTGACTTTTCGAACGGAGTACCCAGCCATGAGCAAACCGCATAAAGCCGGGCGCGCCGCCGCGCGGCCCGCCCGCAATCCCGTGTCCCCGGCGCCCGAGCCGCAACGCGGTCCCTCCGCGACGTCGCTGAAATCCTTCCTGCATTTCCTCAGCCGCAGCGGCTCGGTCACCTTCGCCGCCCAGCAATCAAAGCTGGACCGCCGAACGGTCTATCGCCTCAAGGCCAACGACGAGGCATTCGCCGCGCAGTGGGACGAGGCGCTGAACCTCGGCATCGACCGGCTGCAGGACGACGCCATGCAGCGTGCCCTCAACGGCACCGAGCGCCACCTCTGGCGCAACGGCCGCCAGGTGGGTTCGGTCCTGCAATACGACAACAAGCTGCTGCAGTTCCTCCTGCGCGCCCATCGGCCCGAGATTTACAGCGAGAAGAGACAGTCTGCCGTGCCGCCGCTGCCCTTCGACCTTGCCAAGCGTCTGGCCGCCTCGGCGCCGCGCCTGGAAGCGCACCTTGCGGAGCGGCGCGCGGAAGAGAGAGCGGCGCGCGAGACGCAACGCGAGCAGCGCCAGCACCCGGAGAAGAAGAATGGCAAAGGCCAGAAATAAGGAGGCCGACACCCAGCGCCTGCGCCTGCAAAGCGTCGAGGCGGTGCGGCTCGACCCGCTGGGCTTCGTGCGCTGGGCCTTTCCCTGGGGCGAAGGCGTGCTCGCCGGTCACGACGGCCCCGAGCCGTGGCAGACCGACGTGCTGGGCGAGATCGGCCGGCAGTTGCGCGCCAACGCCCAGGGACAAGGGTCCGGCCCCGTCCGCATCGCCGTCGCCTCGGGCCACGGCGTCGGCAAGTCGGCGCTGGTGGCGTGGCTGCTGCTGTGGGCCTCGGCCACCGTACCCTCGACACGCGGAGTCGTGACGGCCAACACCGAGACCCAGCTCAAAACCAAGACCTGGGTCGAGCTGGGCAAGTGGCACGGCCTCGTCGTCACCCACGACTTCAACGAGCTGGGCGCCACCTCGCTCGCCTCGCGCCTGCCCGTGCCGGAAGGAGCGGGCCGCATCGACGTGGTGCCGTGGGCCGCGCACAATGCCGAGGCCTTCGCCGGCCTGCACAACAAGGGCAGCCGCATCCTGGTCGTGTTCGACGAGGCCTCGGCCATCGCCGATGCGATCTGGGAGACCGCCGAGGGCGCGATGACCGACGCCGACACGGAGATCGTCTGGATCGCCTTCGGCAACCCGACCCGCACCTCGGGGCGCTTCTTCGAGTGCTTCAACCGTTTTCGCGAGAACTGGCACACACAACAGGTCGATTCGCGCACCGTCTCGCTCACCGACAAACGGCAGCTCGCGCGCTGGGTGGCCGACTATGGCGAGGACTCCGACTTCGTGCGCGTGCGCGTGCGCGGCCAGTTCCCGCGCGCCGGCACCATGCAGTTCATCGACGGCGAGCGGGTGGTGGGCGCCATGACGCGCCTCCTCGATCCCGCCACCGATACGCGCCTGCCGCTGGTGATGGGGGTCGACGTGGCGCGCTTCGGCGACGACCGCAGCGTGATCTTCCTGCGCCGGGGCCGCGACGCGCGTTCGTGGCCGATCGAGAAGCATCAGGGCCTCGACCTGATGACCCTGGCCGGCCGCGTCGCCGAGCGCGCGGCGGCCGAGGGCGTGCGCGCCGTGTTCGTCGACGAGGGTGGTGTCGGCGCGGGCGTCGTCGACCGCCTGCGCCAGCTGGGCGTGCCCTTCGTCTTCGGCGTCAATTTCGGCGCCGCCGCCGAGCGCTGGGGCTCCGACGGCGCCAAGCCGCTCTACGCCAACAAGCGCGCCGAGATGTGGGGCAACATGAAGGACTGGCTGGCCCAGGGCATCGTGCCCCCGGATGCCGAACTGCGCGCCGACCTTTGCGGCGTCGAATACGGTTTTAACGGCAAGAACGAGATCCAGCTCGAAAAGAAGGACGACATGAAAAAGCGCGGCCTCGCCTCGCCCGACCTCGCCGATGCGCTCGCGCTCACCTTCGCCCACCCGGTGACCGGCGGCTCCTGGGACCTGCCGCCCGCGCAGCAATTCTACAAAACCGACTACGACCCTTTCGCCAGGCTCGACGAGGACTATTGGTGGGGCGACGACAACGATTGAACGTGAGTCCATGAGCGCGCGGGACGCGCGCGGTCCGGTCCGCGCCAGCGCGGCATCCTGGAACCGATGATCGACACGCGGCTCGACTGGGCCACAGGGACCATCGGCCAGTTGGCGCAACGCGCCACGGTCGAAGTGGACGACCAGAGCGTGGCCGAGCGCCTCGCGGGCCTCTCCCAGGACGCATCGTCGTCGTGGCGTGACCGCGCCCATCTGCGCAAGCTCGGCCGGACCGCGGTGAACGAACTGCGCTACCAGGGCGAGCGCCGCGGCTGGGAGCCTGTCGAAACCGACACGCGCGTCCGCGCCGGTCTCAGCGATCTCTATGCCGGTGCCGTCGAGGCCGCCATCGGCCAGGACGACCTCGACGGCGCGGCGGCGCTCTACGACCACGCCCGCCCGGTGCTCGCTCCGGAGCGTCAGGCAGCGATCGATCGCCGCTTCGAGAAGGCCCGCGAGGTCGCTTTCTATCGCGACATCGACCGCGACCTGTCGGGTCTCCCGCTCGATCCCGCCGGACCGCCGGGCCTCGACGTCTTCGAGAGCCGGGCGGCCGAACTCACGCCGGACGACGCGAGCGACGAGGTGCGCGCTCGCGTGGCCCAGGTCGCCGACCACGCCCACCGCCACGCCGAGCGGCAGTGGCACAGGCGGCAGGCCGAGGCCGGCCTCGCCGCCCTCGCCTGGCTGGAAAGGAGTCCCAACAGGCCGCTGCTGGCCATGCCGCCGGACATCCGCGACTGGCTGGACCCTGGCCAATGGCGCGGCCTCGAAACCTTTTACATCGAAGGCCGCCTCGGCACCGACCAAGACCTGTTCGAGCGGCTCGACTGGCAGATGGTCCATGAGCCCGACAGTTTCGCCGCGGTGGACTTGGACCGCCACCGCCTGTCGCTCGGCGATGCGGACTACACCCGCTTCACCGGTGCGCAGAAGGCCATCGCCGAGGGGAGGATCGACCCCGCTCTCGCCCGCTACGACCGGCTGAGACTCGGCATCGACCGGGCGCTCGAGGCCCGGGACATCGACACCGATGGTCCCGCGGCAGTGAAAGCCCGCGCCGACGCGCGCGGCCGGCTAAAGAGCTTCGAGATCATCGAAGACCGTCCACCGGTCGGCGCCGACCTCGACGACATCGTCCGCCGCGCAGTCGACGGCGTGGTCCCGGAAGCAAGGGAGTCCCAGCCGGACGAAAGCGTTCCGGTCGCGACGCCGCTGCAACGGACGGCGCCGAGCGATGTGTTCGGGGGCGCCGAACCCCGCGTCGTCCACGGCGACGACGGCAGCACCGAAGTCACGGCCGGCGAGATTGCGACGCCGGCCGGCCCGGCCGCGGCCACCGTGCGCATCGATGGCGACCGGCGGGGCGCCTCGGCCGAGGTGGCCCTGCCCGGCGGCGGCCGGGTGGAGAGCCGGCGGACCAGCCCCGACGGCCGGACCTGGTCGCAGGTCGACACGATCCGCGATCCGCGGGGCGCGGTGGTCGGCACGCAGACCACCACCTTCGATGGCACGCGCATCGTGCAGACCTGGACGCCTGCCGACGGCCCGGCGCAGACGTCGAGCCGGGAGGCAAAGCCGCCCGCCGGCGACGTGCATCTGGCATCGGCCGACGAGGCGGCGCTGGGCTTCGGCGTGCTCGGGGCGATGGTGGCCTTGCCGGTGGCGCCCGCGGTGGCGGCGGCAATCGTCGTCGGGCTCGGCCTCTTCGCGGCCCACAAGGCCTACCAGCATTTTACGGCGCCGGGCGGCCTTGAAGATCGACCCGGAGGTGCTATCAGCAAGGCAGTACCGCCGGAAGAACAACCCAAGGTTGTTCCTCAGGAAGGCCAACCGGATGCTGCCGGCGAGAAGGGCCAAGGCAGCGAGGCGGAGCCCGGAGAGTCCGTCAAGGTCAAGGACCTCACGAGGCTGAGCAACGGAGAAATACGGATGCTGAAGAAGGGTCGCTTCGACATCCATGACGAGAAGGACAAGGACAACACGGGGCCGGTGGACCTGTTCAAGGACCGGCAGGGCAACATCTACAGTGGTCGGCAGGACGGCCAAGGCGAAGCCACGGCGACAGGCCACAACATCAAAAACTACCGTTAGGAGCGTGTGATGAACGACGAAGACAACGTGATGAGGACGGATGTTCGAGGCTCTCTCATCCTGATCAACTACAGCTGTAGCCACGACGACATCAGTGCGGCCTTCGGCGTCGTACCGTCGGCGACCTGGAACGTCGGCGACCCCTTGCCTTCCGGCCGCCCTCGCAAAACGAAGGGCTGGCGCTATTGGTCGAGCTTGCCGCTGACGGCGACCCAGGAGGAGCATGCGGCTCATCTGCTGGATCAACTGAAGCCGGACTTCGCCAAGCTGCAAGCGCTCGGTTGGCCCAAGGCCGTGCTTTCGTTCGCGGTGGAATCCTGGAACGGTGATCGACCGGCGCTGGGGCTGGAGCACAGACTGATGGCCAGGATGGTGGAGATGAAGCTGCACCTGGATATCGATCTGTACGTCCTCTGACGGACAAAGCGACGTGAAGAGTCGCTCGATGAAGGTGATCCGGTCGATCGGGAAGACCCTTGCGTCTCTGCCGGCAGTGTCAGGCACCTGCCGTCAGGACGGCCAAGGTGAAGCCGAGCCAACAGGTCATAACATCAAGAACTACCGCTAGGAGTGCACCATGAGCGACGAAGACAAGAAGATGTATAGCGAGATAAGGGGGTCCCTGATCCTGGTGGGCTATACATGCAGCCACGACGACATAAGCGCCGCCTTCGGCGTCGAACCGTCGGAAACCTGGAATGTCGGCGATCGTACTTCTTCGGGTCGCCGCATTCTCAAGCAGAACGGCTGGCGCTTTTGGTCGAGTCTGCCGCTGACGGCTACCCAGGAGGAGCATGCAGCGCACTTGCTGAGTCAACTGAAGCCGGACTTCGCGAAGCTGAAGACCATTGACCCGGAAGAAGCGGCTCTCTCGTTTGCAGTGGAATCCTGGAACGGCGACCGGCCGGCGCTGGGGCTGGAGCACAAGCTGATGGCCAGGATGGTCGAGATGAAGCTGGACCTGGATATCGACCTCTATGTTCTCCGATGATTCGGGGAGGAGTCTGACGGATGCAACCGAGAGTACATTTCGATCTTCAGGAGTCCCCGATGATCGATGAAATCAAGTTGTCCGAAAGCGAATGGGCCGACGAGCTGGCGGGGCCTCCGCTGTCGCCCGCGGCCGATGAGCGACCGGGCGCCGTGGATCCGGCTTTTGCCGCCGAGTGTCTGGCGGGTCTTCGTACCCTCCCGTCGTCCGAGCAGTGGGTATTGGGCGCGGATCTTGTTACCCATAGCGCCCAATGGGGCGACGTGTGGCGCATGGATTTCGAGTTGCCCGGCGAAACACTCCGCCCGCGCGTGAACCGCCTCGTAAGCTGGCGAAGAGCCGATGGAACGATGCCCATCATCGTGGCGATCGGGCAGACTCTGCCACCCCTGCATCCCTCTGATGTCGGCGGCAAGAAGGAAGGCTGACTGGCAACGTCGCCGGCTACCGGCTTACCCAACAGCAGCAAAGGAAGCAGGCCGAAGCCGGCGACACCTTGAGAAGCGGCAACACGAAGGCCGGAAAGTTGTTGAGGCCGGAAAGGTTCATGAAATCAACGAGATCGAATGGTACAGCGCGTCGCTGCTCTTCTACTCCGTCAGTGAGGCGAACGGGAAATGGGACACCGAGGAAGTCGTGTTTCTCGTCCGGGCGTCGAGCTTTGAGGAGGCCTTAGAGAAGTTCCTCGACCTGGGCCATCGACGCGAAGAAAACTACATCGGTTCGACGGGTCATCGGGGCGCCGTGAGGTTCGCCAAGATTGTCTCATTGAACGTGCTCGGCGAGAGCGCTCCGGATGGCATGGCGGTCTGCGCGGTGGTGCTGCCGGACGACGGATCTGTCGTAACGGTCGATTCACCCCTCGATCCCGAGAGTTCGCAGCCGGGGCCCAGCATCTGACGGCGCGGGAGATCGGCGGTCGGAGAGTTTCAAGATGAGGATATGACATCCGGTGAGCGGGCCGACGCGGTCGCTCGCTCCCGCTCTAAGCAGCCCGCTTGTGCGGCCGCGTCGGCAGCTTGGCGATCGTGCGGCCCACTTCCCTCGAGGCCACGCGCAGATCGTAGGCCGTCTGAAGGTTGAGCCAGAATTCGGGGCTGCTCTTGAACCAGTGACCGAGACGCAGCGCCGTGTCGCCGGTGATGGCCCGCTTGCCCTGGATGATCTGGGAAATGCGGTTCGGCGGCACGCCGATCTGCCGCGACAGTTCGGTCGCCGTGATGCCGAGTTCGCCGAGTTCGTCGGCGAGGATTTCACCGGGGTGGATGGGAGGCCTGCTCATCTGGTCTTCCTTCATCAATGGTAGTCGACGATTTCCACGTTCGAGGGGCCGGGCGCATGGGCGGGCCATTCGAAGCAGATGCGCCATTGCTGGTTGACGCGAATCGAATACTGCCCGGCCCGGTCACCCCGGAGCGCTTCGAGGCGATTGCTCGGCAGAGCCGCCAGATCGTTCAGGGACGTGGCGGCATTCAATATGTCGAGGCGCTTCCAGCCCTGTCGCGCGAAGCCCTGGAACGGCCGCACGAATTCGCCGTCGGCAAACTGCTTCGTGCGTCTGTCCCGGTAGCTTTGAATCACGGATACAGTCTACGGAAATAGACGCGATACGTCAATCGTCAAAGCATCGGCGCCCCTCCGGTCCGGACACTTGATCCACGACAACCTCATGCTGAGGAGCCACGCGAAGCGTGGCGTCTCGAAGCATGGGCGACAGGCGCGGTGCTCGTTCCCATGCTTCGAGACGGCCACTGCGTGGCCTCCTCAGCATGAGGTTGTTGTCGGGGGCGTTGGGCCGGATGAAGAGACTTATTGTTCAGCACAAAGGACACCGCATGCAATCGTCAGACCTCCGCCGCCATTGCGAGCGGCGCCTGGGCGCGCTCGACCGTGAGCGCGCCTCGTGGTTCGCGCACTGGCGCGACCTCGCCGACAACATCCTGCCGCGCCGCGGTTCCTTCCTCGGACCGGTTCATCGCGCCGGCCGCGGCGACAAGCGCAACGCCAAGCTGCTCGACTCCACCGCCATGCTGGCCGCGCGCACGCTCGCCTCGGGTCTGATGAGCGGCCTCTCGTCGCCGGCGCGGCCGTGGTTCCGCCTCGGCATCGGCAGCCCGCAGCTCTCGGAGATTCCCGAGGTGCGCCTGTGGCTCGACGACGTGACGCAACGCATGCTCCGCGTCTTCGCGCGCTCCAACCTTTATAACGCGCTGGCCGTCGTCTACGAGGAGCTGGGCGTGTTCGGCACCGCCGCCATGGTGGTGGTGGAAGACGAGAAGGAGATCGTGCGCGCCTATCCGCTGACGGCGGGCGAATACTGGCTGGCGGCGTCGGAGCGGCTCACCGTCAACACGCTCTACCGAGCGCTGTCCATGACGACGTTCCAGCTCGTCGAGCGCTTCGGCCGGGGTGCCGTCTCGGCCCAGGTGCGCGAGCGCTATGATCGCGGCGACTGGGACCACGAGGTCGAGGTGATCCACGCCATCGAGCCCAACGAAGGCCGCGAGATCGGCAAACTCGGCAATCGCAACATGCCGTTCCGCTCGGTCTGGTTCGAGAAGAGCGGGGCGGGCGATGCCGTGCTGGGCGTCGGCGGGTTCGAGGAGTTCCCCGCGCTCTGCCCGCGCTGGCACCTGATCGGCAACGACGTGTGGGGCCGCTCGCCCGGCATGGACGCGCTGCCCGACGCCAAGAGCCTGCAGCTCATGCAGATGAGCTTCGTCCAGGCGATGGAGAAGATGATCAATCCGCCGATGGTGGCTTCGCCCAGCCTGCGCGGCAGCACCGCCTCGGGCCTGCCGGCCGCGATCACCTACGTGGCCGACACCCAGGGCGCGGGCTTCAAGCCGGCCTACCAGATCAACCCACCGCTCGACCAGTTGAGCGCCGCCATCGAACGCCGCCAGCAGGCCGTGCGCGCCGCCTTCTATGCCGACCTGTTCCTGATGGCGACCCAATTGAAGGACGTGCGCAGCGCCACCGAGATCGCCGAACGCCGCGACGAGAAGCTGGTGATGCTGGGGCCGGTGCTGGAACGGCTGCACGACGACCTGCTCGAACCGCTGATCGGCCGGGTGTTCCAGATCATGGCGCGGGCGGGGGAGATCCCGCCGCCGCCGTCACCGGCGCTGGATGGGTTGAGGTTGCAGCCGGAGTATGTGAGCCCGATGGCGGCGATGCAGGCGGCTTAGCTTCTTCCGATCCGCTCAAATCGCGTCTCATGCGTCCTCTCCGCCACGGATCCCTGTGCCGAAGTGACAGCAAACAAAGAGTTGAGCGCCCAGCAAACGGGTAACAATTCGACTTGTCGTTCGTTCAAGACGATTGTGATTTTGTCTGCTGCAGAAGGAGAAGACCTACACCACTCACAATAGCGACATCCGCAAGATTGAATGCGGGCCAATGGTATTGGCCTACATGGAAATCGAGAAAATCCGTGACGGCACCCCAACGTATTCGGTCGGCAGTATTGCCGAGGGCGCCGCCAATGATCAGTCCAATCGCCACGCCGCCCAAGGTCGTACGGGCGCGCCAAAGCCACACGGATAAAAGCGTGACGGCCGCCAACCCTAGAGACGCGAGCGACCACCACGGCAGTCCCGCGAGAAGGCCGAAGCTCACGCCACGATTGCGCCCAAGCACGACATTGAAAAACGGAAGCACCTCGGAGCCTTCGCCTGGCCGCGAAAAGAAGCTAATCGCAAGGCCTTTGCTCGCTTGATCAATCACGAAGGCTGCAATGGCGCATGCGGCTCCTGTCCCTTGAGCCGACCATCTCATGCTACGCGCTTGGCTTGAAGCAAATCCACGCGTGCGTCTGCAATGATCGACCACGCCGATTGGAGGAAGAGCGCCGCAATGACGAAGGCGACGACAAGATCGGGCCACGGCGTTCCGGTCCACCACACGAGGCCGGCCGCAACGACGACGGCGGCGTTGCCGATCGCGTCGTTGCGCGAGAACAGCCAGACGGCGCGCACGTTCGCGTCGCCCTTGCGGTGAGGGATCAGGACGGCCGCCGCCGCGACATTCACGGCCAGGGCGATGGCCCCGAAGAGGCCCATGAGTTCGGCGTGCGGCTGATTGAGGACGAGGACGCGATACCCGGTGTAGGCAAGCACGCCCACTCCGAGTGCCCCGAGGAATAGCCCCTGCAGCAGCGCCGCCTTGGCGCGCGCCTGCAAGCCCCAACCGATCGCGATCAGGCCAAGAAATGAAATGAAACCGTCGCCGAGAAAATCGAGCGCATCGGCTTTCAGGGACTGGGAACCGGCCAGAACGCCGCCGACGATCTCGATGGCGCCATAGCCGACATTGAGAAGGATGACGATCCAGAGCGCGCGCTTATAGGCAGGCGTCACGTGCGACAGGTCCGGGGCCTTGTCGTCGTCGCGGTCCTCGCCGAGTCGCGTGAGCTGGTACCCCAGGTCGGTGATCGATTGCTCGAGTTCCGGCAGCGGCGCGGCCTTGTCGCGAAGCCGCAGCGTCATTTCCTGCGAGGCGATGGACACCCGGACATCGTCGATGCCCGGCACCTTGCGCGCGGCGCCTTCGATCTTGGCGGCGCATGAGGAGCAATCCATGCCGGTGACCCGGTACCGCACGGATGCGTCGAGGGTTGTTGCGCTCATGGGGTGACGTCCTTGCCTTGTGTCGGGCAAGTATACATCCTGTAGTAACTACAGGAGCAAGGGCCACTAACATGATGTCCATTGGTGCGCTTTCCAAGCAAAGCGGCGTTCATATCGAGACCATCCGCTACTACGAGCGCGCGGGGGTATTGCCGAAGGCCCGCCGGGCCGCCAACGGCCGCCGGGTTTACGGCGCAGCGGATGCCGGGCGGCTGGCCTTCATCCGCCACGCGCGCGAACTCGGATTTGATCTGGTCTCCGTCCGGGCCCTGCTTGCCCTGCAGGAGAAGCCGGAAATGTCCTGCAAGGCGGCGTCGGAACTGGCCTCCATTCAGCTTTCAGCGGTCGAAAGCCGGCTGAGCCGTCTTGTCGTGTTGCGCGATGAACTGAAGCGCATGGTGCGTGGCTGCAGGAACGGCCGCGTCGTCGACTGCCGCGTGATCGATGCGCTCACGAACATGCAATGAATGTCACAAACCGAGGAGTCCAGAATGTGCGAACTCACAGCCATGATCACGGGCGGCACGGCGCTGCTGTCGGCCGCCATGGGCGCCGCCCAGCAAGGGATTGGCGTCGCCCAGCAACTGCGGCAAGCCGCAGAGCAACGCAACGACTACAACTTCCTCGCGGCCCAGCAGCGCAACGCGGCGGCGGTCGACGAGATGAGAGCACAGCAGGCCGAGCAGGCGGGTGAGGCCGACGCCGACAAGGCCCGGCAGAAGGCGGGCCAGCGGCTCGGCCAGTTGCAGGCGCGGCTGGCGGCGCAGGGCACCGATCTCTCGGGCTCGCCGCTCGATCTGCTGGGCGACGTCGCGGCGGCCGGGGCGGGCGATGCGCTCGCGCTCCGCTACGACGGGCTGCGCAACGCCTGGGAGAACCGCGTGAGAGGCGCGGGGCGGCAGGCCCAGGCGCGCTACTACGAGACGGCGGCAGGCAACGTCGATCCCACGCTCGGGATCGTCAAAACGCTCCTGTCCTGACGCCGCCCCGAAGCCCGAGGTTTTAGACCTAGGGCGCGAACCTTAGACCATGCCCCGCCCGGCGCCGCGCCGGGTACACTCCAATCGAGGAGAAGGGGCCGTCCCGCGGTCATGTGCCGTGCGTAGCAAGCAGAGGCCGCTCCCGCCGAAGACCGTCCGGAGGTGGAGTGGACCGAGGTGCGATCAACGCATCCGAGGACTGAAGAATGACGGTCTGCTGGGGTTTTGGGGGCCCAGATATTCCCGCTGTCACAGGAGGTGCTCAATCCGTGTCACAACATTTGACACAAGTTGGTGTGACAAACTGTTGTGACAAAGTCCGCCGGGAGGGCGGGGCGTTCAGCTCTTCCCCAGCTCAGGCCTTCCCCAGCTCAGTCCTTCCACGGGTCGGCGACCTTGGGCCAGAACGGCGTCTTGCGCTTGGTGTAGGGCAGGCGCGTGACGTCGGGGTCGGCGGCGCCGGGCGAGGCCACGTAGAGGATCTCTTTCGCCAGCCCCACGAAGCCGTTGTAAAAATGCTGCGCCGACTTGACGACCACGACCCGGTAGTCGGCCGGCTCCGCGCCGACGGCCCTAAAAGCGTCGGCATGGAAGGTCTGGGTGCGCAGCGTGCAGATAGCGATGTCGACATGCTCCGAGGCCAGCAGCGCCATGTCGCCCAACGGCGCCATCACCGGCCCGTAGGGCTGTTTTACGCCGCGGGCGATCTTCTTCACCGTGACGTCGAGGTCGATGGGATCGCCGCTCACCGCGCCCGACTTGCCGCCCAGCCGCATCCTGAGGCGTGCACCCTCGCCCGCCTCCTCGGCGATGCGGAAGGCGCCGGGCTCCCACATGACGCCGAACAGCGCCGGGCCGACCGCGCGCTCGACCAGCGCTTTTAGCACGAAGGTCGAATCGCCGGGCGCCCCCGAACCGGGATTGTCGGCGCGGTCGGCCATCACCAGCGGCCCCTGGTTGTGCGAGGCGGCGCGGTCCATCGCCTCGGCGATCGACAGGTACTTGGTGGCGTAGCGCTCGCGGTTGTCCCACAGCTCGCGGCCGAGCTGCTCGGCCAGCGCCTGCGCTTTCGGCCGGTCGCCGTCGGCCACGACCAGCGTGCGGGTGCCGACATCTTCCACGTCGGCGAAGGAAAAGCCGTGGCTGAGCGAGACCGACAGAATGCCGTCCTTGCCTTCGAGCGATTTCATGCGGGTCACGAACTCGCTGATCGGCGGCACCGAGGTGCGGTACTGCGCGATCATGCGGCAGTCGTGCCGCGCCATTACCGGGCGCACCTTGCCGTCGGCTGTGTCGGCCACGATCGCGAAAAGCTCGGCCGCCCGCTCCATCGGATCGGTGTGCGGGTATTCCTTGTAACCCACCAGCACGTCGGCGCTGTCGAGCATGAGCTGGCTCAGGTGACAGTGCAGGTCGAACTCGGCGCCGATCGCCACCTTGGGGCCTGTGATGGCGCGCACCCTGGACAGCAGGTCGCCCTCGCAGTCGTCGTAGCCGTCGGCCACCATGGCGCCGTGGACGTTGATCAGCACCGCGTCGAGCGGCAGCGCGGCCTTCACGCCGGCCAGAATCTCGTCGCGGAAATCCTCGTAGACCTTGCGCACCGTGGTGCCCGACGGCGCGGCAAAAGTCGCGAGGCCTTCAATGACGGTCCAGCCGCGCGCCTCGGCCGCCTTGCGCCAGACATGCAGCGGTGCGGTGAAGTTGGTGGGTTCATGTTTCGTGGCATCTCCGCGCCACACGCCATACTCCTCGTAGGAGCGGCGGCCGGTCGGGAACGGCACGAACTGGTTGGTTTCGGTGCCCAGCGCCGCGATGAAGACACGCTTGGTCAAGATCTACTCCCTGGCGCAGTGGCAGCCTGCGACATGGTCGTCGACCATGCCCGAGGCCTGCATGAAAGCGTAGCAGATGGTGGAACCCACGAACTTGAAGCCGGCCTTCTGCAGCGCCTTGGACAGGGCGTCGCTTTCGGCCGTTTTCGCGGGCACGTCCTTCAGGCTCTGCGGCCGGTTCCGCCGCGGCTTGCCGTCGACGAAGCCCCAGACGAACGTCGAGAACGAGCCTTCGCGGTCGACGAGGTCGAGGAAGGCCCGCGCGTTGGTGACGCTCGCCTCGATCTTGCCCCTGTGCCGGATGATGCCGGGATCGGCCAACAGCTTTGCGAGCTTGGCCGGCCGGTAGCGCACGATCTTCTCGGGGCTAAAACCGTCATAGACCTCGCGGTAGTGCTCGCGCTTGCGCAGCACGGTGATCCAGGAAAGCCCCGCCTGGCAGCCTTCCAGCGTCAGCAGCTCGAACAGGGCGCGGTCGTCCCTGAGCGGACGTCCCCACTCCTTGTCGTGATACCTTTCGTACAGCGGATCGTTCGTGACCCAGCCACATCGAGCCTTGCCGTCGGCGCCGCTCACCCTATCGTGCTTCCAAACCATGTGAGGAAGCTACCCAATGTCCAAGGCTCTCGCCAATCTCAAGGTCTGCATCTTCGACGTCTTCGGCACCGTGGTCGACTGGCGCGGCAGCCTGATCGCCGATCTGCCGGCGCTCGGCCGCGAGTACGGCCTCGAGACCGACTGGACGAGCTTTGCCGCCGAATGGCGCGGGCTCTACCAGCCGCAGATGCACCGCGTGCGCAAGGGCGAGCTGCCCTGGACCAATATCGACGAGCTGCACAAGGAGGCCTTCGAGATGCTGCTCGCCAAGCGCGGCCTAAAACACCCCGGCGAGGCGGCGGCGTGGAAGTTCACGCGCCTCTGGCATCGGCTGCGGCCGTGGCCGGATTCGGTCGAGGGTATCGGCCTGATGAAGCGCAAGTACGTCGTGGCCACGATGAGCAACGGCAACGTGGCGCTCCTGATCAACATGGCCAAGAACGGCGGCATCCCCTGGGATCACTGCTTCTCAGGCGAGACCTTCCGTCACTACAAGCCCGATCCGGAGTCTTATCTGGGCGTGGTGAAGACGATGTATCTCGACCCCCACCAGGTCATGCTGGTGGCGGCCCACAACAACGACCTGCGCGCGGCGCAGAAGTGCGGCCTGGCCACCGGCTTCGTGCACCGGCCGAACGAGCACGGCCCCGGCCAGAAGACCGACCTGGGGCCGGACGGCGACTGGGACGTCGTCGGAGGCTCGATGATCGAGGTGGCGAAGAAGCTCGGCTGCTGACGGGGCTAGCCGCCGAACATTTCCTTCACCTTGCTGAAGAAGCCCTCGGATTCGGGGCTGGTCTTGCCGGCCTTCTCGAATTCCTTGAGCAGTTCCTTCTGCTTTGACGTGAGGTTGGTCGGCGTCTCGACGTTGATCTCGATGTACATGTCGCCGCGCTGGCTCGAGCGCACGATCGGCATGCCCTTGCCGCGCAGCCGGAACTGGTGGCCGCCTTGCGCGCCGGCGGGGATGTTGATGCGCGCCATCTTGCCGTCGAGCGTCGGCACCTCGATGTTGCCGCCCAGCGTCGCCTGCACCATCGAGATCGGCACCCGGCAGTGGACGTCGGCGCCCTCGCGTTCGAACAGCTGGTGGCGGCGGACCGAGAGGAAGACATAGAGGTCGCCCGCCGGGCCGCCGCGCGCCCCCGCCTCGCCCTCGCCCGAAAGCCGGATGCGCGTGCCGTCCTCGACGCCGGCCGGGATGTTGACCTTCAAGGTCTTGTCGCGGCGCACGCGGCCCTGACCGGCGCAGGTGCGGCACGGCTTGTCGATGACCTGGCCGGCGCCGTGGCAGGTGTGGCAGGCCCGCTCGACGGTGAAGAAACCCTGCTGGGCGCGCAGGCGACCGCGGCCCTGACAGGTCGGGCAGGTCTGCGGCTTGGAGCCAGCCTCGGCGCCGCTGCCATGGCAGACCTCGCAGGACACCGAACTCGGCACCCGCACCGTCGCTTCGGTGCCGCTGTAGGCCTGTTCCAGCGTGATTTCCAGATTGAAGCGCAGGTCCTGGCCGCGCGTGTCGGCGCGTCCGCCGCGGCCGCGACCGCTGCCGCCGAACATCTCGTCGAAAATATCGCCGAACACCGAGCCGAAGTCGAAGCCCTGACCGTGCGCACCGCCCGGGCCACCGGGACCGTTGCCGCCCTCGAATGCCGCCGGGCCGTAGCGGTCATAGGCCGCGCGCTTCTCGGGGTCCTTCAGGATGTCGTAGGCGTGATTGACGGTCTTGAACTTCTTCTCGGCTTCCTTGTCCCCCGGATTGCGGTCCGGATGGTGCTGCATGGCGAGCTTGCGGAACGCCTTCTTGATGTCGTCGGCGCTTGCCGTACGGCCGACCCCGAGCAGCTCGTAATAGTCCTGCGACATACGCTCTACGCAGCCCCCGCTTGCCCCTCAAAGGTCGGCCTCCCGCGCGAGCGGGAGGCCGTCTTGCTGTCCGCCCGGCTCAGCCGGAGCCGGTCTTCTTGTTCTTGTCGGTCACGTCCTCGAACTCGGCGTCGACGACCTTGTCGTTCTTCGCCTCGCCCGTGCCGCTGGCGCCGCCCGGCGCTGCGCCGGCCGCGGCTCCAGCCTGGGCCTCGGCCTGCTGGGCCTTGTACATCGCCTCGCCGAGCTTCATCGCCGCCTGCGCGACGTCGTTGGTCTTCGACTTGATCGCCTCGACGTCTTCGCCGGCGAGCGCCGTCTTCAGTGCCTCGACGGCGCCTTCGATGGCGGCCTTCTCGGTCGGGCTCACCTTGTCGCCGTACTCCTTGAGGTGCTTGTCGGTCGAATGGACCAGCGCTTCGCCCTGGTTGCGGGCGTCGATCAGCTCGCGCTTCTTCTTGTCTTCCTCGGCGTGCAGCTCGGCGTCCTTCACCATCTTCTGGATGTCGGCCTCGCTGAGGCCGCCCGAAGCCTGGATGCGGATCTGCTGCTCCTTGCCGGTGGCCTTGTCCTTGGCCGAGACCTGCACGATGCCGTTGGCGTCGATGTCGAACGTGACCTCGACCTGCGGCATGCCGCGCGGGGCCGGCGGAATGCCGACCAGGTCGAACTGGCCCAGCATCTTGTTCTGCGAGGCGATCTCGCGCTCGCCCTGGAACACGCGGATGGTGACGGCGGTCTGGTTGTCGTCGGCTGTCGAGAAGGTCTGGCTCTTCTTGGTCGGGATCGTCGTGTTGCGCTCGATCAGGCGCGTGAACACGCCGCCCAGCGTCTCGATGCCGAGCGACAGCGGTGTCACGTCGAGCAGCAGCACGTCCTTGACCTCGCCCTTCAGCACGGCCGCCTGTACCGCCGCGCCAATCGCCACGACCTCGTCGGGGTTGACGTTGCGGGCCGGCTCCTTGCCGAAGAACTGCTTCACGGTCTCGATGACCTTCGGCATGCGCGTCATGCCGCCGACCAGGATGACCTCGTCGATCTGGCCGGCCTGCAGGCCGGCATCCTTGAGCGCCGCCTTGCAAGGCTCGAGCGTGCGCTGCACCAGGTCATCGACCAGGGCCTCGAGCTTGGCGCGCGACAGCTTGATCACGAGATGCTTGGGGCCGCTGGCATCTGCCGTGATGAACGGCAGGTTGATCTCGGTCTCCTTGGAGTTGGAGAGCTCGATCTTGGCCTTCTCGGCCGCTTCCTTCAGGCGCTGCAGGGCGAGCTTGTCGTTGCGCAGGTCGATGCCCTGCTCCTTCTTGAACTCGTCCGCCAGGTAGCCGATGACGCGGACGTCGAAGTCCTCGCCGCCCAGGAACGTGTCGCCGTTGGTCGCCTTGACCTCGAACACGCCGTCGCCGATCTCGAGGATCGACACGTCGAACGTGCCGCCACCCAGGTCGTAGACCGCGATGGTGCCGCTCTTGCGCTTGTCCATGCCGTAGGCCAGCGCCGCCGCCGTCGGCTCGTTGATGATGCGCAGCACTTCCAGGCCGGCGATCCGGCCGGCGTCCTTGGTGGCCTGGCGCTGGGCGTCGTTGAAGTAGGCCGGCACGGTGATGACCGCCTGCTCGACCTTCTCGCCGAGATAGGCCTCGGCGGTCTCCTTCATCTTGCCGAGGATGAAGGCGGAGATCTGGCTGGGGCTATAGGTCTGGCCCGCCGCCTCGACCCAGGCATCGCCGTTCGCCGCCTTCACGATCGGGAAGGGAACCAGCGACATTTCCTTCTGGACCATCGGGTCCTCGAAGCGACGGCCGATCATGCGCTTGACGGAATAAAGGGTCTTCAGCGGGTTGGTCACGGCCTGGCGCTTGGCGGCCTGGCCGACCAGACGCTCGCCGCCGTCGGTGAACGCCACCATGGACGGGGTCGTCCGCGCGCCCTCCGAATTCTCGATAACCTTGGTGTCGCCGCCTTCCATGACCGCGACGCACGAGTTGGTCGTGCCGAGGTCGATACCGATGACTTTCGCCATGTTACTGCTCTCTCGCTAGGCGGATCGGCTAGGCCCCAAAGGCGCCTGAGCGACCCCCCGATATGTGATTACCCGCCGGAAAAACCGGGTCGGGACAGGGGCTATATAGGTCCTGCTGGCCGACCTGCAATGGCGCGGCCCATCCAGGGGCACGAAATTCCGCCCCGTCGGGCAACGAGCCGGACACTGAACGGGACCCCATGGGCTAGTTCTCGTTGCTGGGAGCGGGAACCGCCGGGCCGCCCTTGGCCACGGCGACCATGGCTGCACGCAGCAGGCGGCCGGCGATCAGGTAGCCCGGAATCAGCTCCTGGACGACGGTCCCGGCCGGGACCGTCGCATCCTCGACTTCCATCATGGCCTGATGGAAATCGGCGTTGAAAGGCTGGCCGAGCGCCTCGATGCGGGTGACGCCGTGGCGCTCCAGCACGGACTGCAGCTCGCGCGCGGTGGCCTGGACGCCAACGATCACGTTGCGCAGCGCCGGGTCGATCGAGTCGAGGTCGGCGGGCAGCGCCGAAAGGCCGCGGCCGAGGTTGTCGGCGACCGACAGCACGTCCCGGGCGAAGCGCTCGATGCCGAACTTGCGTTCCTTCTCGATGTCCTGCTGGGCGCGACGGCGCACATTCTGCGCCTCGGCGAGCGCGCGCAGCTGCTTGTCCTGCAGATCGGCCTTCTCGGCCTGGAGCTGTTCGACGAGCTGCTCCAGCTCGGCTGCGGTGCGCGCGGCCTCCTGTCCGGGCGGGGCCGGAATGTCGAGGCTGGCGTCGGGCGTGTCGGCCGGCATCTCCGCCGGGCCCGCGCCCGCGGTTGGATCGCTGGCCATACGTTGTCCCTCGTCTCGCTGGTGTTCGGGCGGCCTTCACTTAGGGACGCCGACGCATCGGGTCAACTGCCCATGCCGGGTCGCGATTCAGACGGCCTGCAGCGGTGCGTGCAGCTTGGTGCCGCGCACGATGATGCCGCCGCGGTCGCCCACCGTGACCGTTCCGTAGCGCTGGGCGAAGACCTCTGGCAGCGGTCGCGCGTCCGCGGCCGCCAGCCACAGGCGCAACAGGTGACGGCGGCGTTCGGGTTCCGGCCAGTCCACGAAGCTGGTGCGGTCGTGCAGCATGGTGTGGTTGTGAACCAGCTGGATGTCGCCGGGCTTGAACTCCATGAACATGTGGAGTTTGGGATCGCCGGCCAGCGAGTCGAAAAGATCGAGCGCTTCGATCTGGGCCGGCGACAGCCGGGGCGCATCGGCAAACCGTTGCGCCGAGTCGACATACTGACGCTGGTAGATCGCACTCAGGAAGCCCTTGTGCCAGTTGAACACGGGGATCTCGAAATAGGGCTTCTGACCATCCGGCACCTCGCCGCGCCGGTCGGTCGCGATCGGTTGGAACAGCAGTTTCAGAAGGTCGGGCCGCCGTCGGCGCATCTCGTTGAAGATGGTGGTCGAACTGACCAACGCCGACAGCCCGCCCGATTTCGCCGTCTTGAGGCAGAGCAGGCCGACGATGTCGCAGGAGTCGGTGTGATAGGTCTGGCGTTCGTTGGTCTGGTAGATGCGGACATTGGGATCGTGCACGTCGAGCCCGAGATCCTGCACGTGGCCGAGGACATGGCCCTTGCCGTTCTGCGAGCGCGCGCTGCCGAGATGGGCGCCCAGCCCGAAGAACGCCGTGGCCGCCTCGCGCATCGACCAGCGCTCGACCGGCAGCCCGCGCAGCAGCAGAAAGCCGCGGCCGTTCAACACTTCGTCGCGCACCCGCGCCTTGAGCTTCGGCGCGAGCGTCGGCAACGGAAAGTCGCCGGCGGCAATGGCCGCGATATCGGCGTCACGCGCGGCCAGCGCCGTTGCAGCCGTCTCGACTTCCGCGATCTCGGTCGCGGTGAGCGGCATCAGCCAGTCGCTGCGCGTCGTCATCTCCGGGCCGTACCAGGCGGCGGCACCAGTTTGCTCTGGCGGAAGCTCGAACGACATGGCTTTCAGGTCTCCCAGGGAAAGCGCGGCGCGAAGAGATCGTCGTCACCGCTCGACAGACGGAAGCTCTCGGTGGCGTTGACCAGAGCGGCCCGGATGCCCGGTTCGAGCGCGCTGTGCCCGGCATCGGGGACGACGACATAGCGCGCTTCGGGCCAGGCGCGCGCCAGCATGTCGGCGGTCACCGGCGGGCAGACGATATCGTAGCGGCCCTGAACGATGGTGGCGGGCAGGCGGCGGATGCGATCGAGGTCGGACCACGGCCAACCCTCGGGCACGAATGTGCCGTTTGCGAAGTAGTGTGCCTCGATGCGTGACAGCGCGAGGGCAAAGCCACCGTGATCGGTCTCGAAGGGCGCCCGCGCCGTCGGGTAGAGCGTCGAACAGGCGGCCTCGTAGCGGCTCCAGGCTCGCGCCGCGGGGCGATGCCGGTCGGGGCTTCGGTCGGTGAGGCGGCGATAGTAGTTGCCCAGCAGATCGCCGCGTTCGTCTTCCGGCAGGTGCTCGACGAAGTCCCGCCACGCCTCCGGAAAGATGGTGCGCATTCCGTGCAGGAACCAGTCGATTTCCGATCTCGCGCCGAGGAAGATGCCGCGCAGGATGAAGCCCGCCACTCGTTCGGCATGGGCGATGCCGTAAGCGAGCGCCAGCGTGCTGCCCCACGACCCGCCGAACAGCAGCCAGCGGCCGATGCCGAGATGAGCGCGGAGTATTTCCATATCGGCCACCAGATGGGCGGTGGTATTGTCGTGCAGATCGCCGAGCGGCACCGAACGGCCGCATCCGCGCTGATCGAAGACCACGATGCGGTAGAATTGCGGATCGAAGAAGCGCCTGTGCACCGGCGCCGAGCCAGCGCCCGGCCCGCCATGCAGGAAAAGAACGGGCGTGCCCTCGGGATTGCCGCTTTGCTCCCAATAGATCGTGTGTCGCCCGTCGACGGCCAGCATGCCGCTGGCGTACGGCGAGATCTCGGGGAACAGTTCGGAGCGGAGAGGGGTTTCTGAACGCGGCATGTCGGTCTCTGCGGCCATCACTGCCATAGCAGCCGCTGCCGTTCCAGCCTTGCGGCAATTGCCGATGCGGTGGCCGGGCGTCTAAGGTCGGCCGGGCGACGAGGAGGGTCAGTGGTTTATCGCCGTTTTCTGGCGCTTGTCGCGTTGCTTGCCGTCGCCGGCGCCTGCGCGCCCGCGAACACTCCGCCACCGACGGTGGGCGCCATCCCGCCGCGTACCGGCGTTCCGACCTTGCCCGGGGCGATCGAGCGCGAAGTCGGCCCCGTCTATCCCGACGCCGCGCTGCAAGCCTATGTCGATCGGGTCGGCCAGAAGCTGGTCGATCAGTCCGGCCTCACCGGGCCCTATCGCTTTGTCGTGCTCGACATCGCCGCGGCGAACGCCCACGCCTTGCCCACCGGCTACGTCTTCGTGACGCGCGGACTGCTCGCGCTGCTCAACGACGAAGCCGAACTTGCCGCCGCCCTCGGCCATGAGGTCGGACACCTTGTCCAGCGCCATGCCGCCCAGCGTGCCCGCGCCCGGCAGGGCGTGCTCGATGCCGCCGTCGAGGCCGCGGCCGTCAGTGGATCGGTCACGGTCGGCCGCTCGGTGGCGCGCGACGGCTTGATCGCCCTGCGGCGCTATTCGCGCGAGCAAGAGCTGGAAGCCGACCGCCTCGGCCTGGCCTACCTCGTGCGCGCCGGATATCGCGGGACTGCGATGGCGTCCCTGATCGACCGGCTACGCCAGCAGGCGCAGCTCGAGGCGCAGATCATGGGCATGGCGCCGGAGGCGGGCGACCGCCGCAGTGCGACGTCGACCCACCCTGCGCCTCTCGAGCGGAAGAGCGCGCTGATGGACGTTCCCGCGCCAGCCGGCGAGTCCGGCCGGAGCGCCTATCTCGCGGCGATCGACGGCATGTCGGTCGACGATCCGCCCGCCGAGGGCTATGTGCGCGGGCCGGCGTTCCTCCATCCGGTGCTGAGGCTCGCCTTCGAGGCGCCGGCCGATTTCCGGCTGTTCAACGAGTCCGATGGCGTGCTGGGTGTCGGACGCGACGGATCGTTGCTGTATTTCTCCTGTTCCAACGACCGTGTCGCAGGTCGCCTCGATGACTGGATGCGCAATACGCTGAAGCCGACACCGACCGACATACAGGCGACCGAGATCGGCGGCGCGGAGGCAGCCATCGGTGCCCGCCCGCGCGGCTCCGACACCGGCCTTGGCCAGGCGCGCTATGTCATGATCCGGCACGGCGGTCGCATCTGCTTTTTCAACCTGCTGAGCGAGGGGCCGGATCGCGACCGCCGGATCGAGGTGCTGGTCAACGCGGCGCGCACTTTCCGGACATTGTCGGCGTCGGAGGCGGCAGCCCTCAGGCCCTATCGGCTTCGGGTGGTGCCGGCCGGCGCTTCGCCGGCACAGCTTGCGGCCAGGCTGCCCTACGGCGCTCTCAGAATGGAGCGGCTGCTGGTCCTGAATGGCGTCGAGACGCCGGCCGAGCTGGCGCGGCTGTCACAGGTCAAGATCGTCGAGCCTTAGGCCGGAGGCGCGAACACGAAAAAGGCGGCTCGACCCTGCCGGCCGGCCGCCTCTCCGAAAACGTGTTCAGGTCGCGGTCAGGCGACCCGCAGCTTGGGCAACTTCGTACCTAAGCTACCTTCTGCAGCACGCTGTTCAGCTTCTGCGTGGCCAGGTCCTTGTCGATGCGCTCGACGGCGGCAAGCTCGCGTGCCAGCCGATCCAGCGCCGCCTCGTAGATCTGGCGTTCGCTATAGGACTGGTCGGGCTGTCCGGCATTGCGGTGCAGGTCGCGCACCACCTCGGCGATCGACACAGGGTCGCCGGAATTGATCTTGGCTTCGTACTCCTGGGCGCGACGGTTCCACATGGCGCGGCTGACGCGGCTGCGACCCTTCAGGGTGACCAGCGCACTCTCCATGATCTTGCGCGAGCTCAACTTGCGCAGGCCGGAGATCTTCGCCTTCGCCACCGGGACGCGCAGCATCATGCGCTCCTGCTCGAACGAAATGACGAACAGATCGAGCTTGTAGCCGGCAATCTCCTTCGCCTCGATGTCGATCACGCGGCCGACGCCGTGGGTCGGATAGACCACGAAATCGCCCTTCTCAAAGGCAAATTCCTTCGCCTTCGGCGCTGTCTTCTTCGGCTTCGCCATATCAAGTCCCTTCACGTCAAACCCCGCGTTCAGCGATACCGCGACCCACCGCGCACGCTCCCCTGCGTGCTAGGCTCGACGACCGATATCGGTAAGTTTCTTTCGGATACCGACACGGACACCGAGCCGGCGGCGGGCCGGACCCCGGACCGCTTCCTGCCACTTCCTTATACCAGAGATTTGGCCGCGAGTCGCGGCCGATGTTGCATTTCAGCAACGGTCAACCTATGCGCTAGACGCATATCGCCATTTGGGGGTGCGTGGCCCGGCGTGACGAGACGCCTAACGCTTCGCGGGATTCTTGCTGAAATACTTACTGAACTTGTCTTTCTCGTCCTTGAAAGTGTCGGCGTCGGACGGGGCCTCGCCCTTGCGCGTGATGTTCGGCCACTCGGCCGACAAGCTGCGATTGAGCTCCAGCCACTTCTCAAGACCCTTCTCGGTGTCGGGCTGGATGGCCTCGACGGGGCATTCGGGTTCGCAGACGCCGCAGTCGATGCACTCGTCGGGATTGATGACCAGCATGTTCTCGCCCTCGTAGAAGCAGTCCACGGGGCAGACTTCCACGCAGTCCATGTACTTGCACTTGATGCAAGCCTCGATCACGACATAGGTCATCAACGGCTCCTGAGACGAGCGGCCGGCTGATTAACGCGCGGCATCGTCGTGCGCAAGGCTGCCGAATCACGCAGGGTCGATTTCATCATACAATGTACGGGCTTCCGCCGCGGGGCCGCGCCGGGTGCCGAGCGACACGATTCGCACGACCCGGACGCGCGCACCGAGGGCGAAGGTGAGGACCATGTCGGGTGCAACGGTCGTGTGGGGCTTGTCGACGACGCGGCCGTCGAGACGACAGCGCGACTTCTCGATGTAGCGGGCGGCCAGGGTGCGGGATTTGAAGAAACGTGCCTGCCACAGCCACTTGTCGAGCCGCATCGCAATCGGCGACGGCCGCGCGGCTACTTCTTGCCGCCGAGCTTGAGCTCCAGCAGCTTGGCGAAGGGCGAATCGGCGGCCGGCGCATCGCTCTTCGTCTCGGTGGTGGCGTAGAGGCGCAATGCCGGCCCGCCGCTGTCACGCCGCGGCGGCCGGGCGCCGCGAGGCCGGTCGCTCTGACCGCGGTCCTGGCGAGGGCCGTCCTTTGCCGGCCCATCGGTGCGCGGTCCATCCTTTCGCGGACCTTGCTTGGCGCGATCCGGGCGGGCGGCGTCGGCGAAGAACTGACGCTCGCTGGGCGGCCGCGCCGGCCGGTCGCGGCGCTGCTGATCGCGTTGCTGGCGCTGCTGCAGCTGCTGAAGGCGTTGGCGTTCCCGCTGCTCCTCGCGCTCGCGCACAAAGCGCGGCTTGATCGAGAAGCTGTGCAGCGGTCCGGACTCCTCCGACGGCGGATGGACACGGTAGCCCAGCGCACGCATCACGTTGGCCATCTCCGGTTCGGAGCAGCCGACCAGCGACATCATCTGCGGGGTCGCCCGGAAGTGGCCGGGCTGCAGAGGCCGCGGACCAGTCGCCTTTGGCTCCGGCTTCGACTCCTCGGCCGCTGCGGCGCCTTCTGCCGTCGTCGTTTCCTCGGCCGACGCCGGGGGAGCCGGCGCCGCTTCGGCGTTTGCCGGTTCCTCTACGGCCGTCAGCGCCGTCGGCGCGTCGGCGGCGGGGACTTCGGGTTCCGGCGTGCTCGCGGGTTCAGGTGCCGGTACGGGCTCGCTTTCGCCGAACGCGGCGGCAACGATCGCCCATTCGCTGATCTCGTCGGCCGAAGGAGCCGCCGCCGGTGCGGTGGCGGTCGCGGCGACAGGCGCATCTCGTGGCAGCTTCTTGTCGTGTTGGGTGCGGCGGGCCGCCTCCCGGCTTTCGCGCACCGCCTGACGGGCCATTGCCGCCAGCCGCTCGACCATGTCGGCGCGGATCGCGTGATCGCCCAACGGCAGATAGCCGATGGTGGCGTAAAACTCACGTTCGGCGTCGCGCGGCAGGTCCATCGACGTGCGGCCCTCGGCCGGCAGCGGCGGAATCGTTTCGCGATTGCGGGCGATCATCCAAAGACCGGCGCGCAGGCGAATCGGCACCGGCTTCAGCATGCTCGGGAAATAGAGGGAAAAGACGCCGACCCTGACGCCAAGCCGCGCCAGCGCCTTGCGATCGTCCTCGCCGAGCTGGACGAGCTGGTCCTCGATCGGCCGGCGCGGCAGGACGCCCAGGCTTTCGCAGAGCTGGAAGACGATGCCGCGCGCGCCGGCCGGCAACTCCGCCGTGGCGCGGGCGTCCATCAACTCGGAGAGGCCGAGGCGAATGCGGGTCTCGACCCAGGTCGCGGCACGCTTGCGCACCTCTTCGCGGGCCGGCCCGTCGAGCAGGTCGGTGGCCAGCGCCTCGACCTTGGGGGCGAGAATGTCGCCGCTCGGCAGCAGGCGGGCCACCGGACCGCCGCCCCAGCACACGCGCAGCTGGGAATCGAACACGATCTCGCCATCGGCCGAACCGGCAAAGGCTTGTAGGCGCGCCGGCAGATCCTGACGCAGCGCTCGCAGCGCGGCGCTCAGGACGGCCTTCTGGTCGGCGTGGCTCTCGGCCGCGTCGGGCACGAATCGGAAGCCCTCGATGCGTCCGAGATGCTCGCCCTCGACCGTGACCTCGCCTGCGGCGGCGACCGACGTCGTCATTTCATCCTCATCGCGCAATCTTCTTACAAGCAAAGCCGCCCGTCTATCGACAAACCGTTGCGTGAGCCGCTGGTGCAGGACGTCGGAGAGCTTGTCCTCGATGGCGCGCGTGCGTTCCTGCCAGTGGGTCGCGCGCTGAATCCAGCCGGGACGGTGGGTGATGTAGGTCCAGGTCCTGACATGGGCGATCCGCGCCATCAAGGTGTCGATGTCGCCGTCGAAATGCTCCAGCCGCTTGATGTGGCTGTCGATCCAGTCCTCGGGCAGACGCTCGCCGCCCTGCGTCAGATGTTCGAACAGGTGGCCGAGCAGCCGCGTATGCTCTTCGGTCATGGTCTTGCGGAAGTCGGGCACCTGGCAGACCTCCCAGAGCAGCTTGACGCGCGCCGGCGTGCGCACGCGCGGCAGGAAGTCGGACTGCGCCGCCAGCGTCTGCAGTGCGAGCTGGTCGTCCTGCTCGCGGACCCGCTGCAGCGCGGCATGCGACGGCGCGAGGTTGAGCGCGGCGATCAGCGCCGGGATCGAGCGGAAGTCGAGGGTGCTGTTGCGCCATTGCACGTCGCGCAGCGGGTCGAAGCGGTGGTTTTCGATGGCCTCGACGATCTCGGGATCGAGGCCGCCGACGTCGGCCGTGGTGCCGAAGGTGCCGTCGTTCATGTGGCGGCCGGCGCGGCCGGCGATCTGTGCCAGCTCGACGCTGCGCAGGGGCCGCGCGCTGCGGCCGTCGTACTTTCGCAGGCTGGCGAACCAGACGTGATTGACGTCCATGTTGAGGCCCATGCCGATCGCGTCGGTCGCGACCAGGTACTCGACCTCGCCGGACTGGAACATCTCGACCTGGGCATTGCGGGTGCGCGGGCTCATCGCGCCCATGACGATCGCCGTGCCGCCGCGTTGGCGGCGGATCAGCTCGGCGATGGCGTAGACTTCGCCGGCCGAGAAGCCGACGACGGCCGAACGGCGCGGCAGGCGGGTCGCCTTCTTGGGGCCGACATAGGTGAGCTTCGAAAAGCGCGGGCGGGCCACCATGTCGATGTCGGGCAACAGGCGGTTCAACACCGGCCGGACGGTATCGGCGCCCAGCAGCATGGTTTCGTTCGCGCCGCGGGCGTGCAGCAGGCGGTCGGTGAAGAAGTGGCCGCGTTCGGGGTCGGCCGCCATCTGCACCTCGTCGACGGCGAGGAACGAGACCTGCCGCTCGACCGGCATGGATTCGACCGTGCAGACGAAGTAGCGCGCTCCGGGCGGCGCGATCTTCTCCTCGCCGGTGATCAGGGCCACTTGGTGGGCACCCTTCACTGCCACGATGCGGTCGTAGTTCTCGCGCGCCAGGAGGCGCAGCGGAAAGCCGATCATGCCGGACTCGTGGCCGAGCATGCGCTCGATCGCGAGGTGGGTCTTGCCGGTGTTCGTGGGACCCAGAACCGCGGTCAGGCGGCCGGAGGCGCTGGCGGGCGGCATTGGCGCACCTTCGCCCGCACCCGTGGCGGAAGCAAGGCCGGCTGTCTCAGCCCGAGTATGCCGGCTCCAGCTTGTTGCAGCCGATCATCGGGCCGCAGCCGGCGTGCTGGACCAGCACGGCCACGCCCTGGGAAGGCTGAATCCGCCCGGCAGCCACCGTCCAGTCTGCGGCCGAGCCGTCCCAGCGGCCGATCAGCTCGAAGTGGCGGACGATGTTGAAGTTCTCCAGCGTGCGCCCGTCGTTCTCGCCACGGGCCACGCGCGTGCTGTGCCGGCGATCGTAGACTGCGAGGGTAACGTCGGCCGGGCCGCCCTGAAGGGCGAAGGCTTCGAGCTTGACGATGAGGGGTCCGCCGACCGTCCGCGAAAGTCTGGGCGTGGCGCGCCGCGGCGCGAGGCGCTGCGCCGTCGCCAGCAAGGCCTCGATCGGGCCCGGCTCGCGGCCAGTGTCGTGGCCGATGCCGTCGACCACCATCTCCGGCGTGTAGACGTAGCGCTGCTTCAATGTCCGGGCGTAGGCGCGCTGGCGCTCGGTGGTCTCGCGCGAGGCGAAGGGGTCTTTCCAGCCGATGTAGTCCCAGTAATCGACGTGGAACGACAGCGCGACGATGTCGGGCCGCGCGGCCAGTTTGCCGAGGAAGGCGTCGGCCGGCGGACACGAGTTGCAGCCCTGCGAGGTGAACAGCTCGACCGCCCACGGCCCAATCAAGAAACGGTCAGTGGCCGGTCACGTAGCGCTCGCAGGTCGTGACGTCGGCTGGACTCACCGCGAGTAATATTATAACAACATGTCGTCTCCTGCCGCGGCCAGACCCATGCATGAACCCGTTTCTCCCGGTACTACCCTGCTCGCCATGAGCGCGCCGGCCCGCGTCGCCGCCGCCTTGGCGATCTCGGCGCTGCTGTGGCTTTGCGCCTGGTGGGCGCTGTGAGGACGGTGCGGTGAGCGCGGCCCTTCGCCTGACCGATCTGACCGTGAGCTACGACCGCCATCCGGCGGTGCACCACGTATCGGCGGAGATTCCCGCCGCCGAGATGACCGCGATCGTCGGGCCCAATGGCGCCGGCAAGAGCACGCTGCTGAAGGCTCTGCTGGGCCTTGCTCCGCACATCGAGGGCCGCATCGAATGTTCGGCCAAGCGCATCGCCTACCTGCCGCAGCAGGCCGAGATCGATCGCAGCTTTCCAATCTCGGTCTTCGATACGGTCCTGCTTGGCCGCTGGTCGCGCTTCGGCGGCTTTGGCGCGGCCCGCACAGCCGACATCGACGACGCCCAGCACGCCATCGAGGCGGTGGGTCTCGCGGGCTTCGAGCGCCGCCCGATCGACACGCTGTCGGTGGGGCAGTTCCAGCGCGTTCTGTTTGCCCGGCTGCTGCTCCAGGATGCCGACCTCGTGCTGCTGGATGAACCCTTCGCCGCCATCGACTCCAAGACCGTGGCTGACCTGATGGCGGTGATCCGGCGCTGGCGGGCCGAGAAGCGGACCGTCGTGGCCGTCCTGCACGACCTCGATCAGGTGCGGCGCGATTTTCCCAACGCGCTGCTGCTGGCCCGCGAGCTGGTCGATTCCGGCCCGACGCAACGGGTCCTGTCGGCCGAAAACCTGTTGCGGGCACGCGCCATGGCCGAGGCCTGGGACGAGCACGCCGACGCCTGCGACGTCCCGCTGCGGCTGAGCGCCTGATCCTCCGCCCGGCGCGATGTTCTACGAATACCTGATCCAGCCGTTCGTCGAGTTCGGCTTCATGCGCCGCGCTCTCGTGGCGAGCCTCGCGCTGGCGGTCGGCGGCTCGGCAATCGGCGTGTTCCTGATCCTGCGTCGCATGAGCCTGATGGGCGACGCGCTCGCCCACGCCCTGTTGCCGGGGGCCGCGCTCGGCTTCCTGCTGGGCGGCCTGTCGCTGCCGGCCATGAGCCTCGGCGGCTTCCTGGCCGGCATTGCGACGGCGCTGTTGTCGGGCGTCATCGCCCGCTTCTCCAGCATGCGCGAGGACGCAAGCTTCGCCGCGGCCTACCTCACCGCGATGGCGATGGGCGTGCTCATCGTTTCCCTGCGCGGCTCGGCCGTCGATCTCATGAACATCCTGTTCGGCGCCATCCTGGCGGTCGACGACATGGCGCTGTTCCTCGTCGTTGCGACGGCCACGCTCACCCTGGTGGGCCTGGCCGCCATCTACCGGCCCCTGGTCGTGGAATGCTTCAATCCCGGCTTTCTCGCCGCCATAGGCATCCGCGGCTCGCTCTACCACTATCTTTTCCTGGCACTCGCCGTGCTGAACATGGTGGCGGGCTTCCAGGCGCTGGGCACGCTGATGGCGCTGGGCATCGTGCTGCTGCCGGCGGTTGCCGCCTCGTTCTGGGCCCGCGAGGTCTGGTCGATGACGCTGGTCGCGGCACCCATGGCCTTCGCCTCGGCGGCGATCGGACTGCTGGTGTCGTTTCACGCCGGCCTGCCCTCGGGGCCGGTCATCGTCCTGTTCGCCAGCGCCTTCTTCGTCGGCTCGCTGCTCCTGGGGTCGCGCGCCTCGGTGCGGATGCGGCTGTCACGGCCGGTTCACTTGCGCGGCTAGGTCGACCCGCTAGGGTGCGGCCGATCCCTGGAGGAACCCGCCGATGACCGCTTCGCCTGTTCCGGGCGTCACGCTCAAGACGACCACGGCCAACAACATCCACATGCGCTACGCCGAGATCGGCCCCGGGGAACCCGGGGCGCCGCTGGTGCTGTTCTGTCATGGCTGGCCCGAGAGCTGGTATTCGTGGCGGCACCAGCTGCAGGCCGTGAGCGCCGCCGGCTTCCGCTGCGTCGCCCCCGACATGCGCGGCTATGGCGGAACCCAGGCGCCCGAAACCATCGAGCACTACACGCTTCTCCACCTGGTGGGCGACATGGCCGAACTGGTCAAGGCGCTGGGCGAGACCAAGGCGGTGATCGTCGGCCACGACTGGGGCGCACCGGTCGCCTGGAACGCCGCGCTGTGGCGGCCCGACCTGTTTCCGGCGGTGTGCGCCATGAGCGTGCCCTACGCGCCGCCCGGCTATGTCGACGTGCTGAGCGCGCTGGAGAAGCTCGGCATCAACGACTTCTACATGCAGTACTTCCAGAAGCCCGGCGTGGCCGAGGCCGAGATGCAGCAGGACATCCGCGCCGCCCTGCGGCGCATCTACTACACCGCCGGCGGCGATCTCACGGAACCGGGCAAGGGCTTTGCCCGCCTGCCCGACGGCACGCTGCTGTCCAACACGGTCGATCCCGACAGGCTGCCGGCGTGGCTGAGCGAGGCCGACCTCGACTATTACACCCAGGAATTCGCCCGCGCCGGCTTTCGCGGCGGCTTCAACTGGTACCGCAACCTGCGGCGCAACTGGGAGCTTGCGGGTCCGTGGCGCGGCCAGCCGATCCGCCAGCCCTCGCTGTTCATCGCCGGCAGCCGCGACGGCGTGCTGCGCTTCCCTGCGGCCAAGGCGCAGCTCGAGGCCTACCCGAAGACCCTGCCGGGCCTGCGCGGCAGCCACATCCTTGAGGGCGCCGGCCACTGGGTGCAGCAGGAGCGGCCGGCCGAGGTCAACAAACTGCTGATCGACTTCCTGAAGGGGCTGTGATCCACTTCAGCGTCGATTGGAGGCGCACATGACCCGTCTTGCCGCCCTTGCGATGGCCATTCTGTTCGCGATGCTGCAGCCGTCGCTGGCGCAGATCTGCCACGACGAAATTCCGCCGCCTCCGCCGCCAGCCGAGAAGCCGGTGACCTAGAGAGTCTCTCCGACGGAGTCGGATAGACTCGGGCCTACTTCTTCTCCTCGAACTTCATCGCCGCGCCGTTCATGCAGTAGCGCTGGCCGGTGGGTGCCGGCCCGTCGGGGAAGACGTGGCCGAGATGGCCGCCGCACTTGGCGCAATGCACCTCGGTGCGGGTCATGAAGAAGCTGCGATCGGTCGTCGTGCCGATGCCGCCGGACAGCGGCTGCCAGAAGGACGGCCAGCCGGTGCCGCTCTCGAATTTCGTGGCCGCGTCGAACAGCTTCTCGCCGCAGCCGGCGCAGACGAACAGTCCCTGGCGCTTCTCGTCGTTCAGCGGGCTGGTGAAGGCGCGCTCGGTGGCGTGCTTGCGCAGCACGTTGTACTGCAGCGGATCGAGTTCGCGCCGCCACTCGTCGTCGCTCTTCTGGATCGGGAAGGTCTCGGTCTTGGTGCTCATGATGTGCTCCGTGGCGGCGATGATCGCCCGCTAGACGAGGCTTCGCAACTCGGCGGTGGCGACCGAGAGCATGGCGAGGTCGAGGCTGCCGGCCACCGGCAGGTCCTCCTTCAGCAGCCGGTCGACGCGGTCGAGCGCCAGCCGCCGCGGCTCGCTCCAGCGGGCCAGCGCCGCATCGGGATCGGCGCCGCCGCCGGGCCCCGCCGCGCGCAGCAAGGAGGCCAGCAGGTCGGCATGAAGCGCCGCCAGCTCGTCCTGGGCGGCCAGCGCCGCCTGGGCCGGCCACAGGCCGTCGCGCGGCAGCTTCT